>CASFJU010000012.1 GCA_949295115.1 uncultured Phascolarctobacterium sp.
ATTAATTACACCATCGGTATTGATGTTGCCATCGCTCATAGTTACATCGCCAATAGTGCCACCACCTGCATTAATTACGCCATCGGTATTGATGTTGCCGCCAACAGTCAGGCTGTCAACAGTGGTTGCACCTGCATTCAAAGTGCCGTTTACTGTAGTATTTGCAAGAGTGGTTTCGCCGTTTACAGTCAAGCCGCCATTAAGGTTAGCAGCACCAGTAGCTGTCAAAGTACCACCTACTGAAGTGTTACCAGTAGCTGTCAAATTACCACCTACTGAAGTGTTACCAGTAGTTGTCAAAGTACCACCTACTGAAGTGTTACCAGTAGTGCTAATTGTATTAGCTGTTACAGAATCTAAAGTTAAATCTGTACCAGTCAGAGCAGTAGTAAGAGCAGATTCAGTTATAGTTAACGTACCAGTTACTTCATGTTCTTCAGTTATACCAGGAGACACATTTTCAGTGGCAACTATTCCCTGTCCATCCAGCTCAACCTTCAACTCTGCCGCCATTACCGGACTAGCATAAATACCGGTCATTACACTTGCGCATAATGCCATTGCTAAAATTTTAGATTTTTTGTTTTTAGCCATCCTTATCACCTTTCCCGTTTGCTTATTTAAAAGCGCACGCCTTTAAATAGTTTTCTGTAAGCTGTCCGAAGCGTTACCGCGGTGTACGCTTTGCAGGCAGTTTGCAGGTTTAACTTTGCCAATTTTGCAGAGATAAAGCGTCCTCTATCTCTATACTGCAATTATACCACACACTTCCCCCCCATCAAGACATTTTGGTTAGCGTAAGTCAAACTTTTTCTGGTCTTGATTACTTTTCCCTACCGGCAGTGTCCGTTGGCTGCGCAGTTTAGCGGCAATCCGCATGTTTACGGCGGCGTGTTAAGTTATTTATGGCGTTTTTAAAAAACTGTTAAATTTTTCCGTCAAAGGGCTTGCCAAAATTTTTATTTTCAGTTATAATCATTTTCACGTCGCTTTTGCGTGGCCACAATTAAGCGGACAAAACTGATAAAGAAAGGACTGTTTTTTTGCCAAAACAAAATCATAAGCCCGTAATTTTTATTGCTTTGCCACAAGTGCCTGTTAAACCAAACGGCGATATTCGTTTATGCGTTTTTTACCATCCGCTGCTGCACCGCAAAACACGCCGCAGCGTTATTTACTGCCGTAAAGCAGCATAAAAAAAGAGCCTTACACAAATGTGTAAGGCTCTTTTACTTTATTTGACTTTTTGGTTTTGTTTGTTATAATAATTATAGAAATACAAATGGCTGCCGATAGACGGTTAGCCGCAAAATTTAATGGTTATTGACAAAGTAACAACCGCTCAGTTTTGCAGACGTGGCGGTTGTTACTTGTTTTTATGCGATATATCCTTACCAAGGGAATAACCAAGGCTAAAGACCGCTATTGTATAACCGATTATGGTTAACAATTCAAAAACGTTCACGTTATCCCCTCCTTCATAGCATTTCCGGCAAGCCGGATTTCTATTTATCGGAGGGTCACAGTCCCTCCGTTGGAGGGCTAACCGCCTACCGTTATGGCAGCACATTTGCTTTATTATGATAACAGAAAAATATAAACCTGTAAAGATACAAGCTAATTTACAACTACCACGCAATAAAAAAGCACCCCATACTTTCGTATGAGGTGCTTTTGTGTTTCGGTTTTAAATCTGTTATCTGCGTTCGCGGATACGAGCTGCTTTACCGGTGAGGTTACGCAGATAGTAGAGTTTTGCACGGCGAACTACGCCACGGCGTGCAACTTCGATTTTATCAATTCTGGGGCTGTGCAGCGGGAAAGTTCTTTCAACGCCTACGCCATAGGATACACGGCGTACGGTAAAGGTTTCACGGACACCGCCGCCGCTGCGGGCAATAACAACGCCTTCAAACATCTGAACGCGTTCACGGCTGCCTTCAACTACCTTTACATAAACTTTTACAGTGTCGCCTGCACGAAAATCAGGGATGTCGGAACGAAGCTGTTCTTGTTCCAAAACTTCAATAATGTTCATAATTTCCTCCTCAATCATAGACGTTCATGTGCGAACACTTCACAGCGGACCGTCCGTTTTACACAGAGGCTATTATATCATAGCCTGCCTTAATTTGCAAATGTTTTTGCAAATTATTTTTGCCACCACGCTTCGCCCGCCAGGCGGTCAAGGATAATCGCAACAGCGCTGCGCACGCACAGGTGGTTATAATTGCTGGGGCCGTAAACCGGCTCTAAAATATAATCAAAAGCGGCCATGGTTTCTTTTTCCATGCCAAAGCCGGTGCCGAACAATACCAAAAGCGGCCTGTCGCCGTTTTGCAGCATGCCGCGTGCCTTCTGGTAGCTGATAGTATTGGGGTAAACACGCGCATCGGTTGTTACGGTTATCGGTTCTTTGCCGGTCATTTTGCGCACTTCGTCAATAGCTGCGGCAATATCCGCAACATACGCCACGCGGTCCAGCGCTTCGCTGCGGTCCGGGTTATAAACACGCCCAAAACCGTGCTGCCAGTAGCCGATGATTTTTTGTATAATTTCCTTCTGCGCGTTATGCGGATGAATTAAAAAATATTTTTTAACGTCGTAGGTACGCGCTGTGCGGGCGATATCGTGAATATCAAAATTCGTTACCGCCGTGGCGATAACCTGCATGCGCTTGTTATAAATAGGGTAATGCACAAGCCCGACAAATAAATCAGCCATTTTCTTCACCAGCCAGTTCCGCTTTTATCTCTGCCATAAGTTTAGCGTCTGCCTTGTCAAATTTTTCCGGCAGCAAATCTGGCCGGTGCAGATACGTTGCTTTAAGCGACTGTTTGCGCCGCCATCTGGCAATCAGCGCATGATTGCCGCCGCGCAGAACTTCCGGCACGGTTAAGCCTTCAAACTCCACGGGTCGGGTATACTGCGGATATTCCAACAAACCGGTCGAAAAGGAATCTTCTTCGGCACTGGCCATTTTGCCCAGCACGCCGGGAATGAACCTTGCCACTGCGTCCATTACCATCAGCGCGGGCAGCTCGCCGCCGGTCAGAACATAATCGCCGACGGAAAGTTTTTCATCCACCCAGTTAAAAATGCGCTCGTCAAAGCCTTCGTAATGCCCGCAAACAAAAATCAAATCCTTCCCGGCATGGGCGTAATCTTCAACAATGTTTTGCTTTAAGGTTCTGCCGCCGGGGCAAAGGGCAATTACGCGCGCTTCGGGCAATTCTTCCTTCGCCTTGCGGATAGCGGCAACAAAAGGCTCCGGTTTAAGCACCATGCCTGCGCCGCCGCCGAAGGGAGAATCATCCACCGTGCGGTGCTTGTCGTGCGTAAAATCTCGCGGGTTGATGCAGCTTACAGAAAGCAGGCCGGCTTCAATGCCGCGCCCAACGATACTGTAAGCACAAACCTGCTCAATCAGCTCCGGGAACAGGGTTACAAACAAAAATTTCATTTTTCATCAACCCATTCCGGCAGTTCCACCACAATGCGGCGTTCTTCCGGGTTAATTTCCTTAACGTGCTGTTTAAGCGCCGGCACTAAAAGCTCTTTGCCTCCGGCAGTTGCAACCACATATACGTCGTTGCTGCCGGTGCTGATAACGTCTTTCAGCTCGCCGATTTCCGCGCCTGCGGTATCAATAACCTTGCAGCCCAAAAGGTCGGCAACGTAAAACTCGCCTTCTTCAAGTTCCGGCAAATCTTCCGTGCGGATAAAAACCTTTTTGCCGCGCAGTAATTCAGCTTCGTTCATATTATTGACCTCGCGGCACTTTACCAGCGCCATTCTTTTGTGAAAACGGGCATTTGTCAGATGCAGCGTGCGCCCGTCATCCAAAAGCAGGTAATCCAGGTCAAGAAACTGCTCCGGATGTTCCGTTTGAGGCAATATACGAATATCGCCCCGCACACCGTGCGGAGCGACGATTGTTCCAATACAAATTTGTTTATCCATTAGTCGCGGAAGGCAATGATTTTGCCGTCTTCGGTAAGGATTTCTGCTCTTGCAAGAGCGTCAAGGTCGGTACCGATGGTTACTTCAACGGTACGTTCCAAGGTGCCGTGGCCGATTTCTGCGCCGATTTCCAAATCCTGCGCACGTTTCAGCCTTGCTTCCGCTTCAGCCTTGGCAGCCTGGCGTTTGCTTCTTTCAGCATCAATCTGGCTGCGCAGCGCCGGCAGCACGCTTAAATCACCGGCAGCCTGGGCAAGAGCTTTTTTAGCCTGGAATTCAAAATGTTCAAGTTCCAGATCCATCTTCTTTATAGTTTCTTGGACATCGCCAATAATTTTCAATTTTAAATCTTCGGTTACCTTTGCTTTAACGGCAACAGGCACCCTGACAAACATTTTATCCATTATCAGCCCATCCTTTAGACGATCTCTACAATCACTTTTACATTCTCGCGGGTAGCAACGGCTTTCATAACAGTTCGGATTGCCTTGGCAATGCGGCCCTGTTTGCCGATAACCTTGCCCATATCTTCAGGAGCAACATGGAGGCGGAGAACCGTGGTTGTACCGGTGGTTTCCTCCTCCACTACTACTGCAGACGGATTGCTGACCAAAGACTTGGCCATAACTTCTACCAATTCTTTCATGTCAATCACGCCTCATTTCATTTTGCTTTAGATTCAGCATATTTTTTCATGATACCACCTTTGCTGAACAGGTTTTTAACGGTATCGGTCGGCTGTGCGCCTTTGTTCATCCAATCGATAGCTTTTTCTTCATCAATTTTTACGTTAGCCGGTTCAGTGGTGGAATCGTAGTAACCGATGCTTTCAATGATACGGCCGTCACGCGGAGAACGTGCGTCTGCAACAACAATACGATAGAACGGAGCTTTTTTAGCGCCCATACGTTTCAAACGGATTTTTACTGCCATTTTAGTTTCACCTCCTCCAAATGGATTTAATAATTTATTAGTGCATAAAAGGAAGCTTGAAGCCGCCTTTTGAAGCAAACTTAGCCATGCCGCGCATCTGTTTCATCATCTTTTTGCTTTCTTCAAATTTTTTCAAAAGACGGTTAACATCCTGTACGCGGGTGCCGCTGCCTGCGGCGATACGTTTACGCCTGCTGCCGTTGATAATTTCCGGGTTGCGGCGTTCTTTTACGGTCATCGACTGGATGATGGCTTCGATGTGGGCAAATTCTTTTTCGTTCACATCGGATTCCTTCAGCTTCTGGGCAATGCCGCCCATGCCGGGAATCATGCCGAGGATATTTTCCAGCGGCCATGCCGGGAATCATGCCGAGGATATTTTCCAGCGGGCCGAGTTTTTTAATCTGCTGCATCTGGTCAAGGAACTGTTCCAGCGTAAACTCGTTTTTACGCAACTTCTTTTCCATTTCCAGTGCTTTGGCCATGTCGGTGGTGGACTGTACCTTTTCGATAAACGTCAGGATATCGCCCATGCCGAGGATTCGCGAAGCCATGCGGTCCGGATAGAAGGGTTCGAGTGCATCAAGCTTTTCGCCCATGCCGACGAATTTTACCGGACGGCCTGTTACCGCTTTTACGGAAAGCACCGCACCGCCTCTGGCATCGCCGTCGAGTTTGGTTACAATCAAACCGTCGATGCCAAGGTCGTTGTTGAAGCTTTCGGCAACCGTTACTGCGTCCTGGCCGGTCATAGCGTCTACAACAAGCAGAATTTCATGCGGGTTTACCGCCGCTTTAATGTTCCGCAGCTCGCCCATCAGCTCTTCGTTGATGTGCAGTCGGCCTGCGGTATCTATAATGACGGTATCGTAGTTCATGCTGTGGGCTTTTGCCATTGCTTGTTTGGCAATTTCCACAGGCGATACCTGGTCACCCATTGTAAATACGGGGATGTTGAGCTGGTCACCCAAAACCTGCAATTGCTTGATAGCAGCCGGGCGGTAAACGTCGCCTGCCACCAGCATGGGGTGTTTGCCCTTTTTGCGCAGCATGTTGGCCAGCTTGCCGGCGGTGGTGGTTTTACCTGCGCCCTGCAAACCGACGAGCATAATTACCGTCGGCGGCTTCGGCGAAACAGCCAGCTTGCTTTGCGTGCCGCCCAGAAGCTGGGTCAGCTCCTCATTAACTATTTTAATAATCTGCTGCCCCGGCGTTAAACCTTCGTTGACAATTTCGCCAACGGCGCGCTCGCGGATAGTGGCAACAAAATCTTTAACTACCTTAAAGTTAACGTCCGCTTCCAGAAGTGCCATACGCACTTCGCGCAGCGGCGCTTTTAAATCGTCTTCAGTTATCTTGCCGCTGTTGCGGAACATTCTGATAGCGCCCTGAAGGCGTTCAGACAAATTTTCAAAAGCCATTTTTACCTGCCTTCGGTTTCAAAATCCGTTAAAAGATTTTTTAACCTGTTAAGTAACTCTTTATCTTCGGTTTGTGTATATTCATCAAGCAGCCTGCGCGCTTCGGAGTGCAGGCGCTCCTGTTTTTCCTCGCGCTCCAGCAGCTTCATTTTGGCTTCATAGCGTTCCAAAAGCTGCTCCACACGGTGGATTAAATCATGCACGGCCTGCCGTGATACATCAAGCTCTGCGGCAATTTCCGCCAGCGACAGGTCATCGCAGAAATATAATTCCATGCAGCTTTGCTGCTTTGCCGTTAAAAGCGGGCCGTAAATATCATACAGCCTGCCGAGGCGTATTCTCTGCTGAAAACTGTCAATCTGCATAGCGTAACCGTACCTTCTTAATCAAGTCAACGTATGTATTATACCTAAAGCAAAGCAGCCTGTCAAGTGTTTTTACTTGTCAGTGTTAAATAATGCGTCAACAAATTTTTCCGGCTCAAACGGGCGGAAATCCATAATGCCTTCGCCGACGCCAATCCATTTAACCGGCAGCCCCAGTTCTTCACGGATAGCGATAACCACGCCGCCTTTGGCAGTGCCGTCAAGTTTTGTCAGCACAACGCCGGTAACATTGGCGGTTTCGGTAAACACTTTGGCCTGCGTAATGGCGTTCTGCCCAGTGGTAGCGTCCAGCACCAGAAAGGTTTCGTGCGGCGCGCCCGGTTCTTCACGCTTAATTACGCGGTGGATTTTTTCCAGTTCATTCATTAAATTGGCTTTGTTGTGCAAACGCCCGGCGGTATCAATAAACAAAATATCCGCCTTGCGGGCGATGGCTGCTTTCATGGCATCGTACACAACGGCTGCCGGGTCTGCGCCTTCCGCGTGTTTGATAACGTCGCAGCCTGCGCGCTGCCCCCAGATTTCCAGCTGTTCGGCAGCAGCGGCACGGAAGGTATCGGCAGCGGCAATCATAACCTTGTGGTTGAACAGGTGGAAATAGTTGGCCAGCTTACCGATGGTTGTTGTTTTGCCCACGCCGTTAACACCGACCACCAGAATAACCGTCGGCGAACCGCTGAGGCGGGTACGCTGCCCTTCGTCAGTCAGCATGTCAACCAGATATTTTTTAAGGAACGGCACAACGTCCTCGGTGCCGTTAATTTCTTTTTTGCGCGCAGCCTGGCGCACAGCGCCAATCAGCTTTTCGGTGGTTTTTGCGCCCACATCAGCGCTTAACAAAATCATTTCCAGCTCGTCCAGAAAATCATCGTCAATCTCGGCGGACATGCCGACCAGAACCTCAATGCGCTCGGTAAAGTTTTTGCGGGTCTTTTGCAGGCCGTCCTTCAATCGTTCAAAAAATCCCATCTTGCTACTCCTTTTCCGTAAGTTTTACTGATAACAATTTGGAAACACCGGATTCTTCCATGGTCACGCCGTGCAGCACGTGCGCGGCTTCCATAGTGCCTTTGCGGTGGGTAATTACAATAAACTGCGTGTTTTCGGCATAGGCCGATAAAAATTTGGCAAAGCGGTCTACGTTGGCTTCGTCCAGCGCCGCGTCAATTTCGTCCAGAATACAGAACGGCGCGGGGCTGTAGCTTAACAGCGCAAACAACAGGGCGATTACCGTCAGCGCCCTTTCGCCGCCGCTTAACAAAAACAGGCTTTGCAGTTTTTTGCCGGGCGGCTGCACTTCAATATCAATGCCGCTATTCAAAACATCGGACGGGTCGGTAAGTTTTAAATAAGCCGTACCGCCACCGAACAATTTAACGTAGCATTCCGAAAAATACAGGTTTATTTTGGCAAAAGCCTCTTTAAAACGCCTGCTCATGCCGCTGTTTATCTCGCTGATAACGCTTTCAAGATTATTTTTGGCTTCGGCAAGGTCGTCATACTGCTTCTGCAAAAATTCATAGCGTTCTTTAACTGCGGCGTACTGCTCAATCGCTGCCGTGTTAACAGGCCCAAGTTCATCAATTCGCCTTTGCAGGCTCAATTCCTGCCTGCGCAAGGCGTTATCGCTTGCGTCCAGCAAAGTTTCGGCATGCGCTTCTTCCAAAGTCAGGCCGTAATCGTTTTGCAGCTGGTCAAGCACATGCTCATATTCAGCATTCTGCTTAACACTTTCCAGTGCCGCCTGGTTGCGTTTCTTTTCGGCGTCCTCCAGCGCTTTCTGCGCCGACGCCAGAGCCAGAGCCGCCGCCTCCTGCTTACCGGCAATGGCAATGCGCTGCGCGGTAAATTCTTCCCTGCCGCCGCTGATGGCGCTCAGTTCGCCCATCAAATCTTCCGTGCGCTGCGCCAGTTCCGCTTTTTTCGCCGTGCTTTCAGCGATAGCGTTTTCAAGGTTCTGCTGCTCGTTTTCGTTAGCCAGCACTTCACGCTGCAAACGTTCCATTTCGCCGTCCAGCTGATGCATGCGCTCTGCCATCATCGTGGTTTTTGCGGTTGTCGCTTCGCTTTCCACGCGCGCGTCCTGCAAACGGCGGCGGATGCTTTCCAGCTCGCTCGTTTCCGCCTGCATTTTTTTCTGCAGCGCGTCTAAATGGCTCTTGCTTTCCGTATCCTGCTTTTCAATTTCGGCAAGCTGCGGTTTTAAAGCCTGCAAGTCTTCACGCGCCGCCATGTATTCCTGCCCGATGGCGCTTCTGTCATCCAAAAGCACTTCCAAATGCTGGGCAAGGCGCTGTTTTTCCGCTTCCGCGCGGCTTAACGCCGATGTCAGTTCCGCACGGCGCACGGCATATTTTTGCAGCTCCGCCTTTAAGGC
Organism: uncultured Phascolarctobacterium sp.; assembly: GCA_949295115.1. Classification (GTDB taxonomy): domain Bacteria; phylum Bacillota; class Negativicutes; order Acidaminococcales; family Acidaminococcaceae; genus Fusicatenibacter_A. The sequence continues at coordinate 9,081 of CASFJU010000012.1, forward strand.
GTTTTCCTTCTGCGCATAGCCCTTCAAAACATCTTCCGCGCTTTCGGCCTGCTCCTGATAGCCCAGCAGTTCTTTGTGCAAAGTTCGTTCCTGCTGCTCAAGTTCTTCAATTTCTCTGGTGCGCGACAGGAAGCCTGCTTCCTTCTGCTGTCTGCTACCACCAGTCAGCGAGCCGCCCGCATTGACAACGTCGCCCTGCAATGTAACTGCGCGCAGGCGGAAACCGCTCTTACGCGCCGCCGACAGTGCCGCGTCCATGTTTTCGGCAATCAGCACGCGCCCCAGCAAAAATTTAAATACTTTTTCAACTTCCGGCTGGCAGCTTACCAATTCATCGGCAAAGCCAACCACGCCGGGCAGCTTTTTCAGCTGTTCGTCCTCCGCCTTACGCGGATAGGTTTTTATGGTATCCAGCGGCAAAAAGGTTGCCCTGCCGGATTTATGCTGTTTTAAGTAATTAATGGCTGCTTTGGCGGCTTCCGCGTCCTGCATGACGATGTTCTGCGCCGCCGCACCGAGCGCCGTTTCAACCGCCGTAACATATTCAGCGCCCACGCTGATGAGTTCGGCAGCGACGCCCAGCACCTTGCCGCTCCACGCTTCCTGCGCACGGATAACAGCCTTAACACCAAAGCCGAAGCCTTCGTAGGCTTTCTGCATATTGTTAAGAACGTTCTGTCGGCTTTCCAACGCCGATATTCTACGCTGACAGTCGTTATACTGCTTGCGCACGCCGTTAAGCACTTTATTTTCTGCCGCAATCTTCTGCGCCAGCTCACTGCTGCTGCGCTGTGCCAGTTCCACGTTGTTTTCTAAATCCGCCTGTGCGCCCTGCAATTCGCGGTATTCCGCATCGCGGCGCGCCAGTTCGTTTTCGGTTTCTTCTATGTTCTTTTTCAAAGCATCGCGCCTGCGCATACGCTGTTCCTGTTCCTGCTCCAGCGTGCGGATTTTATTGCGCAGGTCAACCATTTTGCGCATGGTGTCAAAGGCTGCGTCCTTCAAGCCTTCTGCCTGTTGCTGCGCCTCCTGCACCAGCGTTTCTTTCTGCTGCTGTTCAGTTGTTAATTTATTTACCAGAAGCTGCGCGGCTGTCTGCTTCTGCTCCAAAACGTCGTATTCATCCGTTAAGGCGGCAAACTGTTTTTCCAGCCCTTCCACCTGCTGCTCCAGCTTTTCGTTCTGCTGTGTCAGGCGCTGGCCTGCCTTTTGGCTCTGCAAAATACGTTCTTCCAGCACGGCGCTCTGCCCGCGCACTTTTTCCAGCGCCGTTTCTTTGGCTTTAATGTCGTCCTGTAATTTATTGTAGCTTTCGCTTAATGCGTCTGCTTCCTGCTGCAACTGCGCACACAAAGCCTGCGCCTTGCCTGCGGCGGCTGCGCTTTCAGCAACCTCACGCTCCAGTGCGGCGTCCTTTTCTGCCTGCTGCTCACGTGCCTGCGTCAGCACGTCAACCTTGCGCACAAACTGCGTTAAACGGCAGATACGCAGCTCACCAGCCAGCACATTGTACTGTTCCGTTTTGGCAGCCGCTTCTTTCAACGGCTCAAGCTGCGATTCAACCTCGCATTTAATATCGTTAATGCGCGTCAGGTTTGCCGCCGTGTCGTCCAAACGGCGTGCCGCATCCTTTTTGCGCAGGCGGTATTTTACAATGCCGGCCGCTTCTTCAAACAAAGTGCGGCGCTCCTCCGGCCTGCTGTTTAAAATCTCGTCAATTTTGTTCTGCCCGATGATGGAAAGAGAGCCCTTGCCCAGACCGGTATCGGCAAACAAGTCAATAATATCCTTCAGGCGGCAGTTCTTTTTGTTAATGGCGTATTCGCTGTCGCCATCGCGGAAAACGCGGCGCGTAATGCTTACCTCGTCAAAATCCAGTCCCAGGCGGTGGTCGCTGTTGTCAAAATTAAGCGTTACTTCCGCCACGCCCAGCGCCCTGCGTTTACTGCTGCCGCTGAAAATAACGTCTTCCATTTTGCTGCCGCGCAGATATTTGGCGCTCTGTTCGCCCAGCACCCAGCGCACAGCGTCGGAGATGTTGCTTTTGCCGCTGCCGTTAGGGCCGACAATCGCCGTTATGCCGCTGCCGAAATCAAGCTCTATTCTGTCGGCAAAGGATTTGAAGCCGTATGCCGAAAAAGATTTTAAATGCACATAATCACCCGTTCCAAAAATCTTAATACTTTATTTTATCATATTTTGCAAATATTGTCTTGCTAAAAACTTTGACAGGGCGGCGCTTGTAAGCTACAATATTTATAGAAATTTTTATACGGAGATGACATAATGGACAGCGTTAAACTTATTCAGGATTTTTTAACCTTTAACGGCAGACTGGAAAAGCAGCCGTTTATCAAAAGATACATCGTCGTTTTCCTTCTGATGTACGGCTTTTTCTATCTCGGCGGTTTTCTCGGCATGCCGCTGTTATCGGCGGTATCTTCCGTGTTCATCATTCCGCAAATGTCGCTGGCAGTAAGGCGCTGCCACGATATCGGCCTTAACTGGGTCAAAACCTTTCTCGTGCTTGTCGGTCTGATGATTCCGCTCGTTTCGCTTATTTCCCTTGTATTTTTGTGCTGGGGCAAAAGCGACCCCTACCGCAACCAGTTCGGATGATAAAAAACCAACAACCAAAATATCCAAGAACACACAAAAACCGGGCCTGCTTACGCAGTACCCGGTTTTAATTTTTGTTTGTTAAGTTTTTACCACACGGCAACCATGCCGTCGGCGCGGGGTTCGGTTGCGCCGGCAAGTACGCCGTCGTCGCTGCACCAAATCATCTGGCCTCGTCCAAAGTCGATGAAGTCATCGGTTACAATCAGTTCATGCCCGCGTGCGCGCAGTCCGTCGATAATCTCCTGCCCGACGCCCGCTTCAATCATAACCTTCTTGCCTTCAACCCACTGCCAGCGCGGGCAGTCCAGCGCTTCCTGCAGGTTCATGCCAAAATCTATGACGTTGTGCATAACCTGCAAATGACCCTGCGGCTGCATATAACCTCCCATTACGCCAAACGGGCCAACAGCTTTGCCGTCCTTTGTCAAAAAGCCAGGTATAATTGTATGGTACGGTTTTTTCAGCGGCACAAGGTAATCGTCGTGCTGCGGGTCCAGCGTAAAGCCGGACGCCCTGTCGTTAAAGGCAATGCCGTAGCCCGGCACAACTATGCCGCTGCCGAAGCCCTGAAAATTACTCTGGATATACGAAACCATGTTTCCGTCGCCGTCGGCCGTGCACAGGTAAACCGTACCGCCGCAGAAAGTATTGCCAGGCTTCGGCAGCAGTGCCTGCTCGCCAATCAGCGCGCGGCGCTGCGCCGTATATTCGTCGCTCAAAAGCTCTTTAACCTGCGCCTTCATATAACGCGGGTCGGCAACGTATTTGCGCCCGTCAGCGTAAGCCAGCTTCATTGCTTCAATTTCATGGTGCAGGTTTTCCACGCAGTCCTTACTGTCGTGCGCAAAGCCCTTCAAAATATTCAGCGCCATTAAAGCCACAATGCCGTGCCCGTTAGGCGGAAGCTCCCACACACGGTAGCCGTGGTAATCAATGCTGATTGGTTCTACCCACTCCGCACGGTAATCCGCCAAATCGCTTTTGCGGATATAACCGCCAGTTGCCTGCGAAAACTTGTCGATAGCGTCTGCCACTTCACCGCGGTAAAATGTTTCGCCGTAGCTTCCGGCAATCAACCGCAAGGTTTTGGCATGGTGCGGCAGTTTGGCAACAGTACCTGCCGCCGGTGTTTTGCCGTCAACGGTAAAGGTATCAAACCACGCTTTAAAGGCTTCATTATTTTTGTAAGGTTCAAAAACAGACAGCGCATTGTGCCACAAGCGGCTGATAACCGGCGATACCGGATAGCCGTTTTCGGCATATTCAATGGCAGGTGCAAACAAATCGGCAAAAGGCAGCTTGCCAAAGCGTTTATGCAGCTCTGCCCAGGCAGATACAGCGCCCGGAACGTCAACGGATTCCCAGCCGCGTTCCGGCATTTCCGTTTTGCCTTTTAAAGCAGGGCAATCCGGCGTGAGCCGTGCCGGTGCGTAACCGCTGCCGTTTAAGCCGTACAGTTTGCCGTCAACCCACACCTGCGCAAAAGCGTCGCTGCCCAGCCCGTTGCTGGTCGGCTCCACAACCGTCAGCGCAATGGCGGTAGCAATGGCTGCGTCAATAGCGTTGCCGCCTTTTTTAATCATATCCAGCCCGGCCTGTGCTGCCAGCGGCTGGCTGCTGCAAACCATGCCCTTTGTGCCGTACATTACGCTGCGGCGCGAAGGGTATTTGTATTTTAACGGGTCAAAACCAAAATCCATTTTATGCGCCCCAATTATTTGTTGATGTTGTAGAATACGTCCATACCTTTATATTTGGCAGCCGCGCCGAGGTCTTCTTCGATACGCAGCAGCTGGTTGTATTTAGCCACACGGTCAGTTCTTGCCGGTGCGCCGGTTTTAATCTGGCCTGCGTTAACGGCAACCGCGATATCAGCCAGCGTGGTATCTTCGGTTTCGCCGCTGCGGTGGGAGATAATGCAGGTATAGCCTGCGCGTTTTGCGGTTTCGATAGCGCGGAAGGTTTCGGTCAGCGTGCCAATCTGGTTAACTTTGATAAGAATAGCATTGCCGACTTTCTTTTCAATGCCCTGTTTCAGACGTTCTTCGTTGGTAACAAACAGGTCGTCGCCGACAAGCTGAACTTTTTTACCGAGTTTGGCTGTAAGTTTTTTCCATCCTTCCCAATCGTCTTCGGCAAGGCCGTCTTCGATGGAAACAATCGGGTATTTTTTGCACAAAGCGGCAAGGTAATCAATCATTTCATCGCTGGTTTTAACAACGCCTTCGCCTGCCATGTTGTATTTGCCGTCTTCATAAAATTCGCTGCTGGCAACGTCCAGCGCCATAACAATGTCCTTGCCGGGTTTGTAGCCTGCTTTTTCAACGGCTTCCAAAATAACGGCAATGGCTTCCTCGTTGGATTTCAAATCCGGCGCAAAGCCGCCTTCGTCACCCAAACCGGTGCCAAGGCCTTTTTCTTTCAGCAGGGATTTTAAGGTATGATAAATTTCCACGTTCATGCGCAGGCATTCGCTGAAGGTTTTAGCACCTACCGGCATAATCATGAACTCCTGAATATCTACGTTGTTATCTGCATGCTGGCCGCCGTTTAAAATGTTCATCATCGGCACGGGCAGCTCCTGCGCAGCAACGCCGCCAAGGTACAGATACAGCGGCAGTCCGCAGCTGTTAGCTGCCGCTTTGGCAACTGCCATGGAAACGCCCAGCACTGCGTTAGCACCAAGTCTGCCTTTGTTCGGCGTGCCGTCCAGACGGATGAGCATTTCGTCAATTTCGGTCTGGCGGGTGGCCTCAAGGCCGATTAATGCTTCGGCGATAACATCGTTGACATTATCAACCGCATTGCAAACGCCTTTGCCGCAGTAACGTTCTTTATCGCCGTCGCGCAGTTCAACTGCTTCGTGTACGCCGGTGGAAGCGCCGGAAGGTACGGCAGCGCGGCCGACAGAACCGTCTTCCAGCCATACTTCAACTTCAACGGTCGGGTTGCCGCGGGAGTCGAGAATCTCTCTTGCGTAAACTTCGGTAATCATTGCCATCAGTAATTCACCTCGTGTTAAAATTAGTGTTCTATCAGGCTGTGCCCCGTCATTTCTACCGGCTGGGTAATGCCCAGAAGCTCCAGCATCGTGGGGGCGATATCTGCTAAAATGCCTTCGTGCAGTTTGTGTTTAGTAGCACTGACGAGCAAAAACGGTACGGGATTGGTGGTATGCGCCGTGTAAGGCTGCCCGGCTTCTTCGTCGTACATACGCTCAAGGTTGCCGTGATCCGCCGTAATGCACACCGCACCGCCAAGCTTCAGCACTTTATCTGCAATTTTACCGGCACAGGCATCGACGGCTTCCATTGCCTTTACAGCCGCTTGCATTACACCGGTATGCCCAACCATATCGGGGTTGGCAAAATTTAAAATAATAACATCGTATTTATTTTCGTCCAACAGTGCCAGCAGCTTGTCCGTCACTTCGTAAGCGCTCATCTCCGGCTGCAAGTCATAAGTCGCAACCTTCGGCGAAGGTATCAGCACCCTATCCTCCAACGGATTGGGTTCTTCCACGCCGCCGTTAAAAAAGAAGGTTACATGTGCATATTTTTCCGTTTCGGCGATGCGCAGCTGATGCAGTTTGTGCCGCGCCAGCACCTCGCCCAAAGTATTGGTTAAGCTTTCCGGCGGGAAGGCTACGGCTGCGTTAATCGTAACATCATACTGCGTCATGCACACAAAGCTGATGTTTAATTTGGTACGCGCAAAACCGGCAAAATCATCATCGGTAAAGGCGCGCGTCAGCTGCCTTGCCCTGTCTGGGCGGAAGTTATAAAAAATAATGCCGTCGCCGTCTTTTACACGGCTGTCAGCTTTTGTTTTCACAACAAACGGCTCAACAAATTCGTCCGTCTTGCCTGCGGCATAGCTTACTTCAATGCCTGCGGCAGCCGTGGCAAAGGTTTTGCCCGCGTGCTGCGTCAGGGCGGCGTAAGCCTTTTGCGTGCGCTCCCAGCGTTTATCGCGGTCCATTGCGTAATAGCGCCCGCTGACCGTTGCAATTTCGCCGCAGCCGGTTTCCGCCATTACTTTTTCCAAACGCTCAACATATGTCAGCGCCGTGCTGGGGCCAACGTCGCGTCCATCTAAAAAGGCATGCACATAAACTTTAGTCAGCCCCTGGGCTTTTGCCATTTTTAAAAGCGCCCACAAATGCTTTTCATGGCTGTGTACGCCGCCGTCGCTTAAAAGGCCCATTAAATGCAATGCGCCGCCACTTTGCTTTACGCTTGCCATGCAGTCCAGCAGCGCTTTGTTTTCAAGCAGCGTGCCTTCGCCGCAGGCTTTGGTAATGCGCGTCAGTTCCTGGTAAACAATGCGCCCCGCGCCGATGTTCAAATGCCCTACTTCGCTGTTGCCCATCTGCCCTTCCGGCAGGCCAACCGCGTTGCCGGATGCCAAAAGCCGCGTATGCGGATAGGTTTGGAACAATTTGGCAAGCTGCGGCGTCTGTGCCGTTTTGGCCGCATTATAAGGCCCGGCCGGGGCAATGCCCCAGCCGTCTAAAATCATAAGCATTAAAGGTTTCATGGTTTCCTCACACACTGCGCACAATAGCGCTGAAGCTTTCCGGCTTCAGGCTGGCGCCGCCGACCAGTACACCGTCAATTTCGCCCTGTACAAAATCGGCCGCATTCTTTTCGGTTACACTGCCGCCGTACAAAATGCGTACCTTGCGGGCAACTTCTTCCGAAAAGATTTTTTCTATCTTGCTGCGGATTAAAACGGCAACCTCCTGCGCATCTGCCGCCGTAGCCGCATTGCCGCTGCCGATTGCCCACAAAGGCTCGTAAGCAACAACCATGCTTTCTGCTTCTTCGGCAGTAATGCCCTTCAAGGCGCTTTGCAGCTGCATACTGATTTTGCGCGAGGTTTTGCCTTCCGCACGTTCTTCTGCGTTTTCGCCCACGCACAAAACAGGTTTCAAACCGTTTCTGTACGCAGCGCGCAGTTTTTTGGCAACGGCCACTTCGTTATCACCGAACAAAGTGCGGCGTTCGGAATGGCCGACAATTACATATTCAGCGCAGATATCGGCAATCATTTTGCCGCTGACAGCTCCTGTATAAGCGCCTTCATCTTCCCAGAAAAGGTCCTGCGCTCCATAGCCGACATGTTTGCCGTCGATAGCATCCGCAACAGTTTCCAGTGCCGTAAACGGCGTGAAGATTACAACTTCGTTCAGCGTGCCGTTGGTTTCTTCAACAATGGCTTCTGCCAGTTCCACGGCTTCGCCAACAGTTTTGTACATTTTCCAGTTGCCTGCCACCATTTTGCGGCGCAGGTCGTCCAGCGCGGCAATGCCCGGCAGCACTTTGCCTTCCAGATATTCAAGGCTTGCGCCGCCGCCGGTGCTGATGTGGCTGATTTTGGAAGCAAGGCCGGTCTTTTCAATAGCGGCAACACTGTCACCGCCGCCGACAATGCTGATAGCCTTGCTTTTGGCAACCGCTTCGGCAACCGCCTCGGTGCCATGCGCAAAAGCGTCCATTTCAAACACGCCCATCGGGCCGTTCCACACAATCATCTTGGCACCCTGCAAAGCAGCTTCATATTGCAGGCGGCTTTCCGGACCGATGTCCAGCGCCATATAATCCTGCGTCAGGCTGTCCACGCGTTCAATTTTGGTATCGGCGTCAGCCGCAAAGGCGGATGCCATTACCAAATCAACCGGCAGCAGCATTTTTACATTATTTTTGGCTGCTTTTTCCAGCAGGCTGCGGGCTAAATCCAGCTTGTCTTCTTCCACAAGGGATTTACCCATTTTATAGCCCTGCGCGGCAAGGAAGGTGTTAGCCATGCCGCCGCCGATGAGCAGCACGTCAACCTTATCCAGCAGGTTTTCAATTACGCCGATTTTATCGGAAACTTTTGCGCCGCCGATAATCGCCGCATACGGATGCAGCGGGTTGGTAACGGCGCGGCCGATGAATTTGATTTCTTTTTCCAGCAAAAAGCCTGCGGCTGCCGGCAAAAAGTGCGTTACGCCTTCAACGGAAGCATGGGCGCGGTGCGACACGCCGAAACCGTCGTTGACATAACAATCGGCCAACAAAGCCAGTTTTTCCGCAAAACCTAAATCGTTCTTTTCTTCTTCCTTATGGAAGCGCAGGTTTTCCAGCATCAAAACTTCGCCCGGTTTTAACGCCGCTGCCATTTTTTCGGCTTCAGCGCCGATGCAGTCATGCGCAAAGGCTACCGGCATGTCAAGCAGCTTGCTTAAATGTGCGGCAACCGGCTCCAGCGAATATTTTTTGTTTACCTCGCCTTTGGGGCGGCCAAGGTGCGCCATTAAAATAACGGCAGCGCCCTGCTCCAAAAGATAATGCAAAGTATCCAGTGATGCGGTCATACGGGTATCGTCGGTAATATTGCCTTCGGCATCCATCGGCACGTTGTAATCAACGCGCACGAGGACTTTTTTTCCGTTAAGCTCTAAATCGCATAATGTTTTTTTATCCATTACGCCACCCTCTTACAGGCCTTTGGATGCAATGTAGCAAGCCAGGTCAACAACGCGGTTGCTGTAACCCCATTCATTGTCATACCAGGCAACAACTTTAGCCATGCGCGGGCCAACCATCATGGTGGAAAGGCCGTCAACGATAGAGCTGAGCGGGCAGCCGTTGTAATCGCGGGATACCAGCGGCAGTTCGTTGTAGCCCATAATGCCTTTCAGTTCGCCTTCGGCAGCTTTTTTCAGCGCAGCGTTGATTTCTTCAACGGTGGTGTCTTTGCCGAGGGTTACGGTCAGGTCGGTAATGGAAACGTTCGGAGTAGGAACGCGCATTGCAAAACCGTTCAGTTTGCCTTTAACTTCCGGCAGAACCAGGGATACCGCTTTAGCAGCGCCGGTAGTGGTCGGAATAATGGACTGTGCGGCAGCACGTGCACGGCGCAGGTCTTTATGCGGCAGGTCAAGGATGCGCTGGTCGTTGGTGTAGGAATGAACAGTGGTCATCAGGCCGTATTCAATGCCGAAATTTTCCAGCAGCACTTTGGTGAACGGAGCAAGGCAGTTGGTGGTGCAGGAAGCGTTGGAAATAATGTTGTGTTTGTCTGCTTCGTATTTATCTTCATTAACGCCCATAACAATGGTAATATCTTCGCCTTTCGCCGGTGCGGAGATTATTACTTTTTTAGCGCCTGCTTCCAGATGTGCTTTGGCTTTAGCGCCTTCGGTGAAGCGGCCGGTGGATTCAACAACGATTTCTACACCAAGTTCGCCCCAAGGCAGTTTAGCCGGGTCGGTCTGCGCCAGAACTTTAACTTTTTTGCCGTCAACTACAAGGTAATCGCCTTCGGCAGTAACGTCATGGTCAAAAGTGCCATGGATGGAGTCATATTTCAAAAGGTGTGCAAGGGTTGCTGCATCGGTAAGGTCGTTTACGGCAACAATCTCAACCTCGGGATTGTTGAATGCAGCACGGAAAACATTGCGGCCGATACGGCCAAAACCATTGATACCTACTTTTGTCATAATAAAATCCTCCTTTAAAATATATAAAGTTTATTGCTTGCACCAAAGTGCGTAATAACTTAATCTTCAAGCATGTCGGCAATGTAATGTGCCGCTGCTTCGTCGGTAACCAGAATATCCTGCCGCGACGCGCGGATAACGGACAAAATCGCCTCCGCCTTGCTGCGTCCGCCGGCAACTCCGATAACAGTGCCGATTTTCGGCAAATCCTGCAACATCAGACCGGCGTTATTGGTCATGTAAACCTGCTTGCCGTCCAGCGCGCAGTACTGGCCAAATGCCTCGCCTACCGCACCTTCATCCAGCAGTTTTTTTATAAATTCCGGCGCCATGCGGCGATGCCTTGCCATAACGGAAGCCTGCCCAACGCCGTGGACGAGGATATCCGCCTGCTTGATAATATCGACAACGGCTTTAACGCCGGTATCTTCGGCAAGAATGCTGTTTAAAATTTCCTCGCTGACGCTGTCCGGCACATACAGCTGCCGGTACGATGCGCCCATGCGCTGCGCCAACACCGTGGCAATGGTGTTAGCCTGCAATTCCACGTTATCACCCAAACCGCCGCGCGCAGGCACAACAACCGTCTGCGGGTGGCTGCCGCTGATATTGGCCGCCAGCGCTGCCATGGTAGTGCCGCCGCTGACAGCGACAATGTGCTTTTTGCCGTCACTCAGCAGCCTGCTTAAAATACGCGCCGCCGCACGGCCGATTTCGCGCTTAACAACTTCCTCCTGGTCGGAATCGCCCGGAATGATAACCACACTGCCGATATTCAGTTTGGCGCACAAAAGCTGCTCCAGCGAATTAAGCCCCTGCAGCTTGCGCACATAATCGGCAAGCTCTTTTAAAATGTCCATGCCTTCTTCCGTCACCGTCATGCCGGACGAAGAAAAAACAAGCAGCCCGCAGCCTTTCAAAAAATCCACCTGGGCACGCAAAACCCTTTCGCTTAGCCCAAGCCTTGCCGCCAAAGCACGCCTGCCTATCGGATGTTCGTGGCTGACCTGGCGCAAAATCTGATAGCGCAGCACCAAAAGGTCTGTCAGCTCCGGAACAATCTTCTTTTGTAAATTAATTATGCTGTCCATAAACTCCACCAAACACGTTTTGTCCCTCGTGGTCCTTTTTAAGTCCCACGGTCTCTAAACAAAACAAATAAGAGTACCTTATTTATAAATATTGTAGCACATATCACACAAAAAAAGAAGTGCAAAACAAAAAAGTTGAAGGCAAAAACTGCCTTCAACCTGTAAAATTTAGTTTAAATATTCAGTTACTTACTTTCTGTAATTTACAATTTCCGGGTTCATATCGTGGTATTGCAGGCGGTGTTTTGCTACCTGCTCCCATTCGGTACCGGGCTTGCCGTAGTTGGCGTAAGGGTCAATGGCAAGGCCGCCGCGCGGAGTAAATTTGCCCCACACTTCGATGTACTTGGGCTCCATCAGTTTAATTAAATCCTTCATAATAATGTTTACGCAGTCTTCGTGGAAGTCGCCGTGGTTGCGGAAACTGAACAGATACAGTTTCAGCGATTTGCTTTCCACAAGTTTCATATCCGGCACGTAAGAGATATAAATCGTCGCAAAATCCGGCTGGCCCGTCATCGGGCACAGGCTGGTAAATTCCGGGCAGTTAAATTTAACAAAATAATCGTTGCCGGGATGCTTGTTGACAAACGCCTCTAAAACCTGCGGTGCGTAATCGGTCGGGTAATCGGTTTTATGCCCCAAAAGGCCAACGCCTTGTAATTCTTCTTTGCTTCTTCCTGATGTCATGTTTATTTCCTTTCTGCCGCAACGCTGACGGCGAACGTTTTTTCAAGCGCGGTTACCAGCGCCATGCCGGCAAGCCCGCAAACAAACTGCCCCACCACAATGGTGGATGCCAAAAGCCAGTACGGCAAATCCAGAATGATGGAAAGCCACACCGGCACGCCCAACCCGGGGATGAGAGTTATCGCCAGCAAAATGCACCAGTTGCCGCAGCCGAAGCGTTTGGCAAGCACGATAACGGATGTTGTTAAAATGCCGACGATGCCGCCGCCAATCATATCCAAAGGACCAAGCCCGCCCATAAGCGTATTGCTTATGACATTGGCAACGCCAAACGGCACAATTAAAAACGGAAAGATGGCGCTTAAACCGTACATAGCCGTGGCAATACGCACCTGATACTGCCCGAAGGCAAAAGTCTGCGTGCACATCATTATTACAATATACAGGGCAATGGCAATGCCCGCGATAGTTACTTTTTGTGTCTGCGTGTAGTTTTTCATCATTTACTCCTCATATTCCAGCGGGTCGCTTGCGCCGTTAGCCGCAAAGGCCGCTTTTCTGTCGATGCAGGTTCCGCATTTGCCGCACGGTTTTTCACCACCGCAATAGCAGCTCCATGTAAGTTCATACGGCACACCAAGCTGTAAACCCAGCGCCACAATGTCCTTCTTCGTCATTTTTACAAACGGTGCAACAAGCTGCACTTTGCGCCCGCTGCCGATGTAAATGCCTTCGTTCATCTTGTTGTTAAAGTCGCTGCTGCAATCGGGGTAAGCACTGCCAGCAGCGTCATCGGCGTGCGCGCCATAATAAACCACACTGCAATTTTGCGCCAGCGCGATGCTTGCCGCTACGCTTAAAAATACGCCGTTACGGAACGGCACATAAGTCGTTACCGCTTCGCCGTGCCTGCATTCAAGCTGTTCGGCGTAGGATTTTTGTGGTATTTCTTCAGTTGACTGCTTTAAGAGCGAGCAGTTGCTGAACGCAAACACCGGCGTTAAATCCAGCTTTAAAAGCTGCACGTTGTAATGCGCCGCTATCTGTTCTGCCGCCGCCAGCTCTTTACTGTGCTTCTGCCCGTAGTACAGCGCCAGCGCCACAATGTCTTTATATTTTTCTTTAGCCAGCGCCAGGCAGGTGCTGCTGTCCACGCCGCCGCTTAAAAGTACCAGTGCTTTCATCATAGCCTCCGTAAAATAAAAAATCCGCCTGGCTACAGACGGATTGCATAACAATATAACTGCCGCAAGCGGCAATCGCCCGTAGTTTTGTTTATAGACTGGATGGTTCCGAACAGTCTGTTATTAAGTTACTAATATAGTATAACCAAATTTTGCCGGTTTGGCAAATGTTTTTTAATCTTCGGTGATTGCTTCGGCAAATTCGTGGGTAATACGTTTCAGCATGCCGCTGGTATCGGTGGTGTCGTAGTTGTCGCGGCTGTCGTTAATGGTGTACACAACGCGGCTGCCGTCGGCGGTTTTAACAACAAATTCAATTTCAGCGCGGGCAGTGTAGATTTTTTTGCGCGGATGGTTGACGGTTTCGGTATCAGGGATGGAAACTTTGGTTACATGTCCTTTGTCGTCAACAACGGAAGTCTGGCGGGTAACGTGGCGGGTTTCGGTGTAAGGCTCCTGCCATTCCCACTGGCTGCCCAGCGCATATACGTTAACAATTATTTTTAATGCTTTGGAAGGGTCAACGGTAGTGCTGCTTACGGTTTCACCTTCGATAGGAGCGGTAAACTGCACTTTTTCTTTAGCAAAGGCTTCCATCAAAGCGATTTCAACCTTGCTTTCAGCGCCGTTTTCGGTAACAAAATTATCATAGGTCGGCTGGTGCATGTTGATGCTTTCAACTTCAACGGCGGTTACTGCGCCAAATTTAAAATCGGGCGCCTGCCATTTAACTTTTTCCGCACCGGCAATCTGCGCGGAGCAGGCAACCAGCATTACCATCATGCTTAAAACAACTAAAATTCTTTTCACGGGAAATACCTCCATTATTTTAACTACCACAAAATTATATACAACAATTGGTTTAATTGTCAACCAAAAAGAAAAGCGCCGGCAAATGCAGGCGCAAATAAAAAAGTACAATTTATTGTAAGGGTATTGCGTTATTGTTTCTTTTTGGGCAGCACAATGGTTATGGTTGTACCTTTGCCCAGCTCGCTCTCTAAATCAACGCGGCCTTTGTGGTAAAGCACGCCGTGTTTAACGATGGAAAGCCCAAGGCCGGTGCCGCCGGTTTCCTTGTTGTGGCTCTTATCCGCACGGTAAAAGCGTTCAAAAACACGCTCGCGGTCCGCAGCGCCGATGCCGATGCCGGTATCGCTTACGCTGACGGTCACTTCGTCCGCGCCATCCGTAACTTTTACGCTGACGCTGCCGTTATCCTTGTTGTACTTAATGGCGTTATCGACAAGGTTGTACACCACTTCGCTCAAAACGGACTGCACGCCGCAGACAACGGCATTGCTGCCCGCAATGTCAAGCGTGATGCCGCGTTTATCGGCCTTGTATTTTAAGCGCGCAGCAATGTTCTGCGCCATGGCATACAGGTCAACGTCACCAAAGTCGCCGACTGATTTATTTTCATCCAGCCGCGAAAGCTCCATAATCTGCTGAATCAGCTCAATCATGTTTTCCGCTTCGGCGTGGATGCGTTCCAGAAAACGCTGCTTGTCCTCATCCTTAACAAGCCCGTTTTTCATAATTTCCGCATAGCCAAGGATGGATTGCAGCGGTGTTTTTAATTCGTGCGACACGTTGGCGCTGAATTCGCGACGCATTTGCTCGGCCGCCATTTTTTCGGTAACGTCGTAAATTAAAATTACGCTGCCGCTGCCGTTAACGCTGCTGCCCGAAAGCTGGTAGAACCTTTGGTCTTTTTCGTAAAGCCCCTCGCCCGAACCTGCGGCGGCAACTTTCTGCAAAAGGTCCTGCACCTCCTGCGCGCGGTCAACGGTTAAAATATTTTTGCCGATAACGTCTTTAGCGTCAAAGCCAAAAATTTTAGCAGCACTTTCGTTGATAAACAACACGTTCTGATGGCCGTTCAGCAAAACCATGCCCTCGTTCATGTTGTTGGTAATAATTGTAAGTTCTTCCTGTTTGCTACGCAGTTTGGCAAGGTTTTTGCTCAGCTGGCGCTTCTGTTTGGCAATACGCGTCAAAAACGGCGCCAATTCGTCATAGGTGTCATTGTCCAGCGGCTCATCAAGGTTTACGTCATCCAGCGGCTGCACAAGGTTTTTAGTCAGCCTGCGGGCGACAACGCTTGCCAGCGCCGCCACCAAAATAACAATGCCCAGCATGAACGGCGTCATCTGCATTACCGATTTGTAAATGCTGTCAATGGTTCGCGCCAGGCGCAGAATTTTACCGTCTTCAAGCCTTACGGCATAGTAATAGGTAGTCTGGTCCAGCGTATCGCTGAAGCGTTCTTCCTCGCCGGAACCGTTGGCAATGGCTTCCATTACTTCCTGGCGCATGGCATGATTCTCCAGCGTTTTGGCTTCAGCCTGATTATCAAAAAGCACCGTGCCGTCGCTGTCAATCAGCGTAACGCGCACGTCGCCGGTGTTTTCGGCAGCAATTTTGTTTAAATAGTCATCGCCGCCGCTGGCCAGCCCCATGCTGATATAGCGGGCTTCCTGCGACAGTTCTTTTTTTGTTTCGTTAAAAAAGTCCTGCGAAACGACAAATGTAATTAAAAGAGAAGCCAGCAGCACTGCCATTGCGGCAAGTGCTACCAGCGCACGGAAAATTTTATTTTTCATGTTCAGCACCTATACGGTAGCCAACGCCGCGCACAGTTTCAATCACCGTACCGGCAGAACCTAATTTTTGGCGGAGTGTGCGGATGTGAACATCGACCGTGCGGGTTTCACCGGCAAAATCATAGCCCCAGATATCGGTCAGGAGCTGTTCACGAGTAAATACCTGCCCCGGGCGTTCCATCATTTTGTGCAGCACCTCAAACTCCTTGTAAGTCAGCACAATTTCTTCGCCGTCGACAAAAACCATGTGGCGCGCAATATCCATTTTAATCGCGCCGGTGGTCAATTCATTGGATTTATCTTCTTTGATATAACGGCGCAGCACCGCTTTAACGCGCGATACCATTTCCATCATACCGAAGGGTTTGGCAATATAATCATCTGCACCGCTGTCAAGCCCCATTACCTTGTCGAACTCCGAACCTTTGGCCGTAGCCATAATAACAGGGATGTCCGCAGTGCGCTTGTCACGGCGCAGACGTTTAAGCACAGCCATGCCGTCGTCGCCCGGCAGCATGATGTCAAGAATAATCAGCTGAGGCATAACGGTTTCCAATGCCTTAAAAAGGTCCTCGCTGGTTTCCAGCCCAATGGCCGGGAACCCCGTAGACTTTAACGTATAAACTTCCAGTTCGCGGATATTAGGATCGTCCTCCACGCAAAATATCATGTACCTTGTCCTCCTCGAGTGTTCCGGTTATCATAAACAATACCCATTGGGAAATGTTTACGGCATGGTCGCCAACTTTTTCAAAGTACTTGGCAATCATCAGGTAGTCTATAGCCTGCTCGCCGCTGTCCTGGCTATTGCGGATAATCTGGATAAGCTCGCGCTTTGCCTGGGCGAACAACTCGTCAACCTGGTCGTCGTCGCGTTCAACCTGCTGCGCCGTGCGGATGTCGTTTTTCACAAAAGCATCCAGCGTGTTGGACACCATCTTTTTGGTAACGGAAGCCATCTGTTTAAGGATGGAAGTATCGTAATCCATTCTTATGGTATCCTGGCTTAAAATTTCGGCAATATTGCCGGCAACCTCGCCGATACGGCGCATGTCGGTTACAATTTTTAAAGCTGAGGAAATCTGGCGCAGGTCGGAAGCAACCGGCTGCTGTTTCAGCAAAAGGTTAATGCAGATATTCTCCAGTTCCCTTTCTTTTTCCTCCGTCTTTTTGCTTAAAATTATAATATCCCTCGATACTTCGTCCGTCGGGTTGTCAAGCGCATTGGCAACTTTTTCCAGAGCGTTTTCGCACAAGGTGCCCATAACGATAAGCTCGGTATTGAGCTGTTCCATCTGGGCCATAAATCTGCTTCGTACCATCAGCCGAACCTCCCTGTAATATAATCTTCGGTTTGTTTTTCTTTAGGATTGCTGAACAATGTTTCAGTATCGTTAAACTCGATAACCTCGCCCAAAAGGAAGAATGCGGTTTTGTCCGAGATACGTACAGCCTGCTGCATGTTGTGCGTAACTATAACAATAGTATAATTCTGTTTTAATTCTACCGCAAGGTCTTCAATTTTTAAAGTGGAAATCGGGTCGAGCGCGGAAGTAGGTTCGTCCATCAACAGCACTTCAGGCTGCACCGCCAGCGCACGCGCGATGCAAAGACGCTGCTGCTGCCCGCCTGAAAAGCCCAGCGCGCTTTTATCAAGGCGGTCTTTAACCTCGTCCCAGATTGCCGCTTTGCGCAGCGAATCTTCAACGATATCATCAAGCTTGCTTTTGTTGTGGATGCCGTGGGTCCTCGGTCCGAAAGCGATATTGTCATAAACGCTCATCGGGAACGGGTTAGGCTTTTGGAATACCATGCCGACACGTTTGCGCAGCAGGTTTACATCGTCGTTAAGGTAAATATCGTCGCCGTTTAACAGCACCTTGCCGGTAACGCGGCAGCCTTCAACCAAATCGTTCATGCGGTTCAGGCAGCGCAGAAGTGTTGATTTGCCGCAGCCGGAAGGACCGATGAAGGCAGTGATTTCCTTTTCTTTGATGTGCATGTTGATGTCTTTCAAAGCGTGAAATTCGCTGTAATACAAATCAAGGTTTTCTATCGTAATTTTATCTTCCATCATTAGTTCCCTTTCATCAATTTACGTGCCATGTAAGAAGAAACAGCGTTAATTGCAATAACAATTACAACTAAAATCACCGCCGTCGCGTAAGCCTGCTTCATAAATAAACCTTCGCTGGCAAGTACGTACATATGTACCGCCAAAGTACGGCCGGACGAAAATACATCGTGCGGCAGCGCGGCAACAGTGCCGGAGGTATACATTAAAGCCGCCGTTTCGCCGACGATACGGCCGATGCCGAGGATTACGCCCGCTAAAATGCCGGGGATTGCCGACGGCAGAACAATGGCAAACACCGTGCGCAATTTACCGGCGCCCAAACCGTAGCTGCCTTCGCGGTAGCTGTCCGGGATAGCCTTTAACGCTTCTTCCGTAGTACGCATAATAAGCGGCAGAATCATAATCGCCACCGTGCAGGAGCCTGCCAGCAGCGAATAGCTCCATTTTAAATAGGTTACAAAAAACAGCATACCGAACAGGCCGTAAACGATGGACGGAATACCGGAAAGCGTATCTGCCGTAACCCTTACCACACCGACGATTTTGTTATCGCGGCTGGCGTATTCAACAAGGTATATCGCTGCAAAAATGCCCAGCGGCGTCGCAATCGCCAGTGCCAGAAGCACCATGATAACGGTATCGACCAGCGCCGGGAACAGCGAAACATTTTGCGTGTTATATTCAAAAGCAAACAAATCAAGGTTGATGTTGGGGATACCCTGCATTAAAATGTAGCCCAACAAAAAGGCCAGTGACATAAAAGTAACCACTGCCGAAACGAATACGCAGACAAGTAAAGCGATGGACACGGGGTCGCGCCCGTACCTGTACAGCGTTTTGCTGAAATTCATCATTGCTGTACCACCTTACCCTTCAAATACGAGAACGTTAAATTGATAATAAGAATGAAAACGAACAGCACAACCGCCGTTGCAATCAGCGCGTCGCGGTGCATATCGGCAGCGTATCCCATTTCGATAACGATGTTGGTCGTCATCGTACGCACACCTTCTAAGAGGCCCTGCGGCATACGCG
Organism: uncultured Phascolarctobacterium sp.; assembly: GCA_949295115.1. Classification (GTDB taxonomy): domain Bacteria; phylum Bacillota; class Negativicutes; order Acidaminococcales; family Acidaminococcaceae; genus Fusicatenibacter_A. The sequence continues at coordinate 27,875 of CASFJU010000012.1, forward strand.
CCTGGTTGCCGGCAACCATAATTACCGCCATGGTTTCGCCAACAGCACGGCCAAGGCCGAGAATAATGGCCGCCATGATGCCGGATTTTGCCGCCGGCACGATTGTAAAGAATACGCTGCGTACATGTCCTGCGCCAAGCGCCAGAGCGCCTTCGTAATAGCTATTGGGCACTGCCCTTAAAGCCGCTTCGGCAACGCTGATGAGCGTCGGTAAAATCATCATGCCCAGCAGCAAGGAAGCCGTCAGCATGCTGCTGCCCGTACCGCCGATGTTATCGCGGATAAACGGCACCATTACCACCAAACCAAAGAAGCCGTAAACAACGGAAGGGATGCCAGCTAAAAGTTCAACCGCCGGTTTTAAAAATTTATACATGCTTTCCGGGCAGAAACGCGCCATAAACACAGCCGTCAAAATACCAATCGGCACACCGACAACGATTGCCCCCAAAGTAACGTAGGCACTGCCCAAAATCATCGGCAAAATGCCGTATAAATCGTTGTTAGGGCGCCAGGTCTGCCCAAAGAAAAAGTCTGTTACGCCTATTTTAAAAATCGTCGGCAGGCCGTTACCGAACAGGAACACGCAAATCATCGCTACAAGGGCGATGGATGCGCAGGCTGCCGCAAAAAATACAAGGCGCATTATTTCTTCTTTACCTTTTTTCATAAACCCTCACAATTTCCATCAATTTTAATTTACGCTATTTATAGTTAACGGTTGCCCGCTAAGGCAACCGTTAAAATTTGCTGTATATTTTTGTATTAAGCTGTTATTACAGTTTATTCCATTCGGTTGCTTTACCGGTGAAGATATCTGCAACCTGAGTTTTGGTAAGGTTGTCAACCTTGTTTTCTTTGTTAACAACTACTGCAATACCGTCGGTAGCAATTACAGTGTTTTTAACGCCAGCATCAAGCTCGCTCTGTTTCAGTTCGCGGGAAGCCATACCGATGTCGCATACGCCGTTAATAGCGGACTGAACGCCGGTGGTGGAGTCGCTCTGCTGAACTTCGATGTTAACATCCGGGTTCAGTTTTACATAAGCTTCTTTCAGTTTTTCCATAACCGGGGTTACGGAAGAAGAACCTGCAACAACGATTTTGCCGCTCTGTTTGCCGCCTTTGTAAGCTTCAGCTTTATCGCTGCCGATGTAGCCGTTTTCGGAAACAACTTTCTGGCCTTCAGCAGACATGATGAAGGAGATGAAGTCCTGAGCTACAGCACTTGCACCGTCTTTGGTAACAATGTTAAACGGACGGGCAACTTTGTAAGTGCCGGATTTAATGTTTGCAGCGCTTGCTTCTGCGCCGTCAATTTTCAGTGCTTTAACGGTATCGTTCAAAGAACCGAGGGAGATATAACCGATAGCGTCTTTGTTGCCTGCAACGGTGGTCATCATAACGGCGGTGCTGTTGGTGATGGAAGCATCCTGAGTGGTCATATCAACTTTTTTACCGTCGTCGCCTTTCTTTTCAATGCCGAACAGTTCAATGAAAGCGCCGCGGGTGCCGCTGCCGTCTTCACGGGAGATTACAACGATTTTGCCGCCAGCTGCCGGAGCTGCTGCTTCTTCTTTTTTCTCGCCGCCGCAGCCGGTAAATACAGCTGCACTCATAACTGCCAACATAACGCCTGCAATAAGTTTTTTGTTCATTTTCATGGTGTAACAAGCCTCCAGAATTTTTGATTTGCTTTTTAACAGGTTTTAATCAATTACCATGGTTAAATAATAACGGCTTAACATTAAATCTATTAGCGGGTAAATGTTAAATCTATGTAAAACGGCTCAAAAATTTTAGGCATTTTATATTAAAAACATTACAGTTTTATTTGCTTTTTTCATCGGCTTCTGCCGGATAATGCCGCAGCGGCAAAAATCTTAACAATAAAACAAATATATGTTAGACTGTAAACAGTAATATATGATGAGGTGATAATATGTCATCGGCTGACACCAAAGCACATAAACAAAGCGCAGCACGCCTGCTGACAGATAAAGACGTGGAAGTTCTGGAATCGTTTGACGAAGGCTACCAGGGATATTTTTGGAAAATGTTGGACTACCTTAATAAATTTGTAACCAAAGGCATGGAAGAAGGCCGCTTTACTGAAGAACAGGCACTTGAAGATTTAGAACTGGCGCTGTGGTACGGATATGCTTACAACAATCTTGATATTTACCCCGCCTATTATAAAACGCTGGAACTGATGAAACCCTCCGAGAAAAACGCACACGGCTGCGGCGCATGGTATTGCCGTTATTCCGTAGCACTTATGTACTGCGGCAGGCTTACCGAAGCACGCGTTTACGCTGAAAAAGCCATTACAGAAGAACCAACCTACCCATGGGGCTGGTTACAAGCAGCCAAGCTGCGTTACCACTTTGGTTTTAAGGATGGCGCTTTGCAGGCAATCGAAGAAGGCTTAAAACTGATGCCAGACGACTACGAATTTTTAACGCTGCGTAAGGAAATAGACCTTGGCTATACGCTTGAACAGCTTGAATACCACTGGATTAGCCCGGAAGCAGACAAAAAACTGCAAGCCGGCCTTGATAAAGACTCAGATGAAAAACAACGCGCCATTGCAGGAATCGTTACCGACGCTGAAAACCTGGCGCGCATTAAAGAACTGTTTAAACCGGAGGGCTGGGAAGCAGATAACCCCTTCTGCCACGGCCTTGTAACCTTTAACCGCTTTCAGCTGCAAGTGTTGTTCCGCATGAACGAAGCGGCGCTTTCCAAAATGAATTACGGCTGGCTGAAAAAGCAAAAGGAAACCATCACCATGCATTATGTGCAGCACCCTTGCGGCAGCAGCATCTGCAATCTGGTGTTCGTAGCCTTTAACCTTGATTATAGCATTGACCTCGTCTATTACGACCTTGAAACCGAAAAGCATTACGAAATCAGCACTCCCAAAAACGGTGACCTCACCTCCGAAATAATGCTGAACATGGAATTTCCTGACGAAAAAGTTGATAATAATAAGTTGAATTGAAACCCATTAACAAAAAATCCCTGCCCATAACGGACAGGGATTTTACTTTTATTCTTACTTTTTCTTTTTACCCAAATATGCGGCTTTGATTTCCGGATTTTCCAGAAGTTCTGCACCGGTGCCGGACATGGTAATTTTGCCGGTTTCCAGTACATAAGCGCGGTGGGCAACTTTCAGCGCCATGTTGGCGTTCTGTTCAATCAGCAGTATCGTCATGCCCTGCTGGTTAATCTCCTGCATGATGCTGAAAATATCTTTTATAATCAGCGGTGCAAGGCCCAGCGAAGGTTCATCCATCATCAGAAGCTGCGGACGCGAAAGCAGCGCACGCCCAACGGCCAGCATCTGCTGTTCGCCGCCGGAAAGCGTACCGGCCATCTGCCAGCTGCGTTCTTCCAAACGCGGGAACAATTCGTACATTCGCTTGATGTCTTTTTCAATGCCGTCTTTATCAGTGCGCATATAAGCGCCAATCTGCAAATTCTCCAGCACCGTCAGGTTCGGGAAAATTCTGCGTCCTTCCGGTACCAGCGTAAGCCCTTTTTTTACAATCTGCTGCGAATTGCGGCCGGTAATGTCTTCGCCTTCGTAGGTAATTTTTCCGCTCTGCGGTTTTACCAGCCCGACAATGCTGCGCAGCAAGGTGCTTTTGCCTGCGCCGTTTGCGCCGATAAGCGTTACAATCTCGCCTTTGGGAACTTCCAGCGAAATACCCTTCAAAGCTTCGATGCCCCCGTAGGATACGACAAGATTTTCTACTTTAAGCATCTTCATCCACCCCCAGGTAAGCGTCGATAACCCTCTGGTTATTCTGAATCTCGTCCGGCGTGCCTTCGGCAATGGTCATGCCGAATTCCAGAACATAAATGCGGTCGCTGATTTCCATAACCAAATCCATATGATGTTCGATCATAAAGATGGTTAAGTTGTATTCTCTGTGAATCTGGCGGATAAATTCCGTCAGTTCTTCGGTTTCCTTCGGGTTCATGCCTGCTGCCGGTTCGTCCAGCAGCAAAAGGCGCGGCTTGGTTGCCAGCGCGCGCACAATTTCAAGGCGGCGCTGCTGCCCGTAAGGCAGGCTGCTGGCCTTTTCGTTGCGCACATCCCACAATCCTACTTCCTGCAAAAGTTTTTCGGTGTTGCGGTGCATTTGTTTGGCTTCGTTCATATACCACGGCAAATGCAGCGTTGCCGATAAAAAGTCTGATTTTAAATGCAGGTGGTTGGCAATCAAAACATTTTCGTAAACGGTTAAATCCTTAAACAGCCTGATATTCTGGAAAGTACGGGCAATGCCGAGCTTGGCGATATCGCTGGGCAGCTTGCCGGTAATATCAATCTGCTCGCCTTTGGCGTCGGTGTAAAACACCTTGCCTTCCGTCGGAGTATAAACGCCGGTAACCATGTTGAACGCCGTAGTTTTACCTGCGCCGTTCGGACCGATAAGGGCGACAATTTCGCCGTCGTTAATATCAATATTCAGTTTAAACACGGCCGTTACGCCGCCAAACTGCATGGTAATGTCTTTGGTCTTTAAAATCATTGCGCTGCCCCCTTCCGCTTAATAAAGCCAAGAGGATTTTTCACAAAATCAATGGCCTTCTGCCAGGTAAACTCGCGCGTGCCCATAATGCCGTGGCGCCAGAACAGTACGCACACCATCAAAAGCACGGAGAAGATAACCATACGGAAGCCCGGGCGGAACAGCGGGATATCCATGCCGAACATCATCAGCGGTTCGTCGAAGAAACGCAGGTATTCCAGCCCTGCCGTTACGATTACCGCGCCCAGCATGCTGCCGGTGATGCTGCCCATGCCGCCCAGCACGATGATTAAAAGGAAGTTGTAAGTCAGCGTGAACAAAAAGTTTTTCGGGTCAACCGTGCCCAGCAAAGCGCCGTACAGGCCGCCGCCGATACCGGCAAAAAACGCGCTGACCATAAAGGCCAGGTTTTTGTGCCAGAACAGGTTAATGCCCATTGCTTCGGCCGCAATTTCATCCTCACGGATGGCTTTAAACGCGCGCCCGTAAGAAGAATTTACAAGCAGCGTAATAAACACAAAACAGATTACCGTAACCAGAAAGATATAGCGCACGTCGTTCAGCGGCGGGATATCCTTAATGCCCAAAGCGCCGTTAGTAATGCTCTGCGCGTTGGTAATCCAGATACGGATAATTTCGGAAAAGCCCAGCGTCGTTACGGCAAGGTAGTCGCCGCGCAGGCGCAGCACCGGCGTACCAATGGCAAACGCAAACAGCGCCGCCAAAGCACCGCCCAAAATAAGCGCCGCCCAAAGCGGAAGCTCAATATCGGCAATAGCCGGATTCATCGGCATGGCATAGAAAACATTTTCGCGGTATTCCACCGGCACGGTAAAAATACCGACGGTATAAGCACCGATAGCCATAAAACCCGCCTGCCCCAGAGAAAACTGCCCGACGAAGCCGTTGGTAAGGTTCATCGAAAGGCCGATAATGGCGTAAACGAGGCACAGGTTAACGATACGGCGGATGTAAGAGTCCATCTCCTCCTGCACGAAAAACGCAAGGCCGAAAAGGGCAATTATGCCGATGATAGTTAAAAGCATATCTCTTTTCTTCATAATCACACCTTCTCCGTCGTTTTTTCGCCCAAAAGGCCAGTAGGTTTATAGAACAGGATAACAATCAGAACGATGAACGCAAAGGCATCGCGGTAACCGCTTAAATCCGGGAAGAAAGCGACGATTAAAATTTCGCCGAGGCCCAGGATAAAGCCGCCGAGCACTGCGCCCTTGATGTTGCCGATACCGCCGATAACCGCAGCGATAAAGCATTTCAAACCGGGCATAACGCCCATCATCGGCGTAATGCCGGGGTAGCGGATGCCGTACATGATAGCGCCGATTGCGGCCAGCGCCGAACCTATAATAAAGGTAATGGAAATAATATTATCAATGTTAATGCCCATTACCCTTGCAATTTCGTAGTCCTTGGAAACGGCACGCATAGCCATGCCGGTTTTGGTGTGGTTAACAATGTGCAGCAGCACAAAAAGGCTTAAAATTGTTACCACGGGGATAACAAGGCAGATTGCCTGAATTTCAATGCCGCCGATGCTGATGTTCTGCGAAAGCAGCGGCACATCCGGGAAACGCATCGGGCGTCCGCTGAACAGGTAGTTAGCTAAGTTTTCAAGCAAGAACGATGCGCCGATTGCAGAAATCAAAATGGAATTTTTCGGGGCTTCGCGAAGCGGGCGGTAAGCGCTGCGCTCTATCAGTACGCCCAGTATCGCTGTCAGTATAATCGTTATAATAAAGGTAAAATACCACGGGATATGGAACGCGGTAATACCGAAAAATGCAAAGTAACATGCCATCATTACAATGTCGCCATGGGCAAAGTTAATCATCAGCAAAATGCCGTATACCATGGTGTAGCCAATGGCTATCAGCGCATACAGGCTGCCGAGCGATATACCGTTGACCATGTGCTGCGCAAAGCTAAGCGCCGACATGTTGGCAATAGCGTCAAAATACTCCATAAGGGCACCTCATAACCAAAAAACTGCTCCCTTCCCTGAAAAGGAAGGGAGCACCTTTTACAAAATTTCAAATCATTTAGCCTGAGCTTTTACATAATCTTTAAAGGTAAATTTGCCGTCTTTAACGGTTTTAATAACAACGTCTTTAATCGGGTCGCCGTTTTCATCAAGCGTGGTCATGCCGGTTACGCATTCAAGGTCTTTGGTTGCGGCAATCGCGTCGCGGATTTTAACGGTATCGGTAGCAGTACCTGCTTTTTCAATGCCGTTAACGGCGATGAGGTAAGCATCGTATGCCATAGCGGTTAAAGCGGAAGGTTCGCCGTTATATTCTTTGGTGTAAGCGTCGAGGAATTTTTTAGCTTCTTCGGTGCTTGCTTTTTCACGGTCAAACGCGGTGGAAAGTGCAACGCCTTCAACGTCCTTGCCGCCTACGTCAATGAATTCCTGAGTTTCCCAGGTGTCGCCGCCCATGAACTGAGCGTCGATGCCAAGCTGGCGAGCCTGTTTAACTAAAAGTGCGGATTCGGTGAAGTTGCCCGGTGCAAATACAGCGTCCGGATCCTGTGCTTTAATGTTGGTCAGGATAGCGGTGAAGTCTTTATCGCCGGTCTGATAGTTGGCAATGTCAACAATGCTGTTTTCGTCGCCGGTCAGTTTAACAAACTCCTCGCGGAAGAATTTTGCCAGGCCAACGGAATAGTCGTTGGAAACTTCCTGAACGATAGCTACTTTTTTGAAACCGTTCTGATGAGCATATTCTGCCATTACTTTGCCCTGGAACGGGTCAATGAAGCAGGCGCGGAAGTAATAATCGTTGTTGGCGGTTACCTGCGGGTTAGTGCAGCTGGTGCCAACGGCCGGAACTTTATTTTCTTTAACAATATTACCAGCAGCCATAGAAAGGGAAGAACCATAAGAACCTACGATTGCGCTTACTTTATCCTTTTCAATCAGGCGTGCCGCAACAGAAGCAGCTTCTGCCTTATCGGATTTGTTATCGGCAACTACCAGTTCAACTTTTTTGCCCAAAACTTCTGGGTGCAGCTGGTTGGCAAGTTTAATGCCGCGCAATTCCAGTTCGCCGCCTGCGGCATTATCGCCGGTAAGCGGCAGGAACACGCCTACCTTAATTACGTTGGAATCGGCAGCTTTTTCTTCGCCGCCGCAGCCTGCCAGTAAACCTGTGGCTAAAGCCGATACTGCAAGTAATGATAATAATTTTTTAAATTTCACTTTGCATCTACCCCTTCTTTACTGTTGTGTACAGTTTAATAATAATCTTGTGTAAAATTATAACATCAAAGTACACATGTGACAAGATTGTAAAACAAGCGTAAATTTTACAGTATATTGGTTTTAAAACTTTAATTTTTGTAAATTTGTCGCTTTAAACAAATGTACATTTTCTGTTTTATTTTATTTTTGTTTTTATATAACGGACTTTACTAAAAACACACTTTGGACATGTCCGCTGTAAAAAGACAGTAAAAAGTTTAATTTTTTAAAAAATTTTTATGTATACACGGATACATTAACAAATTTTACATTTTTCTGTTTATTTTGGTACAAAAACAAAACATCCCCAACTTACTATTTGCAAGCCGGGGATGTTTTTATTTTACATTTATTTATTGTAAAGAATTGGCATAATTTACTGCGCTGACGGCGTTTGGCGCGTAAAAATCCGCACCGATGCTGTCGGCGTAATCCTGCGTAAGCACTGCGCCGCCGCAGATAATTTTAAAGCTGCCTGCCGCACGCAGCGCCTTAATGGTTTCTTCCATTGCGCCGACGGTTGTCGTCATCAGCGCAGAAAGCCCTACCACAGCGGCGTTATGCTTAACGGCTGTTTCCACAATTTTTTCGGGCGGTACGTCCTTGCCAAGGTCGATAACCTGATAACCGTAGTTTTCAAACAGCACTTTTACGATATTTTTGCCGATGTCGTGAATATCGCCCTTAACGGTTGCCAGCACAACCTTTACGCCGTTGCTTTGGCTGCCGCCTTCCGCCGCCATTTTATCGCGGATGACATTGAACGCAGCTTTGGCTGCCTCCGCGCTCATCAAAAGCTGCGGCAAAAACAGAGTGTGCTTTTCAAAGCCGTTGCCAACATAATCAAGCGCCGGTATCATCTCGCCGTTGATAATTTCCAGCGGCTGTTTTTGTGCCAGCTGCGCCGTTACGGCTTTTTCGCTCTGCTCGCGCAGGCCTTTCACAATCGCATCATACAAAGTATATTCTGCCGTCTGCGCCGGTGCTGCTTTAGGCTGTACGGCGTCCGCAAATTTAGCAACATACGCCTTGCAGCCTTCGTCCAATCCGCTTAACGCACCGTAAGCATAGTACACGCCCATCATTGCCGCACTTTGCGGATTGATAATGGCGCAGCTCAAACCGGCTTCCATTGCCAGCACAAAAAAGGCACTGTTAACGGCGTCACGTGCCGGAAGACCGAAGGAAATATTCGACACGCCCATGACGGTTTTAATGCCGCGTTTGGTCAGCTCGCGCAGCACCTGTAAATCCACTTTGGCGTTATCGCCGCCGGTGCTGATGGTAAGCGCCAGCGGGTCAACAATAATATTGCGTTTGGCAATGCCGTATTCCGCCGCGCGGGCGATAATTTTTTCGGCAATGGCAATGCGACCCTCCGCCGTTTCTGGTATACCGCTGTCGTCCAGCGTCAGCGCAACGACTGCCGCGCCGTACTTTTTAACCAGCGGCAACACCTTGGCAAGGCTTTCTTCCTTGCCGCAGACGGAATTTAACAGCGGTTTGCCGTTATACAAACGCAGGCTGCCCGCCATAGCCTCGTAGCTGCTGGTGTCAATCTGCAACGGCACACTCGTAATTGCCTGCAAACGCTGCACTGCTTCCGCGCTGACGACAGGTTCTTCAATGCCCGGCACGCCGACGTTCACGTCCAGAATCGCCGCACCGCTGTCAATCTGCTCCAGCCCCAAACGGCAGATATAATCATAATCGCCGTCTAAAATCGCCTGTTTTAAACGCGGCTTGCCCGTGGGGTTGATGCGCTCGCCGATAATTACCGGCTTCTTACCGATAACAACCGCGCTGCCGTAAGCAGCAACGGCGGTTAAATCACATTCGCGCGATTGCGGCACGATTTGTTTACATTTATTGACCAGCGCCGCGATATGCGCCGGTGTTGTACCGCAGCAGCCGCCCATAACTGCCGGCTCGCCGTCCTTAGCCATATCGTACATCAATGCGGCAAATTCGTCAGCACCGACATCAAACACGGTTTGCCCGTCCACTTCTTTAGGCAGACCGGCGTTAGGGTTCAGCACCGCAGGCAGCGGCGTAGCAGCCAAAAGCTGCGGCAGCAGTTTCTGCATCTGCGCAGGCCCAAGCCCGCAGTTAAAACCGATGGCATTTGCACCCAGGCCTTCCAGCATAATGGCAGCGGCGGTAATATCGCCGCCGGTTAAAAGTTTGCCGTCCTCGTCCAGCGTCATGGTGCAGACAACGGGCAAATCACTGTTTTCTTTTGCCGCAAGCAGCGCCGCCTTCATCTCGTAGGTGTCGCTCATAGTTTCAATTAAAATCAAATCTGCACCGGCAGCCACGCCCGCTGTTACAATTTCCGCATAAATGCTTACCGCTTCTTCAAACGGCAAATCGCCGTAAGGCGCAAGCAGTTTGCCGGTCGGTCCCAAATCCAGTGCAACAAAGCTGCCCGGTTTGTTGGCGCAGGCTTTTTTGGCAATTTTTACGGCCTGCGTCACCATGTCCGCCGTTTTAATATCCGTACCGGCAAATTTTAAGCGGTTCGCACCAAAGGTGTTGGTTTTTATAATATCTGCACCGGCGTTTAAATAAGCGGTGTGGATTTTTTCCACCTCGTCCGCATGGGTAAAGTTCCACAGCTCCGGCAGTTCGCCCGGTTTAAGCCCGGCGGCCTGCAGCATGGTGCCCATTGCGCCGTCAAAAAAAAGTGTTTTTTTACCAAGTAAATCTTTAAAAAGCATGTTGTCCCTCACAATTTATTTTCTATAAAGGCAGTTTGTGTTTTCGCAGGTTTCGCAGCTGTTTTGCGGCTTTTCGCACCCGTCCGTAATGCCGATGACAGCCGTTACCGATTTTACCGGCGCCAGCATGCCGCCCGTCGTTACCGTCAGCCCGATGCGTTTGGGCGCGTCCAGCATCGCTAAAATACGCGGCTGGTCGGCAAGGCTCCAATCCGCATAGCCGGGGCTGAAACGCAGTTTAAAATGCAGCCCGCCGTATTCGCTGCTGATTTTTGCTTCCGTTTCGTCACAGTAGCTTTCAATAAGCGCCGCGCACACTGCCTGCCCGGCAGCGCCTTCGGCAATGTTGGCAACAGCCATGCGCCTCAGCGCGATATCAACCTTCGGTCCTAAAGTCGCCGCCAGAAGCACGGCACGTTTACACCCTTTGATATGCGCCGCCAGTTTGGCGCTTTTAAAATATTCGCCGCCCAACAGCACGCCGTCAGCGTCAACGCTGCAATCCAGAACGCGGTACACGCTGCGTGCCTGCACTTCGTTGCGCAGCTTTAAATACGCCAAATCTGCCAGCACGCCCGCGTTTTCGTCACCGGCGAGCCCGCCCATATAGCGGATGGCTTCGCTGCGGTCGTACTTCATTTGATAATCTCCGACAGGTTTTTCATAATGCCGCGGATGATTTCCGGCTTGTTCATTGTGTAAACGTGAATGTTTTTGAAGCCGTTGGCAATCAGGTCGATAATCTGCCCGAGGGCATAAGCAATGCCGGCCTGCATTAAAGCCTGCGGGTCGTCGGCAAAGCGTTCCACAATCGCGCGGTAATGCGGCGGCAGTTTCGTCCCGCTCAGCTCGCAGATGCGGTTAATCTGTTTTGCATTGGTTACGGGCATAATGCCTGCCACTACCGGCACGTCGATACCGTTGCGCAGCAGCCTGTACATATAGTTGTACATAATATTATTGTCAAAGCACATCTGCGATACCAAAAACTCGCAGCCTGCATCAATTTTCTTTTTTGTGTTTTCAATGTCGTTATCCAGCGAGCCTGCCTCCGGATGACCTTCCGGATAGCATGCGCCACCGATGCAAAAATCGCCGGACGCCGAAATTTTGCGCATCAAATCACTGGCATGGGCAAAATCGCGCACGCCGCTTGCAACAGCGTCGCCGCGCAAAGCCAGCACGTTCTGCACTCCCGCCTTGCGGAAATTGCCAAGCATGCCGTCAATCTTTGCTTCCGTCGCGTCGATGCAGGTTAAATGCGCCAGTGCCGGAATGTTATGCTCCTCCACCGCCTGCGCAATTGCCAGCGTCTGCCCGGCAGAAGTGCCGCCCGCGCCGTAGGTAACGCTCATAAAATGCGGTTTGATAATGGCAATTTCGTCAACTATTTTTAAAGCGTTCTGCAATTCCGACCCGGCCTTGGGCGGAAACAGCTCGCACGAAATACAAGGTTTATCGCTTTTTAACAGTTCTGTTATTTTCATAAAAGTCCCCCTCATCGTACAATGTAATATCTATTTTACTACATTAACATCTTTTTTGCCATACGCATTTATTTTAAAGCCTGCGTCATAAACCTTAACAAATCCCTGCCGCGGCAGGATTTTATTTTTATCTGCCGAAATTCTAAGTAAAGCATCATTACCATAAAAAAGCATTGGAAGTGATTGGTTATGCAGCTTTGGGAAAAATTACATTTAAGCAAAAAACAGTTAGCCATCGCCGCTGCCGTTATCGCCGCAGGGCTGGTTTACCATTTTGCCGCCGCAGTTTTAAATAAACCGCAGCCGGTTGCCGCCGTGCCCTATGTGCGCACCGTTACCGCAGGCACGCACAGCACGCAGAACTACCTTGTGTACCCCGGCGAAGTGCGCGGACGCTACGAAAGCAACCTTGCCTTTCAGGTCAGCGGCAAAATAATCAGCCGTAATGTCAATTTGGGCGACACCGTGCATGCAGGCGATGTTTTAATGCAGATTGACCCGCGCGACGTTGATGAAAACGTCAACGCTGCCCGCGCAGGGCTGGCTTCTGCCAACGCCAATTTTTTGCTGGCCAGCGATAACGAAAAACGCTACCGCTCACTGCTGGCAAGCGGTGCTGTAAGCCAGGCCGTTTACGACCAGTACAATACGCAGCTGAAAGCCGCACAATCCACGCTGGAACAGGCCGAAGCACAGCTTGCGGCCGCGCTGAACCAGCTTGATTATACGCGCCTTGTAGCAAATAACGACGGCGTTATCTCAAGCATTACCGGTGAAATCGGTCAGGTTGCCGCTGCCGGTACGCCTGTTGCAACGCTGGTGCGCGAAGGCGAAAAAGAAGTGCGTATTTACATACCAGAAAACAATTTAGCCAGCATCTCGCCCGGGCAAACGGCGGAAATAACCTTCTGGGCACTGCCCGATATCACAGTCAGCGGGCACATCCGCGAAATCGCCCCGATGGCCGACCCGGTAACGCGCACCTATCAGGTCTGCGTTGCTATCGACAACATGCCGCCGCAGGTGCAGCTGGGCATGACGGCCAAAGTACATTTTAACGACGGCAGCGAAAGCCTCATCATCCTGCCTAAGGCAGCCATTTACCAGACCGGCGACACACCGCAGGTATGGATTGTTAAGAACAACCGCGTTGAGCTTGTGCCGGTGGAAATTGCCGGTTATGAAAACAACAGCATTATTATTAAAAGCGGCATTGCAAACGGCGACGTTATTGTTACCGGCGGCGCTGCCAAACTTACGCCCGGCCAGCAGGTGCGTCTGGAAGGTGATGCGCAATGAAAAGAGCTAACCTTGCTTCGTGGAGCATTACGCACCGGCAGATAATTTACTTTTTTATGTTTTTGTGCCTTGTGGCGGGTATTTACAGTTATAACACGCTCGGCCGCGCGGAAGACCCCAGCTTTACCGTTAAGCAGATGGTAATTTCGGCGGCGTGGCCCGGCGCGACAGCCAAAGAGATGGAAGAACAGGTTGCCGACAAGCTGGAAAAACAGGCGCAGGCTTCCACCGATATTGATTACATTACAAGTTATTCACGCCCCGGCATCTGCGTTGTCAATGTCTACTTAAAAGAAGACGTGGCGAAGGAAGATGTGCGCCCGCACTGGCTGGAGCTGCGCAATATGATTAACGACATCAAGGCCGACTTGCCGAGCGGCGTGTACGGGCCGTATTTTAACGACCGCTTCGACGACGTTTACGGCAACATCTACGCGCTTACTTCGGACAGCTTCAGCTACGAGGATATGCGCCGCAAAGCCGAAGACATCAAACGCATTTTTTACACCGTGCCGGACGTAAAAAAAGTTGAGCTTATCGGCGTCCAGCCGGAAAAAATTTATCTGGAAGTAAGCAACAATAAGCTGGCGCAGCTTGGCATACCGCTTGATACGCTTGCCGCCGCCATTCAGGCACAGACGGCCATGGTGCCCGCCGGTATGAGCGAAACGCCGGACGATAATGTTTACCTGCGCCTTACCGGCATGCCGGACGCAGTAGAAAACATCGCCTCGCTGCCGATACAGGCTAACGGGCGCGTGTTCCGCCTTGGCGATATCGCCGACGTTAAACGCGGCTACGCCGACCCGCCCGAACCGAAATTCTTTTTCAACGGGCAGCCCGCTGTCGGCATTGCCCTTTCCATGGAAGACGGCGGTAATAACATCCGCCTTGGCGAAAATTTGGCAAAAACAATTACGCAGATTACCGCCGAGCTGCCGCTGGGTTTTGAACTGCATCAGGTTGCCAACCAGCCGGAGGTTGTAAAAAACTCCATCGACGAATTTACGCAGAGCCTGAAAGAAGCCGTCATCATCGTGCTGGCGGTAAGCCTCATCAGCCTTGGCAGGCGCTGCGGCTATGTAATTTCCGTCTGCATTCCGCTGGTACTGCTGGGCACGTTCATCGGCATGTACGCGCTGGGCATCGACCTGCACAAGGTATCGCTCGGTGCGCTGATTATTGCGCTGGGCATGTTGGTTGACGACGCCATCGTTGTTGTGGAACTGATGGAAATAAAACTGGCCGAAGGCTGGGACCGCATAAAAGCCGCCAGCTATGCTTTTGAAACCTGCGCAGTACCGCTGCTCGTCGGCACGGTTATTACCTGCGTCGGCTTTACGCCGATATATTTTTCCAAAGGCAACGTCGGCGAATTTGCCGGCAGTTTGTTCGTGGTTATCAGCCTGGCGCTGATGCTGTCGTGGGTTGTATCGGCAACCGTTGCGCCCGTGCTGGGCTACGAATGGGTACACCCCAAAAAGATTGCCGAAGGCAGTGCCTACACCACGCCGTTTTACCGGAAATTCCGCAGCCTGCTGACCTGGGCGCTGGCGCACCGTGCCGTTGTTATCGCGCTCACCGTCGGCGCATTCTGCGGCTCGCTGTTTTTAACCAAATTTATAGATAAGGAATTCTTTCCGCCTTCCGTGCGGCCGGAGCTGCTGGTAGAAATTAACATGCCGGAAGGCAGCAGCATTAAAGCCAGCGAAAAAGCCGCGCTGAAGCTGACAGATATTTTGAAGGACGACACGGATATTTTAAACATCGGCACTTACGTTGGCGAAAGCGCGCCGCGTTTTGTGCTGGTAGTTGAACCGGTGCAGCCGCGCGAAAATTACGCCCAGCTGGTCATCCTCACCAAAGATGTGGAAGCAAAAAACAGGCTGGAGCAGAAAATTAACGAACTTGCCGCACGCGAAATCCCCGAAGCCGTTATTTACAGCAAATCCATCCCGCTCGGCCCGCCTTCGGCGTACCCGGTAATGCTGCGCGTATCCGCACCGACGGAAGCAATGGCAAAAGATTACGCCCGGCTGGTACGCGACGCCGCTTTGCAGAACCCCGCCGTTACCATGACGCGTTTTGACTGGATGGAGAAAACAGGCGCGGTTAAAGTCGCTATCGACAACGACAAGCTGCGGCAAATGGGAATTGACCGTCAGACGGTTGCCATGGCGTTGCAGGCAGAACTCAGCGGCTACACCGTATCGCAGTATTACGAAGGCGACCAGGCTATTGACCTTGTGTTCCGCCTTGACGCTGCCGACCGCGATAAAATTTCCGACCTGCGGCTGCTGTCCATCCCCACCAGCAAGGGCAGTATACCGCTGGCACAGGTGGCAAACATCAGCTACGAAGCTGAAGATAACATGATCTGGCGGCGCAACCTGCTGCCGACCGTAACCGTTAACGCAGGTATTGCCCCCGGTTACACCGGCAACGATGTAACGCAGCAAATTTACGACAGCCTTGCTGATTTGCGCAGCAGCCTGCCGCCCGGCGTCAGCATAGAAATCGGCGGGCCGCTGGAAAGCAGCAACAAAGCGCTGAACTACCTGCTTGTACCGCTGCCGGTTATGTTCATTACCATGCTGGTGCTGCTGATGCTGCAGCTTAAAGATTTGCGCAAGCTGTTCATCATCGTCTGCACCGCGCCGATGGGTATTATCGGCGTCGTTATCGGACTGCTGCTGTTCAACTCGTCCATGGGCTTTCTGGCGCAGCTCGGCATCCTGTCGCTGACGGGTATTATTATCCGCAACTCCGTCGTGCTTATCGACCAGATTGACTTGCACTTAGCAGCAGGCATGAATCCTTACGAAGCGGTACTGGAATCCGCCATTGTGCGCTTCCGCCCCATCATGCTGGCCGCGCTCACCACAGTCCTCGGCCTTGTGCCGATGTTCACCAACCCCTTCTGGGAATCCATGGCAGTCGCCATCGCCTGCGGCCTTACCGGCGCAACCATGCTGACACTGGTAGTATTGCCGGTAATCTATTCGATAATGTTTAAAATAACAAAAGCGTAAGATAAAGTTTGTGTTAAAACGCAGAAAAGCGCACCGTACTTTTACAGTATAGTGCGCTTTTGTTGTTTAAGTTTTTATTTTTCATCCGGCAAGGCTGCCAGGGCACGCATGGCCAATGAGTAACCCATAAAGCCCAGCCCGCAGATTTGCCCAAGGCAGGCAGGCGCCGTTACCGATTTATGGCGGAACTCCTCACGCGCGTGCACATTGCTTAAATGCACTTCAACGGCGGGCAGCGCCACGCCTTTTAACGCATCCAGAATCGCCACGCTGTAATGCGTATAAGCGGCAGGGTTAATAACAATGCCATCATATTTACCGTAAGCGTCCTGAACGAAAGTAACAATTTCACCTTCGTAATTGCTCTGGCAAATATCAACGCTGACGCCGATTGCTTCGGCTTCTTTAGCAATAAACGCGCACAAAGCATCGTAATCCTGCGCGCCGTAAACATTTTTTTCGCGGATGCCCAGCAAATTGATGTTAGGTCCGTTAATAACCAAAATTTTTTTCATTTCTTCATCTCCTCAGCAATCTGCAAAAGCTGCTGCAATGCGTCTTTCACGCCGCTTACGTTCTGCACCGTGTAAGCGGCATATTTTTTATACAGATCTATGCGCTCGTTGTAAAGTTCAAAAATTCGCTGCGTACCTGCCGCCAACAGCGGGCGCGTTTGTATTTCCACATCGCTTACAATCGCTTCCGGCGGACGGTCGATAAAAACAACGCAGCCCGTTTTTTGGTAAGCCTGCATGCTCGCTGCACGCTTGACCACACCACCGCCGGCCGCAATAACGCAGCCTTCTTTTTGTGACAAGTATTCCGCCGTGCGCTGTTCTGCTTCGCGGAACACATCCTCGCCCTGCACGAAAAATTCTTTTATCGTGTAAGGCTCACGTGCTTCCAGAACATCGTCGGCATCGTAAAAATCAACTTTTAACCGCGCTGCCAGCATTTTGCCAAGCGTTGTTTTGCCGCAGCCCGGCATGCCGATTAACACTATATTTTTCATGGCTTCTGCTCCAGCCTTTGCATAATTTTAACTGCCAAATCCGTGCCCAGCCTGCGACCCTGCCAGATTTCCTGCGCCGCCACCGCCTGCGCCGCCAGCATCAGCAGCCCGTTAACAGTCATTTTGCCTGCGCTGCGTGCCATACGCAAAAATTCCGTTTCCGCAGGGTTATAAATTAAATCCACCGCCGCCGCAAAATTTTTAACCACATCCGCACTCACCGGGCTGACGCCTGTTTTGGGGTACATGCCCACCGGCGTACAGTTAATAATAATATCTCCGCTTTCGTCTTCCAGTTCTGCATAGCTCAAACAGCGCACCTTTGCGCCAACGCAGATGTTTAAAACCTGCTGCGGTATTTCCTGTGGCTTGCGCGATACCAAAAGCACTTCTGTAACGCCGCCTTTGGCAAGGTACTGCAAAACTGCGCGCGACGCGCCGCCGATACCCAGTACCGCTGCTTTTTTGCCGCGCACGCTAATGCCGTTGTGTTCCAGCATCATGCCAAAGCCCAGCCAGTCGGTATTGTAGCCGCAGCTTTTGCCGTTTTTAAAACCAATAGTGTTTACCGCGCCGATAGCCGCCGCTTCTTCGGCGATACTATCCAAAAACGGCATAACTTCAATTTTATGCGGAATGGTTACGTTAACGCCGTTGTACTGCGCCGCTATTTGCGGAAGCTCCGTGCCCAACGCTTCCGTCGGCAGCTCTATCAATTTGTAATCCGCCGCAAGGCCCAGTTCTTCAAAAATAATCTGATGAATCTGCGGCGACAGGCTGTGCCCAAGTTTGGCACCAAGTAAACCAAAATGCTGCATTTTATCTCTCCTGCTTCATATCGCTGCGGTAGTTGCCCAAAATTCTGAAGTATGCGCAGTTATCGCTCAGCATGCGCACGGTTTCCTGCACGTTGGTGTCGGCAAGGTTGCCCATCAAATCAATGTGGAAGAAGTATTCCCACGATTTGCCTTCAATCGGGCGCGATTCCAGATTGGTCAGGTTCAGGCCGCTGTGGTAAAAATATCCCAGCACGCGGTAAAGCGAACCCGGTTCGTGCTTAACGGCGATTACCAGCGTAATTTTATCGGCGTCGGCGCTGTGTTCCGCCTCGTTGGCGATAATGATAAAGCGTGTGGTATTGTTGCCGTTGTTGTTAATGTTAGCCGCCAGAATTTGCAGCCCGTACAATTCCGCCGCCTGTTTCCCTGCCACCGCCGCTAAATGCAGGCTGCCGCTTTCCTTAACGGCTTCCGCACTTTTGGACGTGCTGTAATAAGGCACCAGCTTCATCTGCGGGTATTCCGCAAAAAAGTCCTTGCACTGCGCAAACCCCTGCGGATGCGAATAAACTTCCGTAATGCCGCTGAGCGTCGCACCCGGCAGCGCCATTAAATTATGCTCAATCTTCACGCATTTTTCGCCGGTAATGTAACAGCCATAATGGCGGAGCAGGTCGTACACTTCGGTAATGCCGCCGGTGCTGGAATTTTCCACAGGCAGCACGCCGTAGCGGATTTCGCCATTTTTAACGGCTTTCACCACATCTTCAAACACGCTGTAATAATGGCGCGTTATTTTTTTGCCCGCAAAATATTCTTCCATCGCCTTGTGGCTATATGAGCCTTCCACGCCGAAGCAGCCGACGTCAAAAGCCTCCTGCTGCGCCGCTGCCGTCTGCAGCTGTTCTTCTTCCATGCCGCGGGCAGCTGCCATAATGTTTTCCATTAAATCCTCCACGGCCGGTGCGTATTTTTTGTTCTGCAAACGCTCCTGCGCTTTGGCGATAACTTTCAGCTCACGCGCGCGGTCGCGCACGGGCAGGTTATTGGCTTTTTTGTATTCTGCCACCTTCAGTACAGCGTCAAGGCGGCGCTCAAAAGCGTTTATCAATATTCCGTCCGCTTCGTCAATTTCGCGGCGGATTGCTTCCAAATCAAGTTTTTCCGACATCTTATCTCTCCCCAACAAACAGCATGTCCAAAATTACCCATGCCGCCACGCCTTCTATTACCGGCAAAGCGCGCTGCACAATGCAGGGGTCGTGCCGTCCGGTAATTGCCAGCTCTGTATTTTCACGGGCGGCAAGGTCCACTGTTTTCTGCACTTTGGCAATGCTCGGTGTCGGTTTAACGGCAACCTTAAAGCACACCGGCATGCCGTTGGTAATGCCGCCGTTAATACCGCCGTTGTTGTTGGTGTAAGTTTTAACCGTGCCATTATCGTAATACATCTGGTCGTTGGCTTCGCTGCCAGCCATCTGCGTCAGCGCAAAGCCTTTGCCAAACTCAATGCCCTTCACCGCAGGCACGCTGAACAAAGCGTGCGCCAAACGGCTTTCCAGCGAATCAAAAAACGGTTCGCCCACACCGGCAGGCACGTTAATTGCCATGCATTCAATCACACCGCCGACAGAATCACCATCAGCCTTAGCGGCGATAATTTTTTGCTGCATGGCTTCACCGGCGTTATCGTCAAGCGTCGGAAAAGGCTTTGCCGCCAGTTCCGCAAAAAGTTCTGCGCTTTCGCCCAGCTGATTAAAAGTTTTATCCTGCACTTCCCAAACAGAGGCGATGTGCGCGCCGACGTAAATGCCGCGCTGCGCCAGAATTTGTTTGGCAACCGCGCCCACAAACACCAGCGGCGCAGTCAGGCGTCCGGAAAAATGCCCGCCGCCGCGGTAATCGTTAAAGCCCTTGTACTTTACCTTACCGCTGTAATCGGCGTGCCCGGGGCGCATTACGTTTTGCAGCTTGCTGTAATCGCCGGAATGCTGGTCACTGTTCGGTATCAGTACGCACAGCGGCGTGCCGGTTGTTTTGCCTTCAAAAAAGCCGCTTTGGATAATAAAAGCGTCCTTTTCCTGCCGCGCCGTCGCCAGCTTACTTTTGCCCGGCGCGCGGCGCTGCATTTCTGACTTAACTGCTTCTAAATCAAGTGTCACTCCCGGCGGCAAGCCGTCGATAACGCAGCCAATCGCCAAACCGTGCGATTCGCCGAAAATCGTCATTTTTATTTTTTCGCCAAAAGTTGCCGTCATAAGTTTTCTCCCTGCTCCAACCTGCCGCCCAGCAGCGCAAAATCCTGCCAGAAGGTTGGATATGATTTTTTAA
>CASFJU010000013.1 GCA_949295115.1 uncultured Phascolarctobacterium sp.
TTCGTCCATGCCGTATTTTTGTTCTACGGACTGAAACCACACGCCGTCCATCGCCAGCCAGTTTTTGCAGTAGTTTTCTATCAGTTCAATCAGCTGTTCCTTGCTGTAATCCTTTAAAGTTTCGTTAACCATAAAACCGCCTCCTTATTATAATTATATCCGCCCAAGCGGGATAAAAACAATACGCACACATAAAAAAAGCAGGCTAACCGAAAAGTTAATCTGCTTTTGGTATTTTTTTAGATGTGGTTCAAAAATCCGAGGCGGTCGAGGATTTTGAAGGTTACGCTGAGCACGATGGCGACAAGCGTTGCCAGAACCATGCCCTGTACGCTGATGGTGCCGAAGGTAAGTTTTGCGCCGGACAGGCCGATAATCATAATAACGGCGGTCATAACAAGGTTAGAGGATTTGCTGTAATCAACCTTGCTTTCAACCAGTACGCGCAGGCCGCTGGCAGCGATAACGCCGAACAGCAGTATGCACACGCCGCCCATTACCGGCACGGGGATGCTGTGGATGAGTTCGGACAGCTTGCCGATGAAGCTGAGCAGAATGGCAAGCACTGCCGCGCCGCCGATAACCCACACGCTGTAAACTTTGGTGATGGCCATAACGCCGATGTTCTCACCGTAAGTGGTGTTAGGCGTTGCGCCAAAGAAGCCGGACAGAATGTTGGAGCAGCCGTCCGCAAACAGCGAACGGGACAGCCCCGGGTCTTTAATCAGGTCGCGCTCGACAATGTTGCCGGTTACAACTAAGTGGCCAATGTGTTCAGCCAGTACAACCAGCGCCGCAGGCGCGATGATTAAGATGGCGTCCAGATTGAATACCGGGTTGTAGAAGTGCGGAATCTGGAACCAGGGCGCGTTGATGACGGGCGTCAAATCGACAAGGCCCATAAACAGCGCCATTATATAGCCGCAGATAACGGCGAACAGCACCGGAATGATGCCGAGGAAGCCGCGGAAGGCAACCGAGCCGATAATTGCTACGGCAAGCGTAAACATGGAAACGATAATGTGGTCGGGGTTGATGTTTTCGCCCGTCAAACCGGCCATACCGGCAGCGGTCGGCGCAAGCTCAAGGCCGATAACGGCGATGATGGCGCCCATACACGCAGGCGGGAAGATAACGTCAATCCAGCCCGTGCCGGTGGCTTTGATAAGTGCGGAAAACAAAATAAAGATAATGCCGAACACGATAAAGCCGGACTGCGCGTCGTGGTAACTGCTGGTTGCCATAATGGCCAGCACCGGCGAGATGAACGCGAAGCTGGAACCCAGATACGACGGGATGCGCCCTTTGGTGATGAACAGATACAGCAGCGTGCCGATACCGTTCATAAACAGGCAAGTCGTCGGGCTGACGTTAAACAAAAACGGAACGAGCACCGTAGAGCCGAACATTGCAAACAGATGCTGGATACTGAGCGGAATGTTCAGCGCAAGGGGCGGGCGTTCTTCAACTTGGATGATTCTTTTTTCCATGCACATAACCTCTTTTCTGTTTTTTAAACCTATAATATTTTAATGGTTTTTGCCGCAAATGGCAAGTTTGTAAAAAAGTTTTTTGCGCCTTTTGCCCTGGCAGATTTTAACTTTGCGAAAAATTTTAAAAATATATCCCCACGGCGTGGAATATAAATGTTATGTTTGATATAATAATGGTAGTATTTTTACGAAATGGGTGATGTTTTTGCTGACGAATATTAACAGCCTCATCAAAACCATCGGCATCCTTGATGTGATAGATATTTTGGTGGTGGCGTATTTTCTTTTCAGAATATACTTAATGCTGAAAAACACCAGGGCCGCGGTGCTTGTTAAAGGCTTACTCACGCTTGGCGCGATTATGTTTATCAGCCGCTGGCTTAATTTGCATGTTATCAGCTGGGTGCTGGAAAAAAGCATGACGGTGCTGATAGTTGCACTGCCGATTGTGTTCCAGCCGGAGCTGCGCCGCGCGCTGGAGCAGATTGGCCGCGGGCGTTTGTTCCGCAAGCACGGCGAACTGGACGAATACGAGGTTGACGAAATGGTTAACTCCATTACTTCTGCCGCCGTGGTTATGGGGCGCCGCAAGCTGGGCGCCTTGATTGTTATCGAGCGCGAAATCGGTTTGGAGGAACGCATCGAAACGGGCGTTGCCATTGACGGTATCATCAGCGACAGCCTTTTGCTGAACATTTTTGAAAAAGACACGCCGCTGCATGACGGCGCGGTAATAATCCGCGGCAACCGCATTGCTGCCGCAAGCTGCCTTTTGCCGCTGACGGAGATGCGTAATTTAAGCCAGGAGCTTGGCACGCGCCACCGTGCCGCGCTGGGCATTTCGGAGCAGTCTGACGCCGTTATCCTTGTTGTTAGCGAGGAAACGGGCACGATTTCCCTTGCGCGCAACGGCACTTTGCAGCGTTATTTAACGGCGGACGACGTGAAGGAGTTTTTAAAGGCTTCCATTACGCGCCCCAAGGCAGATTTTAAACAGGTTCTTCGTGAAAAAATAGACGAATTAAGAGGTGACAAAAAATGAAGCAGTTTTTCGAGCGTGAGAATTTAATTCCGCGTATCGTCACCTTGTTTGTTGCCTGCGGATTGTGGCTTTATGTTATGAGCGAGCAGAACCCCGTGATTGAGCGCGATTTTGTGGTTAAATTACAGCAGCGCAATGTTGCGGAGGACATGGTTGTGCTGAACGCGCCGGATAACGTAAAGGTTAAAGTTACCGGGCAGCGCAGCGTTGTTGGCGGCGTTACCGATAAAGAAGTAACGGCTTATATCGACTGCGCGGGGCTTGAAGTAGGCCAGCAGAACGTGCATGTTAATGCCGAGTTTCCGGAAGGGCAGGTTGTGGAGGTTAACCCCAACAACATTTACCTGTACCTTGATAAAATAGGCGAAAGGACGATGCCGGTAGAAACGGTTGTTATCGGCCTGCCTTCCAACGATTATGCCCTGAGCAGGCAGTCCATCGAGCCGGAAACGGTTACGGTGCGCGGTGCGGGGCACAGGCTTGACTCCATGGTTAAAGTTGTTGCGCCGGTTGACGTCAGCGAAAAGCAGCGCGATTTTGAAATGCAGAGCCATCTGGTTGCCATTAGCGACACTGGCGCGGAAATGCACGATTTGGTAATTGAGCCGGGCGACGTAAGCATTAAGGCAAGCCTGGTGCGCCAGATGATCAGCACGGAGCTGCCGGTGGTTGTAACCATGACGGGCGAGCTTGCCGACGGCAGAAAACTGGTGAAAGCCGTGAGCGACCCTGAAAAGGTAAGCATTCTGGCAGAGCCTTCCGTGGCGCACAGCATGGTTTCCATCCATACCAAAGAAGTGGATTTGAGCAGAATGCGCTCGGACGGAACTATTGAAGTGGAACTGGATTTACCCGACAAAGTGATGAGCGACACCAAAAGGGTAAGGGTAAGTTTTGTAACCGAGTAACGGAGAGATAAATGCTTTTAAGGATAAACAATGTAAGGATTAGCCTGACGGGCGAGCAGACGCTGAAAGAAGCCGCTGCCCGCAAGCTGGGCGTTAAAAAGCAGGATTTGGGCAAGGTGCGCGTTTTGCGCCGCGCGGTGGATGCCAGGCGCAAGAGCAACATCGTCATCAACTACCACCTGCTGGCGGAGCTGGACGCCCCGGCACGCCTTGTAACCCGCCTGCTGCGCGATAAGGACGTTACCCGCTTTAAGGAAGAAACGGCAGCGCCGCCGCTGATGGGCGAGGAGAAGATTACCGAACGCCCGGTTGTTATAGGCGCGGGGCCTGCGGGTTTGGTTGCCGCTTTGGAGCTGGCACGTTACGGTTATAAGCCGCTTTTATTGGAACGCGGCAAAAAAATAGCCGCACGCGTTGATGACGTGCAGCGTTTTTGGCAAAAGGGCGAGTTTAACCCCGACAGCAATGTGCAGTTTGGCGAGGGCGGCGCAGGCACCTTCAGCGACGGCAAGCTGACGACGCGTGTTAATGACCCCGTGATGAACGATATTTTAAAACTGTTTGTACAGGCCGGCGCGCCGGAGGAAATCCTGTGGGAGCAGAAGCCACACGTCGGCACGGACAAGCTGCGTGCCATGGTGGCCGGTTTAAATAAAATGATTTGCGCTTATGGCGGCGAAATCCGTTTTGAAACGTGCGCTGCTGACTTTATTGTTGAAGATAATGCCGTTAAGGGCGTAATTACGCAGACGGGCGAAAAGATTTACGCACCGGCTGTTATTTTGGCGTGCGGGCACAGTGCGCGCGATACTTACGAAGTGCTGGCGCAGCATAAAATCGCCGTGGAAGCAAAGGCTTTTGCCATTGGCGTGCGCATTGAACACCCGCAGGAACTGATTGACCGTGCGCAGTACGGCAGTTTTGCAGGGCACGCTAAACTTGGTGCGGCGGATTATGCCGTTGTGTGGCACCGCCCGGACAGCAGCCGTACGGCGTATTCGTTTTGCATGTGCCCCGGCGGGCAGGTGGTTGGCGCTGCCAGCGAAACGGGCGGCGTGGTTGTTAACGGCATGAGTATGTACAAGCGCGACAGCGGCATTGCCAACAGCGCTTTGGTGGTTAACGTAACGCCGGACGATTTTGGGCATAACGCGCTCGACGGCGTGGAGTTTCAGCGCAAATGGGAACGTCTGGCGTTTAAAGCGGGCGGCGGTAATTATTACGCACCGGCGCAGAATTTTAAAACCTTTCTGGACGGCATAGCGCCGAGTGTGGAAAGTCTTGTGAACCCAAGCTGCCGCCCCGGCATAAAGGCCTGCGATTTAAATGCCGTGCTGCCGGAATACGTAACATCAACCCTGCGCGGCGGCATACAGGCCTTTGGGCAGCGTTTAAGCGGTTTTGACGACGGCGGCGCACTTTTAACCGGCGTCGAAACACGCACCAGCGCGCCTCTGCGTATTATGCGCGGCGACGACAAACAGTCCGTATCACACAAGGGCCTGTACCCCTGCGGCGAAGGCGCGGGCTACGCGGGCGGCATCATGAGCGCGGCGCTGGACGGTTATCACGTGGCGCGTGCGGTTATGGCACGCTTTGCACCCTTTTGATATTGCTAAATCGGCGAAAGCCTGCTATAATACTTGCGGCAAATTGATTTAAACTTTACATATACTGGAGGTTTTTATAATGGCTCGTTTATTTGGTACTGACGGCGTCCGCGGCGTGGCTAACGTGGAGCTGACCCCGGAGCTGGCGTTTAAGCTGGGGCGCGCGGCTGCTTCCTACTTCGGCAGGGAAACGCGCAACCCTAAAATCATCATCGGGCGCGATACGCGTTTAAGCGGCACGATGCTGGAAGCTGCTTTGGCAGCTGGCATCTGCTCTGCGGGCGGCGATGCGCATCTTTTGGGCGTTATTCCGACGCCGGCTGTTTCGTACTTGACCAGCAAACTGCACGCCAATGCGGGTGCGGTAATTTCTGCTTCGCATAACCCGTTTGAGGACAATGGCATTAAATTCTTCTCGCAGACGGGGCACAAACTGCCTGACGCCGTTGAGGACGAGATTGAAGCAATGGTTGCCGCCGAACACGACAGCAGTAAAAACCCGCGCGGTTCTTCCGTCGGACGCGTGATTAACGAAGGCGAAATGGACAAGCTGTACATTGACCACATCATTGCCAGCGCACCGACCAAGCTGAACGGCTTAAAGGTTGTCATGGACTGCTCCAACGGTGCGAACAGCCTGATTGCACCGGTAATTCTGCGTACTTTGGGCGCGCAGGTTATTACCATTTTTAATAACCCTAACGGGATTAACATTAACAACGGCTGCGGCAGCACGCACCTTGAAGCTTTGCAGGCCAAAGTGCTGGAAGAAGGCGCTGACGTGGGCATTGCCAACGACGGCGACGCCGACCGCTGCCTGGCGGTAGACGAAAACGGCAAAGCGCTGGACGGCGACCAGATTATGCTCATCTGCGCTTTAGAGCTGATGAAAAAGAAAGAATTGCACGACAATGTGCTGGTAACGACCGTAATGAGCAATGTGGGCCTGCATAAGGCGATGGCTGAACATGGCGGGCGCTGCGTAAAAACCAATGTCGGCGACCGTTACGTGCTGGAAGAAATGCTGCGCGGCGGTTACAGTATTGGCGGCGAGCAGAGCGGGCACATTATTTTCAGTAAATACGCCAAAACCGGCGACGGCATTTTAACGGCGGTTCAGCTTTTGGGTGCAATGGTTAAAAACAACAAACGTCTGTCCGAGCTTGGCGCGCTGATGACCAAATTCCCGCAGATTTTACTTAACGTGCGCGTTAAGGATAAATACGGCTGGGAAGACAACGAGGCCATTAAAGAAATTATCAAAAAATATCAGGACGAACTGGGCGACAACGGGCAAATCCTTGTGCGCGCATCCGGTACCGAGCCTTTAATCCGCATTATGGCGGAAGGCCCCGTGCAGGAGCGGCTGGAGAACATCGTCGGCGCTATTGGCGAGGTTGTTACCCGCGAGTTAGGCTGATTTAACATTGACCGCATTCTAAAAATATAGTAAAATAAATTGATGCAATGGTGCCGCATGGGACAGCCAGGCCTGTGCGGCACAAAATGTATATTTCAAGCGCATGTGCCGCCACAGCGGCAGACGAGGCGGAGGTTTATCGAGTAGTCAGCGGGTGCCTCCCGGCCGGCTGCAGGCCGTAAGCAGACTGACAAAGCCCCGTGGCAACATGGGGGACAAAACAGCTGCGGCAGAACTGGCAAATAACCTTTAGGAGGATTTATATATGTGTGGTATTGTTGGTTACGTAGGCAACGCACAGGCAGCGCCCTTTTTGCTGCACGGCATGAGCAAGCTGGAGTACCGCGGTTATGATTCCGCCGGTATCGCCGTTTACGAAAAAGACGGCATCCGCGTGGAAAAATGCGTTGGACGCCTTGACGCGCTGCGCCAGAAGCTGGAAGGCAGAATGCCGGAAGGCTGCATGGGCATCGGCCATACGCGCTGGGCTACGCACGGCCGCCCGAGCGACCGCAACTCGCATCCGCATACGGACGAAAGCGGCGATTTTGTTGTTGTGCATAACGGCATTATCGAAAACTATCTGATGCTGAAGGAGCAGCTTATCGCCAAAGGGCAGAAGTTTGCTTCCGACACCGATACGGAAATTGTGGCTCACCTGTTTGCCGATTTTTACGATGGCGACATGGAAGAAGCCGTTAAAAAAGTTTTGAGGGTTATCGAAGGCTCTTACAGCCTGGTATTTATGTGCAAGGCCGAGCCTGATAAACTCATCTGCACCAAAAAGGACAACCCGCTCATCATCGGGCTGGGCGAGGGCGAAAACTTTATCGCGTCCGATATTCCGGCTATTATTGCCAAAACGCGCCGCACCTACATTATGAGCGACGGCGAAATTGCCACCGTTACCAAGGAAGGCGTTTGGGTGCAGGACATTAACGGCACGCCGATTACCAAAAAAGTATTTGAAGTTAACTGGAATGCCGAAGCTGCCGAAAAAGGCGGGTTTGAGCATTTTATGCTGAAAGAGATTTACGAACAGCCGAAAGCCATTAAAGACACCATGCGCGGCCGCCTCGCCGAAAACGGCACTGAAATCAACTTTGCCGAACTGGGCTGGACTGCCGAGGACTTTACCGGCATCAGCAAAATCTTTATTGTAGCCTGCGGCACGGCTTACCACGCCGGTATCGTCGGCAAATATTATCTGGAAAATCTGGCGCGCATCCCTGTTGAAGTGGACATTGCCAGCGAATTCCGTTACCGCAACCCGATTGTTGACGCTAACTGCCTGACCATCGTTATCAGCCAGAGCGGCGAAACCATTGATACTTTGGCTGCTTTGAAAGAAGCAAAACGCCTTGGCAGCCGCACTTTGGCAGTTACCAATGTTGTTGGTTCTTCCATCGCGCGCGAGGCGGACCAGGTTGTTTACACCTACGCCGGCCCTGAAATTGCAGTAGCTTCAACCAAAGCTTACACCACGCAGCTTTTGGTAATGCTTATGCTTGCCGTTTATGTTGGCCGCTTACGCGGGACGCTTAGCGATGCGAAAGCTGCTGAACTTGCGGAAGGGTTGCACAAAGTGCCGGAACACCTGCACGACATGCTGGAAAACGTTGACCAGATTAAAGTGTTTGCCCGCAACTACGGCAGCTGCCTTGATGCGTTCTTCCTCGGTCGCAGCCTTGACTACGCCGTTGCGCTGGAAGGTGCGCTGAAGCTGAAGGAAATCAGCTATATCCACGCCGAAGCTTATGCAGCAGGCGAGCTGAAACACGGCACGCTGGCACTGATTGTTGAAGGCGTACCCGTAATTGTGCTGGCAACGCAGGAAGATGTTTACGACAAAACCGTAAGCAATTTGCAGGAAGTAAAAGCGCGTGAAGCGATGGTTATTGCCATTGCGCTGGAAGGCGACGACAGCATTGCCAAATACGCCGACCATGTTATTTACATTCCGCGTGCGGGCAAGGAACTGGCACCGCTGCTGGCAGTACTGCCTTTGCAGCTCTTAGCTTACTACGCAGCGCTTACCCGCGGCTGCGACGTGGACAAACCGCGTAACCTTGCGAAATCCGTAACAGTTGAATAATAAAGTCAAATAACAAAAAACACCATCATTTTAAGTGATGGTGTTTTTTTATGCCGCTATTATTAAAAAAAGTGCTTGCCAAAATACAAAAGTTAGCGTATACTAACTAATGTATTAAATAAGCTGCAACTACCAAACGGATAACGGAGGAAACAAGGCAACTCGCGTTGGAGGTTTGGCAGGCAGCGAAAGTTTAGGAGGTATCATGATGAAAAAATCTTTAGTTTTGGCTATGGCTATGGCGCTGGGCGTAACTGCCAGCGCTTATGCCGCAAACCCGTTTAGCGATGTGCCGGCAGGGCACTGGGCTTATGACGCTGTTAACAAATTAGCGGCGGAAGGCGTGGTTGACGGTTACCCCGACGGCACTTACGGCGGCGATAAACTGATGACCCGCTACGAAATGGCACAAATTGTTGCCAAAGCAATGGCGAAAGGCGCTAATGTTGATAAACTGGCTGCTGAATTTGCAGACGAACTGGACAGCCTTGGTGTGCGTATAGCCAACCTTGAAAAGAAAGCAGACAACGTAAAAATTACCGGCGAAGTACGCGCATCCTACCGTGATGTTGACGGCGACGTTGATGGCGACAGCGGCGTTCTGCGTTCCCGCTTGTGGGTAAACGGCCAGATTAACGAGGACTGGACTTACACCGGCATGCTTGAAAACGAACAGACCTTCCATGGTACTGATGATGAGGGCAATGACCTTGGCGCTTCCGGCGACGATGATTTAAGCCTTGCCCGCGCTTATGTAGAAGGCCGTGTAGGCGGTCTGGACGTTGTGGCAGGCCGTTACAACGAAGTCCCGTTCAGCGGCAATATCCTTGATGCTAACCTTGATATGGCAAAAGTTTCCTACGGCGATAAAGTAAAAGTATCTGCCCTTGCAGGTAAAGCTTATGATTATGCCGATGGAGTATTTAATTCTAACGGCGATGAATATTTATTAAAAGATGGCGATAGAATCTACATCGGCACTTTGGAAGCTGCTTTGGGCGACGTTGACGCTTATGTTGCTTACTACAAAACCGATTCTGATTTGGAAAAAGACATCTGGAACGTCGGCGCAAGCTATGGCTTTGGTGATTTTACCCTGAGCGCTGAATATATGCGCGGCGATGAAGAATATTATGACGGCGCAGGCAAAGACGGCTGGTGGGCCGATCTGGCATGGAAGGGCGCTGAAGCTGACCAGCCGGGCAGCTACGGCATCCACGCCGGTTACTATGACCAGAGCGTAAACGCTTACATTATGCCTACCACCGATGCCGAGTACTTTGCTGACGGCTACAAAGGCTGGAACGTGGGCGTAAGCTACACCTTTGCCAAGAACATCGTCGGCATGGTTAACTACTGGGATATGGAAGCACAGACTACTAACGAAGACGCACAGACCATCTTCTCCGAACTGTACTTCATGTTATGATAACAAAACAGTTTTTCAAAAAGAGAGCGGCTTTCGGGCTGCTCTCTTTGTTTTTTGCGCATAAAAAAACTCCCGCCTTTAAAAGACGGGAGTTTAATTTTTACTGTGCTATTGGAATGGTGAATTCCGTTAAGCCTTTGGGCTGCGGGCCGCGGTGCGGATTGGTTTTGCCGTCCAGTCCTTTTTTGTGCAGCCAGTCTTCCATCAGGTTGGCAATTTCGATATTGTTTTTATCGGCAAAGGGCACGTGTGTGTTGCCTTCAATGCCGATGGAAGGCAGGTCAAGCAGGGTGGCATCGCCGCCGCGCGCGTTGATTTCCTTAACAAAGGTTTCGGCATAAGCTTTGGATAAACGCCATACGTCGACGTTAAAGATTTCGTTGGGTTCGGTGGCAATGTTGTCGCCGTAGATGATTAAAATGGGTATTTTGGTGAGTTTGTTAAATTCAGCCTCCGGCACGGTGATGGGCTGGAGCATTTCATAAGCCAGCGCGTTTTTATAAGGCAGCTGCGGGATTTCGGCGTTTTCCGGAAGCACAACCTGACCCGGTTCGTAGGCAACAACGGCTTTGATTTTGTCCGTTGCCATGGCGCTGAACCAGCCGTATTTGCCGCTCATGGAGTGGGTTACCAAACTGCCGGGCCTGTTTCTTCAACCAGCGCCGACATGGTTTTGCCCAAAAATTTATAGTGTTCGGTTGTGGCAGGTTCCACGCCGGTGTTAAAGGTTTGCTGGCGGAAGAACTGGTCAACAGCGTCCGGTGTCAGCGGAAACTGCGAATTTTCATAAACGGTTGCTTTTTCGCCGGGCTGCCAAATGCCGTTGCGGAAGGCTTCCCAAACGCCGCCTTCACTGGCGGAGGTGGGGTGTTTGCCGGGGTCAGCATGTTCGGCATGGGTGTAACCGGCCCTGCCGCGCCGTGGCTGGTCAACAATGTATACAGCCCAGTCATCGCGCGTTAAAAGCGCCTGATAGCCTTCGCGTCCGTCTGGTGTGCTCTCCCAGCTTCTGCCGGATTGTCCCATACCGTGCCACATAATTAAGGGATAGGTGCGTGCATCTTCCGGCACATAATACTGCGCGTAGCCGTGGTCGCCGTGGAAGGTGCCGCAGCCGGGGAGCTGCGTAACCGTGCCGCCGAACAATAAGCTGCCCACGGTTTTCAGTTCAATGGTGCCTTCGCTTTGTGCCGCATAGGCGGATATTGGCATAACGGCAAGTGCTGCTGCGATGGTTAAGGCTTGTAATTTTTTGGTGAATTTCATTGTGCATCCTCCTTTTAATACGCTTGTGGTTTTTAAAACTCTCGTGTTGCTTAACTTTGTTATCTGTATTATAATTTAAGCAAAACACAGGGGCAATGGCCGCTTTCGGAAATTTGCGGTTTATGCCACATTTTTAAAAAAGTGGGGTTTAACATGACGGATAAAACCGATTTACGCATAACAAAAACCTTAAAAGCCATCCGCGCGGCGTTTAAAGAAATGGTGCTGACAATGCAGCCTGCGGAAATTACCGTTAAAGAGCTGACGGAGCGCGCTTTGGTAAACCGAAAAACCTTTTATTTGCATTACGACAGCATTGAAGCATTGTACGAAGAATTTATCCGCAGCATTGCCGGCGGTTTTAGCCGTGAGCTTGCTAAAACCGCCGTACAGTTTGGCAAAGACGCTTTTAATATGCCAAATATCAACAGCGTGTTTTTTACATATTATTCCGGCGATGCTTTAGCCGAAAGGCTTATTTGCAACCCGCATTACCGCAGCTACTTTAACAGGGTTGCTGCACTCACCTTGCAGCGTACGCTGGATGAATTTAACCCTTACAGGCATTTGCCGCAGGCAGAGCAGAATATAATTTTTGCGTTTTTGTGCGAGGCTTCTGTGGATATGTTTTGCAAATGGGTGGAGGACGGCAAACAAATTCCGCTGGAGCGTGTGATTGAGATGACTTCGCAGCTTTTAATGCACGGGCAGATGGGCTTTGTTAAAGCGCACGGCAGATAGTTTTTGCGGGGCAGCTTTGGTACTACTGCTACTGTACGGTAGCAGTTTAGGGAACAAGGTAGATTATATATATAATCTTTTAACTTATGCTGAACAAGGTTTGAACGTAAGGCGGCAAAGAAAAGATAAAGAGAAAAACAGGCAAAAAAGAGAAAAGAAAAGAAACTCTCACCTACATAAACGGTTAATCGCAAATAAAATTAACCCGGCTTAAAAAATTATGCGCAAAAAATTTCGGCGGCGGTTAATTTTTTTATCACGGCGGCGTTTATATGGCTGAGAGGAGTTGTTAAAGTGATTGTTGTAAACCCGATTGAAATTGACTACAAGCGCCTGGCGGAGGTGGCGGCGCGCAGCCGCGGCAAAATAAACCGCATCTACCTGCACTGGACGGCGGGGCATTACGCTGATGTGTACGACGACTACCACATCAACATCGGCCGTGACGGCGAGCTGTACATTACCTGCGAGGATTTTACGGAGCAGAAGGCGCACACCTGGCGGCGCAACACCGGCAGCATCGGCATCGCCATGTGCTGCGCTTACGGCGCCAGCGCCATCCGCGGAAGCGACACGGATTTTGGCAAGGAACCGCCGACACAGCTGCAAATTGAGGCGATGGCTAAAACCGTTGCGGTACTGACCCATGTGCTGGGGCTTGAAATTAAGCTTTTGACCGTTACGACGCATTGCGAGGCGGCGCTGTTTGACGGTTACGGCCCGCACAGCGGCGACCCGGACACGCGCTGGGATTTGTGGTTTTTGCCGGACAGGCCGCTTTTTGGCGGGCTTATGCCGGGCGGAAATGTTATCCGCGGGAAGGCGCTGTGGTACAGGCAGTTTATCGGCCGGCGCGATTATGACTTAACCAAAGCGGCAAAATAGTGTATAATAAGGGCAGACTATTTTTACGGAGGGTTTTATGAGCGAACCGAGTATAGAAGAAATCCGCGAGGCGCTGGACGGCTGGGACTTTTTGAAGGAGCTGCCGCCGGAGATTAACGGCTTTACGCTGCATCAGGACAGGGACATCGACGGGCTGGTGCTGAACATAGCGTCCTACCGCAACGACGCTATCCGCTGCCGCCTTGACATAACATACACGTCCGAAACTTTTGACTATGTGCCGGTGAAGGTGGCGGGACTGCACCAGTACCGCGACATCAGGTATTTCTTCCGCAGCCGCGACCGTTTTGCCGAGCATGTTAAGGATAAGCTGCCCGCGCTGGTGCACGATATCGACATCCGCACAAGCCATAATCTGGGCGTGATTATCGAAGAAACGGGGCTTCCCGAATGGCGTTACGGCGAGAAGCTGCCTGAGAAGATTGGGCGCTTTGAGCTTTTTATCCGCCCGGAGCAGGCGATAGAATACATTAACGGCAGCGTGATTTTTTTGGATTACACGGATTTTGCCACGGGCGACCAGCTGGTGTTTTTGTATAACCGCTTCCGCGATGAATTTTTTGCCGAAACCAAGCACGCCCTGAAGCCTGACAACATTACGGATTTTGACGCCAAAAGCCTGCCGCAGCTGGAGGCTTTGCTTGATGAGAAGCTGGAAAGCTTTTTACTTAATTTTAAATAAACTGTAATAAATTTAACTTTTAGGCTTGACAGAAAGACGCAAATAACCTATAATTGCATATGTAGCTTTTATGGCCCGGTGGTTCAGTTGGTTAGAATGCCGCCCTGTCACGGCGGAGGTCGTGGGTTCGAGTCCCATCCGGGTCGCCATTATGCCTCGGTAGCTCAGTTGGAAAATCCTTGTGTCCACAGTTCGATTCTGTGCTGAGGCACCATTTTTGCGGAAATAGCTCAGTGGTAGAGCACCTCCTTGCCAAGGAGGGGGTCGCGAGTTCGAATCTCGTTTTCCGCTCCATATTACGGCGACATAGCCAAGCGGTAAGGCAGAGGTCTGCAAAACCTTTATCCCCGGTTCGATTCCGGGTGTCGCCTCCATAATTTTGCCGGAGTGGCGGAATTGGCAGACGCAAGGGACTTAAAATCCCTCGGGGAGTGATCCCCGTACCGGTTCAAGTCCGGTCTTCGGCACCAACGGTAAATACAAGCAGTGTTACAACGGTAGCACTGCTTTTTTGATTGTGTTTACAACCTTTTTACTGCTTATTTACGGCGTTTTGTTGACATTGCTTTTTAAAAATAATATAATAGATTAGTCGCATAAGAAGATGCGGCGTTTTGATTTTTTAAGATTTACCCCGCTGCCGTGAGCAGCCAGCAAGAGAGGAAGAAAGACTTTTATGATAAGAAATGATTTGCGCAACATTGCAATTATTGCCCACGTTGACCACGGCAAAACTACCCTTGTGGACGCTATGCTGAAGCAGAGCGGCGTTTTCAGGGCTAACGAGCGCGTTGAGGAGCGCGTTATGGACTCCAACGCTCTGGAACGTGAACGCGGCATTACGATTTTGGCCAAGAACACGGCTGTAATGCACAACGGCACTAAAATCAATATTCTGGATACCCCGGGCCATGCCGATTTCGGCGGTGAGGTTGAGCGCGTGCTGACGATGGTTGACGGCGTTTTGCTGCTTGTCGATGCTTACGAAGGCCCGATGCCGCAGACCAAATATGTTTTGCGCAAAGCATTGGAACGCAACCTGAAACCGATTGTTGTTATCAATAAAATTGACCGTCCGGACCAGCGCGTTGAGGAGGTTATCGATGAGGTTCTGGATTTGTTTATCGAGCTTGACGCGAACGATGAGCAGCTGGAGTTCCCGGTTGTGCTGACTTCCGCGCGCAACGGCATTGCCAAGCTTTCCATGGATGAGGAGAGCGATAACCTTGAGCCGCTGTTCCGCGTAATTTTGGAGAACATTCCGGCGCCGGACGTTGAAGTTGACGCTCCGCTGCAAATGCTTGTCAACACTCTTGACTATGACGATTATGTTGGCCGTATCGTGGTTGGCCGTGTGGTTCGCGGCACTATCCACAACGGTGAAAATGTTACTTTGATGGATAAAGAAGGCCAGCGCAAGGCTAAAATCGGCCGCCTGTACACTTATCAGGGGCTGAAACGCGTTGAGGTGGACGAAGTTGCCGCAGGCGATATCGTTGCACTGATGGGCCTGACTGATGCGAATATCGGCGATACCATTGCCGATGCGGAAAATCCGGAACAGCTGGAAGGCATCAGCATCGACGAGCCGACGCTGTCCATGACTTTTTCCGTTAACACCAGCCCGTTTGCAGGCCGCGAGGGCGAGTTTGTAACCAGCCGCCATCTGCGTGAGCGCCTGTTTAAAGAAGTAAAAACCAATGTGGCCATGCGCCTTGAAGAAACCGAAAGCCCGGATTCCTATATTGTTAAGGGCCGCGGTGAGCTGCATATTTCTATTTTGATTGAAACGATGCGCCGCGAGGGTTATGAACTTCAGGTTGGCAAGCCGAAGGTTATTATGCACCGCGACGAGAACGGCCAGCTGCTTGAGCCTATGGAAGCGCTGACGATTGACGTGCCGCAGGACTTTATGGGCGCTGTAATGGAAGGTTTGGGCTTGCGTAAGGCAGAACTTCAGAACATGACCGAGATGGCAGGTTACCTGCGTATGGAATTTTTGATTCCGGCGCGCGGCCTTATCGGTTTCCGCAACCAGTTCCTTACCGATACTAAGGGCAACGGCGTTATGAACCACGTTTTTGCAGGCTATGCGCCTTATAAAGGCGATATCCCGGGACGTACCCGCGGCAGCCTTGTTGCGTTTGAAGCGGGCGAAACCACTTCTTACGGCATCAGCAACGCGCAGGAACGCGGCACTATGTTCATCGTGCCGGGCGAACAGGTTTACGAAGGTCAGATTATTGGAGAAAACAGCCGCGAGGACGATATGGACGTTAACCCGTGCAAGAAGAAACATGTCAGCAACATGCGCGCTTCCGGCAGCGACGAGGCTATCCGCCTGATTCCGCCCAAGACCTTCTCTTTGGAGCAGGCTTTGGAGCACATCAACGAGGACGAGCTGGTTGAAGTTACGCCGAAAAGCATCCGCATGCGCAAGAAGATTTTGGACCGTGTTGAACGCGGCAGAATGCGCGCACGCAATAAACAATAAAATTTTTTCAGCACAAGCAGGATTTTAAAAACTTTTGTAGAAGTCTGCTTATTACATTAACCGATTTTGATTTGGGATGGAGGCACAGGAGATGGATTTGAAAAACACTGCTTTGAAGTTTTGGCATACTGAGGAGGAAGAATCCGGTTACGGCGGACCCTGCCTTGTAAAATCAGAGCATATGGATATTTTGGTGCGTACCCCGCGCCAGTTCAGTGACGTGCGCGAATACGCCGACGCTTTGATGAGCGGCTGCACGCTGATGGTTTCGTTTGAGGCTGTGGACTGCGTTATGCGCAACCGCATTTTTGATTACCTCAACGGCGTAAGCTATATTATCGGTGCGCGCGTATCCAAAGTGCAAGACGATATGCTTTTGTATGCTCCTTCTTCCGTGGAAGTTGACAAAGAAGCAGGCAAAAAATCCTCCCGTTCCTGGCTTGGCAGATAAATTTTGATAAAACTTAAAATTAAATGCCTGACGGCTTATGCTGTCAGGCATTTTTGTGTGTTTGGGCATTAAGTTTATCTTATCATTCCAGCTCGTTTAAAATATCAGGGAAGGGGCCGAGGGTGCGGCGGAGGATGCCGTTGATGTAGGCGATGGTGATGCCGTAGTTGGTAATGGGCACGCTCTGCTGCTGTGCGCAGCGGATGCGGTGCTGCATTTCTTTTTCGTTCAGCATGCACGCGCCGCAGTGGATAATCAGCTTATACTTGCTCAAATCTTCGGCAAAGCCTGTGCCGCTGGTCCATTCAAACTGCGGCTCTGCGCCGGTAAATTTTTTAATCCAGGCGGGCAGCTTGACTGTGCCGATGTCGCCGCACTGGCGGTGGTGGGTACAGCCTTCGCTGATTAAAATTTTGTCGCCGTCCTTGATGTGGCGCAGCATGTTAACGCTGCGTACTGCTTCTTTTAAATCGCCTTTGTAGCGGGCAAACAAAATGGAAAACGAGGTCAGCAAAATATCATGCGGCACGGTTTTGGCAACAAAGCCGAAAACCTGGCTGTCGGTGATGATGATTTTTGGTTTTGCTTTAAGCACAGCAAGGCACTGTGTAAGTTCGCTGTCGCGAGTTACAATGGGCATGGCGCCTGCGTCCAGCAGCCCGCGGATTACCTGCTGCTGCGGCAGTATCAGCCTGCCTTTGGGGGCGGCGCTGTCTACCGGCACAACCAGAACGGCAACGTCGCCGGGCTCTACCAAATCGCCGACAAGCTGCTGCGGGTCTTTTTTATCCGGCATAAGGCCGGCAAGGGTAAGGCGCAGTGCGGCGATGTTTGTGCCTGCGGCAGAATCGACCGCCATGCATTTTACGCCGAGGATTTTTTCAAATTCAGTTAAATCTGTACCGGCTTCTGCTTTGGTAAAGACGGCGATAACGGGCAGCTTTTTTTCTTTAACGCGCTCTAAAAGCTCCGTATCTTCTTTATTAGGGCCGAGCGTGCTGTCGATAACGAGCACGGCGATATCAGTTTTATTCAGCACCTGCACGGCTTTCTGCACGCGCTGCGCGCCCAGTTCGCCAACGTCGTCGATACCCGGGGTGTCGATAAGCATTACGGGACCGAGCGGCAAAATTTCCATCGCCTTGTATACGGGGTCGGTCGTCGTGCCTTTGGTGTCCGAAACAATCGCCAGGTTCTGCCCGGTAATGGCGTTAATCAGGCTGGATTTGCCGGCGTTGCGCTTACCGAAGATGCCGATATGAGTGCGTTCTGACGCCGGTGTGGCGTTTAAATCCATAGTAAATCCTTCTTTCTAAAAAATAAGCACTGCATTACGCAGTGCTTTTGTTTATTTTACAAGTTCCAGACGCGGGTTGGGCAGATGTTTGCGCCCCGCCTTGTGGCATTCTTTGCCGTCAACCATAACGATATCGGCGGTAAAGTTAATGTTGCCGTCAAACAGGCTGCTGCCAACGGCGTAGGTGTCAACCGGCACGCCCAGCGCTTCAAATTCTTTAATGCGCTGCGGGTTAAAGCCGCCGGATACGATAATTTTTACATAGTCAAAGCCTTCGGCGTCCAGTGTGCGGCGTACATTCCATACAAGCTCCTTGCAAACGCCGGTGGGGTTAAACATGCCAAGCTGCCCCAGCAGGCTTTTATCAACCATCGTGCCGCTGGTATCAAGGCGCACGCCGGCAAGGTTTTTGCCAAGTTTGCGCGCAACTGCCAAAGCGGTGTTCACGCAGTCGTTGTCAAAATCAACCAGCGCAATACGCGCGATGTTTTTATCGCAGTGCTTATCAAAAGCGGCGGTTGCAGCAACTGTATCGCCGTTGTAGGACGCGATTAAAGCGTGGGGGATAGTGCCAAGGCCTTTGCCGCCGCTGGCCAGTGCGTTGGCGTCGGTGGAAAAGCCCTTGATGCCGCCGATTTTGGCAGCGTAGCCGTCGCCTTCCTGCGTCTGCCAGGTATCATAGCGCGCGGGGAAGAACAGCACCGGTTTGCCGTTAGCTGCTTCCACGGTGCGGCGCACATTGGTGGCAATGCGGCTCTGGCGGGCAAGAATGCCGAGGTAAATGGTTTCCAGATGGGCAAAGTCAGCCAGGTCGCCTTCAATCGTCATTAAGGTTTCCCACGGCTCAACTTCGTCGCCGTCATGCAGGGCATGGATGGTGATGTTTTCGGGGTTGTGCGCGCAGGTTTTAATCAGTGCAATGCATTCGTCGATGCCGCAAACCACAACCGGCTCGCGGGTAAACACCTGCATCAGCACGCGCGGGTGATGGTTGTCGCCGTTTAAAATTTCTTCGGTGCGCAGAAAATACGCGTCTGAATAATAACCCGCCTTAATTTTTTCGACGGGGAAATGGAAATGTTCAACAGGTAATCTTTCTTGCATAATTGCCTCCACAAAAATTTACAAACATAAAATTATGCTTAATTTCTTTACTAATTGTTATTTATGATATATTATTTTGATAACAGGTTCAAGTTTTTTTGCAAAAAATTTTCTATGAGGTTTGTTAAATGTCTTTAACGGCTCAAAAATATACCGTGCTTCTTCTTTCCGCACCGCTCGGCAGCGGGCATAAAATGGCGGCCGAGGCGCTGGAGGAAGCTTTTAAAAAACATGATAACGTAAAAGTCGTCAACGGCAGCGCCTTTGACTTTTTCCCTAAATGGCTGGGCAATATCATCCTTGGCGGCTACATCGGCATTTTAAAGCATGTGCCAAAGCTGTACGATATTGCGTACCGCTGGAGCAACACCGGCAACGACAGCTTATGGCTGCGCGACTTTTTAAATTTGCTGCTGTCGTATCTGGCGCAGGGCTTTATCAAAAAAACAGCGCCGGACGCCGTAATTGTTACGCACCCAACGCCTGCGGGAGTAATGACGCAGTACAAACGACGCTGCGCGCCCAATTTGTGGGTCGGCGCGGTTATTACCGATTTTAATTTTCACCATTGGTGGATTTATAAAGGGCTGGACGCTTATTTTACGGCTGACGCCGATATTGATGTGCCGCCGGAGCTTGGCATACCTGCCGTTGCGACGGGCATACCCATCCGCGCGGCGTTTACTGCGCCTTTTGAGCGCGATAAGTGGCGCGAGCGTCTGGGTTACGGCAAAAACGACACGCTGTGCCTTGTAATGGGCGGCGGCGACGGTTTGCTGCCGATGCCGGAGCTTTTGCGCGCACTGACCAGCCACTGCGATGTGGAGGGCTTAAAAATTGCCGCCGTAACCGGTCACAACACGGAACTGGCGGAGAAGCTGAAAAAAATGGCGCTGCCCAACGTCATGGTGCTTGATTTTATCGCGGAGCTGCCGCAGCTTTTGCGCAGTGCGGATATCGTCATCAGCAAGGCGGGCGGGCTGACGTCGGCGGAAACGCTGGCCATCGGCACGGAATTTATTTTGTACGACCCGCTGCCGGGGCAGG
The DNA here is from genome assembly GCA_949295115.1 of uncultured Phascolarctobacterium sp. Taxonomy (GTDB): domain Bacteria; phylum Bacillota; class Negativicutes; order Acidaminococcales; family Acidaminococcaceae; genus Fusicatenibacter_A. The sequence continues at coordinate 19,986 of CASFJU010000013.1, forward strand.
AGGTGCGCAACGCCGAATACCTGTGCCGCAAATGCGAGGCGAACATTGCCGCAACGCCGGAAGAAGTGTGCGGCTTTGTAAAAAAATATGCCGGGCTTGACACGGAAGCGAAAAACGAGCTGCGTCACCGCAGGCGCGAGGTTTACGGCAAGCCTTTTGCCGCCGCCGCCGTGGCAGATTTTGTATTAAAAACTTTGGACGGGCTTGACAGCAAGTGATTTACCCATTATAATGAAGCGAATTTGCGGATACAATGTAATGTGGAGTGTGTTACTTGGAAAACTACTATCTGGCAGCGCTGTTTACCGCCTTCGGGTCGCGCAGCGCCGCACTTTTAGCGGCTTTGGCAAAGTTTGACAGCCCCGCCGGGGCATATATGGCCGCGCCGGAATTATGGCGCGAAACAGGCCTTGATGAGAAAGAAATTAAGAAATTTATTGCCAAAAGGGATTTTGATTACCCGAACTGGCTGAAAAATTTTTGTGAAACTAACGGCGTACAGATTTTAACGCCAAAAGACGAGGCTTACCCCCACAGCCTCAGACAGATTAACGACCCGCCGCAGGTGCTGTACGTTAAGGGCTGCCTGCCCGATTTACGCGGCAGCATCGGCATCGTCGGTTCGCGCGAAGCGTCCGGCTACGGGTTAAAGGCGGCAGACGCTTTTGCCGCCGATTTGGCAGCTGCCGGTGTGGTAATAGTCAGCGGCGGCGCCAAAGGCATAGATACAGCCGCACACCGCGGCGCACTGGAAGCGGGCGGCACGACGGTAGCCGTATTTGGCTGCGGCATCGACGTTTGTTACCCCGCCAACAACAAAGAACTGTTTAAAGAAGTTGCCCGAAAAGGCGCGCTGGTTACGGAGTTCCCTCCGGGCACGCCGCCGATGGGGCATAACTTCCCGTCGCGCAACCGCATTATTAACGGCATGACGCACGGCATACTGGTGGTGGAAGCCGCCAAAAAAAGCGGAGCGATGATTACCGCCGAATACGCAATGGATGAAGGGCACGAGGTTTACTGCGTGCCGGGCAGCATCTTCCTTTCAACAAGCATCGGCTGCCACAGCCTGATAAAAAGCGGAGCGCAGCTGGTGGACTGCCCTGAAGATATTTTAGAGAGCCTGAAACTGGCAAGGCTGCCGCGCCAGCCGCAGCTGTTTAACGACGACAGCGGGCTTGATGCTAACGCTAAAGCGCTTTTAAAAGTTTTAAGCTTTGAGCCGCTTTCGCTGGAAGAAATACTGGAAAAGAGCGGGCTTGACCTGGCCAGTGCCGGGATGGGCCTTTTGGATTTGGAAATAAGCGGACGCGTGGCGCAAACCGCCGCCCGCAGTTATTACCTGCTTTAGGAGGACGTTTAATGACAAAAAACTTAGTGATTGTGGAATCACCCGCCAAGTCGAAGACGATAGAAAAGTTTTTGGGACGCAGCTACACGGTGCGCGCTTCCATGGGGCACCTGCGCGATTTGCCCAAGAGCATTTTCGGCGTGGATATCGAAAACGGTTTTGAGCCTAAATACATCAATATCCGCGGCAAGGGCGAACTGATTAAGGAATTGAAAGCAGCGGCCAAAAAGGCCGATAAAGTCTATATCGCAACTGACCCGGACCGTGAGGGCGAGGCAATCGGCTGGCATCTGGCCTATATTTTGGGGCTGGACCCGGAAAGCGACTGCCGCATTGAGTTCCACGAAATTACGCCGGGCGCGGTAAAGGAAGCGTTGAAGCATCCGCGCAAGATTGATTTGGATATGGTTGACGCGCAGCAGACGCGCCGCATTATCGACCGCATTGTGGGCTATCAGCTCAGCCCGCTTTTGTGGCGTAAAATCCGCAAGGGCTTAAGTGCGGGCCGTGTGCAGACTGTTGCCGTAAAAATCATCTGCGACCGCGAAAAGGAAATTAACGACTTTGTACCGCAGGAATACTGGACGGTTACCGCCCGCCTGCGCGAGAAGGATAAAGCGCCGCTGTTTGACGCGGACGTAATTAAATACAAAGGCAAAAAGCTGGAGATACACAACGCCGAAGAAGCGGCGAAGGTAGAGGCCGATTTGAAAGGCGCTGCCTATGTTGTGGAAGAAGCAACCAAAAAAGAGCGCAAACGCAACCCGCTGCCGCCGTACACTACCAGCAGTTTGCAGCAGGACGCTGTACGCAAGCTGAACTTTTCTACCAAAAAGACGATGATGCTGGCACAGCAGCTTTATGAAGGCGTTAACGTCGGCAAGGGCGGCGCTGTGGGCTTAATTACTTACATGCGTACCGACTCCGTGCGTTTATCCGACGTGGCGACGGCAGAACTGCGCAGCTACATCGGCGAAACCTACGGCAAGGAATACGTACCGGCGCACGTTAATGTTTACAGCAGCAAAAAGAACGCGCAGGACGCGCACGAGGCTATCCGCCCGACTTCCGTGGCGCGCACGCCGGAGGAAGTTGCGCCGTATTTGAGCAAAGACCAGCTGAAATTATACACGCTTATTTGGAACCGCACCGTAGCCTGTCAGATGAAGGCTGCGCTGTACGACGTAACGACTTTGCTTATCGGCGCGGCTGGCTACCAGCTGCGTGCAGGCGGCGCTGTACTGAAATTTGACGGCTTTTTGAAGCTGAGCGATAAAAAAGAACTGGCAAGCGAAAAAGAGAAGGAAGTTCCGTATCTGCCCGCGCAGACGGCGCTTAAACTTTACAAGCTGCTGCCTGCGGAACAGCATTTTACCGAGCCGCCCCCGCATTTTACGGAAGCGACGCTGGTTAAAGAGCTGGAAGAAAAGGGCATCGGCCGCCCGAGTACATATTCGCCGACCATCCAGACCATTCTGGACCGCGGCTACATCGTCAAGGACGGCAAAAAGCTGGTATCCACCGAGCTGGGCGAGCTGATTGTCAACATGCTGACGACGTATTTTAAAGACATCATCAACATTCCGTTTACGGCAAATTTGGAAACCGAACTGGACGAAATTGCCGAACACGAAGCCAATAAAAACCAGGTGCTGGAAAGCTTCTACGAGCCTTTCTCGCATCTGCTGGAAAAGGCCGACAAGGAAATTGAAACCGTGGAAGCGCCGGTGGAAGTAAGCGACGTTAAATGCGAAAAATGCGGGCGCATGATGGTTTACAAACAGGGGCGCTACGGCAAGTTCTTGGCGTGCCCGGGCTTCCCGGAATGCCGCAACACCAAGCCGATACTGAAAAAAATCGGCGTTAAATGCCCGGACTGCGGCGGCGAGATTATTGAGCGCAAAACCAAAACGCGCAAAATTTTCTACGGCTGCTCCAACTATCCGGACTGCAAATTTACCTCGTGGGACAGGCCGACCGAACAGCGCTGCCCCAAATGCGGGCACGTTCTGTTTGAACGCACCGACAGAAACGGCGACAAAAAGCTGTTCTGCACCAACGAAGCCTGCGAGGATGCCGTAAAAACGTATAAAGGAAGGGCTGCTAAACGTGCAAAGAGTAAATGAGCCGGTACACGTTATCGGCGCAGGGCTGGCGGGCTGTGAAGCGGCGTGGCAGCTTGCGCAGCGCGGCGTGCCCGTGGTGCTGTACGAAAAACGCCCGCTGAAAAGCGACGCTGCCCATAAAACCGATAAATTTGCGGAGCTTGTTTGCAGCAATTCGCTGCGCGCAGGCAACATCGAAAACGCCGTCGGCCTGTTGAAAGAAGAAATGCGCCGTCTCGGCAGCGTTATCATGGCCTGTGCCGATGAACACAAAGTTCCGGCAGGCGGTGCGCTGGCGGTGGACCGCGAAGGCTTTGCGGACGCCGTAACGGCAAAAATAAAAAGCCATCCGCTGATTACCGTTAAAAACGAAGAAGTGAAGGATTTACAAAGCCTGCCCGGCGTGGTTATCTGCGCAAGCGGGCCGTTGACGGACGGCGAACTGGCAGAAAGCATAGCACAGCTCGCGGGTGAAGATTATTTTCACTTTTTTGACGCGGCGGCGCCGATTGTAACGGCGGATTCGCTGGATTACAGTAAGGTTTACAAGGCGAGCCGCTACGATAAGGGCGACGCGGATTACCTGAACTGCCCGTTTGAAACCAAAGAAGAATATGTAGCCTTCTGGGAGGCTTTGCGTACGGCGGAGCTGGCACCCGTGAAGGATTTTGAAAAAGAAGTGTTTTTTGAAGCGTGCATGCCGATTGAAGAAATGGCACGGCGCGGCGAGGACACAATGCGTTTCGGACCGCTGAAACCGGTGGGGCTGGTGGATAAGCGCACAGGCAAGGAGGCTTACGCCGTGGTGCAGCTGCGGCAGGACGACGCTGCGGCATCGCTGTACAACATCGTCGGCTTCCAGACGCATTTAAAATGGGGCGAGCAAAAGCGTGTGTTCGGCATGATACCGGGCTTGGAAAAAGCAGAGTTCGTCCGCTATGGCGTGATGCATAAAAATACATACATCAATTCGCCGAAGCTGTTGAACAGCGACTTCAGCCTGCGCACTAACCCGCGCCTGTTTTTTGCAGGTCAGTTTACCGGCGTGGAAGGCTATGTGGAATCGGCGGCGTCCGGTTTAATGGCAGGCATCCACGCGGCGCGCAAAGTGCTGGGGCAGCCTGCGGTTGATTTTCCGGCGGAAACGGCTCATGGGGCGCTGGCGCATTACATCAGCAGCCCGGAGATTAAAAACTTCCAGCCGATGAACGTCAACTTCGGTCTTATTCCGCCGCTGGGCAAGCGTGTGCGCGGCAAAAAATTCAAAAACGCCATGCTGGCAGAGCGTGCCTTGGAGGCGCTTGCCAAAGTACAGGAACAATTAAATACGGAAGCATAAACATTACGGCAGCGGCTTAAAAACCGCTGCTTTTTGTATTTTATGCGATAAAAATAAACAAAATTGCAAGAAAATTTTAAAAATAGATATTGTGCTTATTGAAATTATTTTCTCTTTATGATACGATAATTTTACTTTAAAAGAGGGATATTTATGAAAGAGGATTTTAGCGCTTACCCCGACGTGCGGAAATTTTTGCAATACCTTGCAGTAGAAAAAAATACTTCGGCACTGACGGTTAAAAATTATGGAGCCGATATCGCCGTGTTTATCGAGTTTTTAAAGACCCGTTATAGCGGCGGCTTTAACTGGAATGACATCAGCGTGCCCGATATCCGTTCGTACCTTGCGGAGATGAACGGCAAAAAGTACGCGCGCACAACCATTGCCAGACGCATATCGGCGCTGCGCTCTTTTTATAAATATTTACAGCGGGAGAGCAGGGTTAAGCAAAACCCGTTTGTTAAAGTGCGGACGCCGAAGCTGGAAAAGCACCTGCCCGTATTTTTAGAGGAGCTTGAAATTAACGAGCTGTTGGAGCTGCCGGATAAAACGGACGAGCTTGGTATGCGCGACCAGGCTTTGTTGGAGCTTTTATACGCAACGGGCTGCCGCGTTTCGGAGCTTGTGGGGCTGACGCTTGAAACCATCGACCTTGGCAATATGTTTGTGCTGCTGCACGGCAAAGGCAACAAGGACAGGCTGGTGCCCATCGGGCATACCTGCCGCGAGGCGGTGGAGCGTTACCTTAACGATGCGCGCGGCCAGCTGATGGCAAAATATCACGCCAAAGCGCATGAGCAGCTTTTGGTTAACCGGCTGGGCGGGCCGCTGACGGACCGCAGCGTGCGCCGCATACTTGATAAATATATTAAACAACTGGCCCTGCGCAAAAACGTATCGCCGCATACCATACGGCACACCTTCGCCACCCATTTGCTGAACCACGGTGCGGATTTGAGGGCGGTGCAGGAGCTTTTGGGCCACGCTAATTTATCTACTACTCAGATTTATACGCATGTTACAACGGAGCGCATTACCTCCGTTTACGAAAAGAATTTTCCGCGTGCGTGATGGGAGGGGCTACTGTGGAACTTTTAGAAAAAACAAGAAAAATCAACAAACTGCTGCAGCGCGGCGAAAAGGTGGAGTTTAACGCTATCGCGCGCCTGCTGAAGGAAGTTATCGTCAGCAATGTTTACATAGTGGGGCGCAAGGGCGGAATTAAGGGCTTTGCGCTGCTGGACGATTTTGAATGTGACATCATGCGCGAGCAGGTGCTGGATTTAAAACGCTTCCCGCCTGCGTACCTTAACTTTATTATGGAGTGCCGCGAAACCGTTTCCAACATCGGGCACGTTAACGAAGAATGTTCGTTTTTGAAGGGCACCAAGTGCTATTTTGGGGATAAACGCACTACGATTGTGCCTATTTACGGCAACGGCGAACGTATCGGCACGCTGATTGTTGCCAAGTATGACCGCGAATTTAACGACGAGGATTTGCTGCTGGCAGAATACGCGGCGGCGGTTATCGGCGTTGAGATTTTGCACGAGCGTGCTGCCCGCGTGGAGGAAGAAGCACGTAAAAAAGCCATGGTGCAGATTGCATTTTCGACGCTGTCGTTTTCCGAGCTGGAGGCCATTACCAGCATTATGGACGCGCTGCACGGAACGGAAGGGCTGCTTGTTGCTTCCAAAATTGCCGACAGCGTTGGCATTACGCGCTCCGTTATCGTTAACGCGCTGCGTAAATTTGAAAGCGCCGGCCTGATTGAAACCAAATCCCTCGGCATGAAGGGTACTTATATCCGTATTAAAAACGAGTTTTTGTTTGACGAATTAAACAAGCACAGATAAGGTAGTATGCCTAAGGAGGCTGAAAATTATGGAAGATGCTGTTTTATTTGCTGTGAAAGACCATGTGGCAACCATTACGCTGAACCGCCCGCAGAGTTTGAACTCGATGAACGACGCGCTGATTGACGGTTTGCATGCCGCGCTTGACAAGGTTGAGCAGGATGCTGATATCCGCTGCGCCGTACTTACGGGCAACGGCAAAGCGTTCTGTGCCGGCGGCGACCTGCCGTTTTTAGAGGCGCTGCCCGATGCTGCCAGCCGCCGAGCTTTCATCATTAAAGTCGGCGCTGTAGCCAAACGCATTACCGCCATGGATAAACCGTTTATCGCCATGGTTAACGGCGTTGCGGCAGGCGCAGGCGTTAATTTAATGCTGGCGTGCGATTTGGTTTACGCCGTAAGCACCGCGCGTTTTGCGCAAAGCTTTGCCAAAGTCGGTTTAATACCGGATTGCGGCGGCCTGTACTTTTTGCCGAAGGCAGTGGGCCTGCACCGCGCCAAAGAATTAATGTTTACCGCCGATTTGATTGACGCTGCCACGGCAGAACGCTTCGGCATGCTGAACCATGTCTGCGAAGACGACGCCCTTGCAGGCGAAGTTGAAAAAATGGCGGCACGCCTTGCCGCGTCAAGCCCGCTTTCGCTGGCGCTGATTAAAAAATACATCAACAACACGGCGATGAGCCTTGACGATGTGCTTGACACCGAAGCCGTTGCGCAGACGCTGTGCATGGCTACGGAGGACTGCAAGGAAGGCATTGCGGCGTTTAAGGAAAAACGCGCGCCCAAATTCACCGGTAAATAAATATTGTTAAAATCGGGGCTGGTTTTTACAGTCCCGTTTCTTTTTTTATAAAAATATTGTATAATTATATTATTGCTTAATTGTTTTGTGGAGGGACCAATGTTTGATTTTGGCTCAATGATTTATACGGTACCGGCACTTTTAATTGCCATTACCATACATGAATATGCCCACGCCGTTACGGCGGACGCCATGGGCGACCCGACGCCGCGTTATCTGGGACGCTTAACCTTTAACCCGCTGGCGCATCTGGATATTTTAGGCGCTGTTATGCTGGCGCTGTTCCACTTCGGCTGGGCCAAGCCCGTTGCCATTAACCCCAATAACTTCCGCAACAGGCGCGAAGGCATGATAAAGGTATCGCTGGCAGGGCCTGCGGCCAATTTGTTTTTGTGCTTTTTAGCGGCGCTGATTATGGTTGTGATGGGCAAGTTTAAGGTTTTAACGCCGGGCGTAAGCGCGTTTTTGCTGTGGACCATGCAGTACAACGTATGGTTTGCCTTTTTTAACCTGCTGCCGATACCGCCGCTGGACGGTTCGCGCCTGCTGGATGAATTTTTGCCGCCTGCTACGGCGTATAAGTATAACTCCTTCGTCGGCGCGTATGGCTTGTACATTTTAATTGCGCTGGTTGCCAGCGGCCTTATTAGTTACATCATCACCCCGTTTGCCATGGCGTACCTTGATTTGGTAAACCTTGTGCTGGGCATCTTTTTTTAAAAAACTATAAAGGATTTTGGCGCAGCAACGCGCCGAAGCGTAATTTATGGCAGAACTTTCCTTAAAAGTAAGTGATTTTGAAGGCCCGCTGGACCTTTTAATACATTTAATCGAAAAAGACAAAATAGATATTTACGATATCCCAATCGCGGAGATTACCGAGCAGTACATTGCGTATTTATCCGCCATGGCGGAGTTTGACATGGAGATTGCCAGCGAGTTTCTGGTAATGGCGGCGACGCTGCTGCAGATAAAATCGCGCATGCTGCTGCCGAAGCCAGCGCCCGAAACGGACGAGGACGAAGCAGACCCGCGCACCATGCTGGTTGAGATGCTGATTGAATACCGCCGGATTAAAGCCTGTGCCGCACAGCTTTTGGAGATGAAGGAACAGGCAGCGCGCTACGTTTGCCGCAGGCCGCTTGCCGAAGGCAAAATTACACGCCACATTGCCCAGTACAGCGCGGGCGACCTTGTTAAAACCATGCTGGCGCTGATGGCTGCAAGCAGCGAAGTTACCGCTTATATTGAGCGGCAGGAGTTCAGCGTGCAGGAGAAAATGGCGGAGATTGTAAGCCTTTTGAAGCACCGCCTGAACGGCGTGGAGTTTAAAGAAGTGTTCAGCCGCACGGGCAGCCGCAGCGAAAAAATTGCCGGATTCCTGGCACTGCTGGAGCTGTTAAAGCTGAACGTAATAAGCATTACGCAGACGGAACCGTTTGCGCCGATTTATATTTTCCTGCACCGGGAGGACGAAAACCATGTTTCATGATTATTTACAAGGCTCGCTGGAGGCGCTGCTTTTTGCCGCGGGCGAACCACTGACGGTAGCGCAGATTGCCGAAATCATGCAGCTTGATAAACCGCAGGTGTGGGAGCTGCTGACGCTTTTAGAAGAAAGCTATAACGAAGAAAGCCGCGGGCTGTGCCTGCGCAAGGTTGCGGGCGGCTATCAGCTGTGCGCTAAACCCCAGCATTACGAGCTTTTAAAGCAGCTTGAAAAAGTGCAGGAGGTTAAGCTTTCCGCAGCGGCGATGGAAACGCTGGCGATTGTGGCCTTTAAGCAGCCGGTAACGCGTAGCGAGATGGAAGCAATCCGCGGCGTTAAGGTAGACGGCGTTGTCAACACGCTTTTAGATTACGGCCTGATATGCGAAGCAGGGCGCAAGGATGCGCTGGGCCACCCGATTTTATACGCAACAACCGATAAATTTTTACTGACCTTCGGGCTGAGCTCGCTGAAGGATTTGCCCGCCATGCCGGACGAGGAAAACAGCGGCGAGCCGGAGCAGATATCGCTTTTGGACAGCCTGAAGGACGAAATTATAAACGATAACGGAGCAGTTTAATGGAAGAACGCTTACAGAAAGTGCTGGCGGCTGCGGGCGTGGCCTCGCGGCGCGAAGCAGAAAAATACATACTGGACGGCAGGGTGAAGGTCAACGGTAAAACCGTAAAGGAGCTTGGCACCAAGGTTGGCGAAAAATGCTTTATCACCGTGGACGGCAAGCCCATTAAGCGTGAGCGCAAGGCTTACTACCTGTTTTACAAGCCGCGCGGCGTGGTTACCACGATGAGCGACCCGCAGGGCAGGCGCACCATTGCCGATTACGTTAAGGATTTGCCGCAGCGCGTGTTTCCGGTCGGCAGGCTGGATTACAACACCGAAGGGCTGCTGCTTTTAACCAACGACGGCGCACTGGCGCAGGGCTTGATGCACCCCAGCCACGAGGTAAACAAAACCTACCGCGTGGGTGTGCCGGGCATTGTGCCGCAGGAAAAACTGGACATGCTGCGCATCGGCGTAAAGCTGGACGACGGCATGACGGCACCGGCGGTGGTAACGCTTTTGGAATACGACCATGCGCGCAACATGACGCTGTTTGATATAACAATCCACGAAGGGCGCAACAGGCAAATCCGCCGCATGTGCGATTATATCGGTTTCCCCGTGCGCAACCTTAAACGCATCAAGTTCGGCACGTTAAGCCTTAAAGGCTTGAGCAAGGGCAAAATGCGCGAGCTGGATGACGCTGAAGTGGAAAATTTAAAAAAGGCGGCGCTGATAAATGGCTAAGGTAATTGTCATCGGCGGCGGGGCGGCAGGCTTACTGGCAGGCATTGCCGCTGCACAGAACGGCGCGCAGACAACGATAATTGAAAAAATGCGCCGTCCCGGCAAAAAAATGCTGATTACCGGCAAGGGGCGCTGCAATATTACCAATAACTGCGATTTGCAGGAGATTATCAAAAACATCCCCGGCAACGGGCGCTTTTTAAACAGCGCGCTGCGCCGCTTTACCAATCAGGATATTGTGCAGCTGTTGGAGGACAACGGGCTGCCGACGAAGGTTGAACGCGGCGGCAGGGTATTCCCTGTCAGCGATAAGGCTGTGGACGTGGTTGACACGCTGGTTAAAATTTTTAAGGATTACGGCGGCAGGCTGCTTTTGGATACCAAAGTAAAAAGCATTGCGGCGGAGTTCGGTAAAATTAAAGGCGTGGTGACGGAGGACGGTCAGCGCTTTGAAGCGGACGCCGTAATACTGGCGGCGGGCGGCTCGTCCTATCCCGGTACGGGCAGCGACGGCAGCGGCGTTAAGCTTGCCAAAGCCGTGGGGCACAGCATTGTGCCGTTAAAACCGTGCCTGGTGCCGCTGGAAAGCGATTCGCCCTATATACCAGATTTGCAGGGCTTAAGCCTGCGCAATATCGAAGGCACTGTATACGCCGAGGGCAAAAAAATCGGCGCGGAATTTGGCGAGATGCTGTTTACGCATTTCGGCGTTTCCGGACCGATAATCCTTTCGCTGAGCAAATGCGTGGCAGAAGCCATCGCCGCGGGCGCGCAGGATATTGAACTGCACATTGATTTAAAGCCCGCGCTTGATAAAGACAAGCTGGACGCGCGTTTGCAGCGCGATTTTGTGCAGTACAGCCGCAAGCAGATGGCTAACGGCATGAAGGATTTGCTGCCGCAGCGTTTAATTGCGCCGGTGCTGGACGAAGCCTTTATTGATGAGGAAAAATTCGTCAACCAGCTTTCGCGCGCTGAACGCCAGCGCATAGTTGATGTGCTAAAGGCGTTTGTGGTGCCCATTACCGGCACGCGCCCTTTGGCAGAGGCGATTGTTACGGCGGGCGGCGTAAGTTTGAAAGAGATTGACCCGAAAACGATGGAATCCAAACTGGTAAAAGGCCTGTTTATTGCGGGCGAGGTTATGGACATCGACGGTTATACAGGCGGCTACAATTTGCAGGCGGCGTTTTCAACAGGCTATGCCGCGGGCACGTTTGCCGCACAAATATAAAAACAGGTGGGGATAAAATGAATGCACAAAAACCGGTAATTGCCATCGACGGGCCGGCGGGCGCTGGCAAAAGCACCATCGCCAAGCTGGTGGCAGGCAAACTTGGTTATATTTATATCGATACGGGCGCAATGTACCGCTCCGTGGCATGGAGGTTTCTGCAAAGCGGCGAAGCATTCAGCCCGGAGCTGGCGGAAAAACTGGCGCGCAGTATGGTTATCACCTTTAAGCCGGAAGCAAGCGTGAACCGCGTGTTTGTGGACGGCACGGAGGTAACGGACGCTATCCGCTCGCCGGAGGTTACGGCTATTGTTTCCAAAGTATCCGCCGTGGGCGGCGTGCGCGAGGAAATGGTGAACCAGCAGCGCCGTATGGGTGAAGCGGGCGGCGTGGTAATGGACGGGCGCGATATCGGTACGGTGGTGTTCCCCCATGCGCAGGTTAAGATTTTTTTGACGGCCAGCGTAAAAGAGCGTGCTATGCGCCGCTATAAGGAAATGCTTGCCAAGGGCGAGCAGGTTGATTTGGCGGAGCTGGAACAGCAGATTGCCGAGCGTGACCGCCAGGACAGCGAACGCGAAATTTCCCCGCTGAAAAAGGCGGACGACGCTGAATTTTTAGATACCTCTGACATGACTATTGACGAAGTGGCAGAGCATATTTTGCAAAAAGTACAGGAGAAATAAGATGCTGTATTCTTTTTTAGATGTGGTGCTGGGTATTTTGTTCCGCATTTTTCTGCGGCTTGAAGTACACGGCGCGGAAAATATCCCCAAAACAGGGCCGCTGGTTATTGCCAGCAACCATTTAAGCCTGCTGGACCCGCCTGTTATCGGCGTGGCGGCGCCCCGCAAGGTGCATTTTATGGCCAAGCAGGAACTGTTTGTGCCGGTGTTGGGGTATATTTACAAAACTCTGGGCGCGTTCCCTGTTAAGCGCGGCGGCGCGGACAGGGCAGCCATTAAACACGGAATCGAGATTCTGCAAAGCGGCGAGGTGCTGGCGATATTCCCGGAAGGGACGCGCAGCAAAACAGGGCAGCTTGGCAAGCTTGAACCGGGCGCTTTGATGATGGCGGGCAAAAGCAATGCCGTTATTGTGCCGACCGCGGTAAGCGGCACGGATATTAAACGCTGCGGCAGGCTGTGGCCCAAGGTTACGGTGCGTTTTGGCACGCCGGTGCCGTTCCCGCCGGTCGGTTTAAGCAAAGAGGTTTTGCAGGATTTGACAGATAAATTGACAGCAGACATTAAAGCTCTGCAGGGAGTGAAGTAAATGCAGGTGTTTATAGCCGAACCGTGCGGTTTTTGCTACGGCGTCAAGCGTGCGGTGGAAATGGCGCGCGGCGAGTGCGGCAAGGAAGGCAACCCGGCGACGCTGGGGCCTTTAATCCATAACCCGCAGCTGATTGACGAGCTTGCGCAGAAGGGCGTGGGCTGCAAGGACAGCCTTGATGATTTTGCAAATGGCGATACGGTTATTTTCCGTTCGCACGGTGTCGGGCCCGAAATTTATGAAAAAGCGGAAGCAAAGGACCTGAAAATTTGCGACGCGACCTGCCCGCATGTGCGCGCGGCGCAGTTAAAAGCCAAAAAATTAGCCGATGAAGGGTACTTTGTGATAATTATCGGAGAAAAAAATCATCCTGAAGTAAAAAGTATCTCGGCATGGGCAGGAAAACATGCTATAATAGTAGAATATAATAAAGATATTGCCGGTATACCCGTTGCAGATAAATATGGCGTAATCATCCAGACGACTTTCGAGCTGGCCAGATTTGAAGAACTGCTGGCCGCAATTAAGGAAGCGCGCCCCGGAGAGTACAAAGTAGAAAAAACTATCTGCAATGCGACCAGCGAACGCCAGAACGCGGCGGCTGAGCTTGCCGCTAAGGTTGACGCTTTTATCGTTATCGGCGGTAAAAACAGCGCTAATACAAGGCACTTATATGATATTGTTGCCCGGCGCTGTAAAATCGCATACCACATCGAAACAGCTGCGGAATTAAAACCGGAAATGTTCAGTGGTTGCACCAAAATCGGAATTACGGCCGGTGCTTCGACGCCGGACCGATTAATCAAGGAGGCTTTATTTGTAATGGAAAACATGGAAAACATGGACTTTGGAAGCATGCTGGAGGAGAGCTGGGAAAACAATGACATTTACCCCGGCAAAATCGTGAAGGCAACTGTAATTCAAAAGGACAAGGATGAAGTTTATGTAGACTTTGGCTATATGAAAGAGGGCGCAATCGCTTACAGCGAATGGGCTGCAGGCGACCCCGAAGAAGTTGCAAAAACCATCAATGTTGGCGACGAAGTGGAAGCTAAGGTTATTCCTGGCACTTCCAAAGATGATTTCGTTCGTCTGTCCAAAATCCGCGCTGAGCAGGATGCTGCGTGGAAAAACGTTCCCGAACTGGCTGAAGGCGAAAAACGCCCGGCTACCGTTAAAGTTCTGCGCGTAATCAAAAACCGCCAGAAAAACATCGTCGGCCTTGCCGTTGCCGTTGAAGGCGTTGAAGGCTTTATGCCGGCATCCCACGTTGAACTGCGCCGCGTAGAGGACTTCACCCCGTACATCGGCCAGGAGCTGGAAGCTGAAATTATTGAAGTTGACACCGCTAAAAAACGCCTTGTAGTAAGCCGCCGCGATTTGCTGCGCGCTGAACGCGAAGCTAAAGCACAGGCATGGCGCGAAGCTAAGGCTGCACGCATTGCCGCTGCCAAAGAAGCACGCGAAGCTGCCGAAGAAGAAGCATACAACAGCGTTGAAGAAGGCCAGGTTGTACCGGGCAAAGTTCTGCGCATTGCTGATTTCGGCCTGTTTGTAGAAGTAGGCAAAGGCCTTGTAGGCCTTGTTCACAACACCGAACTTTCCTGGGACCGCAGCGTTAAAGCGAAAGATTTTGAACCCGAAACCGAAGTTACCGTTCTGGTTAAAAAGATTGACCGCGAAGCAAAACGCGTTGCACTCAGCATTAAAGCAACTCAGGAAGATCCGTGGGTAACCGAAGCCAACGCTCTGCCGGAAGGCGCTATCGTTAAAGGCATCGTAACCCGCTTCCTGCCCTTCGGCGCTATCGTTAAAGTAACCGACAGGGTAGAAGGCCTTGTACATGTTTCCGAAATTGCCGACACCCGCGTTGAAAAACCGGAAGACGTTTTGGAAGCAGGCCAGGAAGTTGTTGTTAAAGTTATCAAAAAAGACATGGAACACAAAAAAATCGGCCTGAGCATTGCCAAAGCTGCCAAAGAAAAAGAAAAAGCCGAATACAGCGCTTATCTTAACAGCAATCCGGAACTGACTCAGGACCTTTCCGAACAGCTTGACACTTTGAAATAATTTTACGGTGGTATTGAATGTCGCGCGAACAGAGGAAACTTGACCATATCAAATACGCGTTAAAGCTTGGCGACGGTCCGCAGACAAGCGGCCTTGAGCATGTGCATTTTGTGCATAACTGCCTGCCCGAGCTTAACCCGCAGGATATCAGCCTTTCCTCACGGTTCGGCGGCATTCTGCTTTTATCGCCCTTTTTAATCAACGCCGTTACCGGTGGGGCAGAGGCCGTTACCGAAATCAACCGCCGTCTGGCGCAGGCCGCAAAAAAAGCAGGCGCGGTGCTGGCAGTAGGTTCGCAGTACGGTGCGGTTAAGCGCAAAACCAATTATTACAGCTATGAGGTTGTGCGCGAGGAATACCCTGACGGCGTAATTTTTGCCAACACCAGCGCGCTGGCGACGCCGGAGGAAGCGCTGGAAGCCGTAAAGATGATTGACGCCGACGCACTGCAAATCCATTTGAACCCGGCACAGGAGCTTATTATGCCAGAAGGCGACCGCGAGTTTAAAGGTTTGTTTGCCAATATGCAGCGCATTTTAGATAAATGCTGCGTGCCCGTTATTGTTAAGGAAACGGGCTGCGGCATAGCGGCGCGGCAGGTTAAGCAGCTTTTAAAGGCAGGCTTTACTTGTTTTGACGTTGGAGGCGCGGGCGGCACAAACTTTCCGGCTATTGAAGCGGCACGCTACGGCGGTACCACGCTTTTAAACAGCTGGGGGCTTAACACGGCGCAGACTTTGCTGGAAACCGGCAGCGTATGCGGCAGCGAAGGCTATATAGCAGCAACCGGCGGCGTGCGCACGGGGCTTGACGCAGCAAAATGCCTGGCGCTTGGCGCCGATGTCATCGGCATGGCGGGCAATGTGCTGGCAGCAGCCGTTAATGACGGCGCAGACGCGGCGGCAGAGCTGATAACGCAGGCAGAGGACGAGCTGCGGCTGTTAATGCTTTTAACGGGCGCGCCCGATATCCGCAGTATGCGGACTAAGCCTTTGTATTTTACAGGCCAGCTGCTTGATTTTATGCAGTGCAAAAATAAACGGTATAACACTTAGTTATACCGTTTTAATATATTTGATTATACTTTTGTTAAATTTTTAATTGGCGCAAGATAAATAATGCGGTTCGTAAATTTTGCTCCTTGTTCAGTCGCAAAATTTGCGTGGCTTCACTGGCACAATTATAAACATCGCCTTTGGCTCGTTTCTAATTGGCGATTCAGCCAAAAAAATAAGCCCAATACCAAAAGGTATCAGGCTTATTTTAAAATCCGTCAGAATCAGATAGCGCGGTTAACTTTACCGGAACGCAAGCAACGGGTGCAAACGTTGATACGTTTTACAGAACCATTAACAACTGCTCTTACCTGCTGAATGTTCGGTTTCCAAGCGCGTTTAGAATGTCTATTGGAATGGCTGACGTTACAACCAGCTTGAATACCTTTGCCGCAAACTTCGCAAATGGATGCCATGAGTCCCACCTCCTTAACGTAATTCGAGCATCAGTTACAAATTTAACAGAAGTATCATACCATAGAATGAACTTAAAAGCAAGAGATTTTTAGATTGGCAGCGTGATTTTATGTGGTGGCAGGAGCCGGTAACAAAATTAAAAGGGATTGGCCCTAAAAAAGCGGCGGATTTTGCAAACTTAAACGTCTTTACCATTGGCGATTTGCTGAACCGTTATCCGCGCACTTACGTGGACCAGAGCAAGGTGAAAACCATCGGCGAGCTGCGCACGGACGGCGAAAAGCAGCTGTTCCGCGCGGAGGTATACCGCGTGGCGGACAGGATATCGGCGCGGCGCATGCGTTATACTTTGGTAACGGTTACGGATGGCAGCGGCAGATTTGCCGAAATTTATATGTTTGCGCATCAGCGCTTCCAGACACGCAATTACAAACCGGGCGTGCAGCTTTTAATTGACGGCAAGGTGCAGCCGGGGCGCGGCGGGGCAAAAATTGTTACCGACGCTTATGTGCAGATTTTAAAGGACAACGAGGAAGCAGCGGCGCCCGGAATACTGCCGGTATATGCGTTAAGCGGCGCGCTGACGCAGCAGAATTTGCGTACAGCTGTTAAGGCGGCGCTGGCCATGGCAGAAGACTACCTGCCGGAATCGCTGCCGCAGGACGTAATTGCGGCGAAGAAACTGCCGCCGCGTCTGGAAGCGTTGAAAAACATTCACTTCCCCGAAAGTTTTGCGGCGCTGGCCAAAGCACGCAGCCGTTTTGTATTTGAAGAACTGTTTTTATTGCAGTGCGGGCTTTTGTATTACCGCAGCAAGGTTAAAAGCGGCCGCAGCGGCATTAAAATGGGCGTGGACGGCAAAATTTTAAAAAGCGTGCTGCAAAGCCTGCCGTTTAAACTGACGGAAGCGCAGCAAAAAGCGTGGCAGGATATCAGCCTTGACATGCAGGACATCAAGCCCATGCACAGGCTTTTGCAGGGCGACGTTGGCAGCGGCAAAACGGCGGTATCTGCGCTGGCGCTGGCCAAAGCTGCGGAAAACGGCTACCAGGGCTGCATTATGGTGCCGACGGAAATTTTAGCGCAGCAGCATTACGAAACCTTGCAGCAGTTTTTGCAGCCCGCCGGTATCAGCATCGGGCTGTTAACCAGCAGCGTTAAGGGCGCGCGCAGGCGCGAACTTTTGGAACAGCTTGCCGACGGCAGCTTGCAGGTGCTTGTCGGTACGCACGCGCTGATACAGGACGACGTTGTTTTTGACAAGCTCGCCCTTGTCATTACGGACGAACAGCACCGCTTCGGCGTGGAACAGCGAGCCAAACTTGCCAATAAATCGGCTTTTGAGCCGGATGTATTGGTTATGACGGCGACGCCAATACCGCGCACATTGGCGCTGACGGTGTATGGCGATTTGGATGTTTCCATAATGAAAGGCATGCCACCGGGGCGCAAAAGCATTAAAACGCTGTGCTACACCGGCGATAAGCGGCGCGAAGTGTATGCGGGCATGGTGCGGCAGATTCAGGCAGGGCATCAGGCGTACGTTGTGTGCGCCGTGATAGAGCAGGGCGAAATGCCGGGTGTGCGTGCGGCAACGGACGTGTATAACGAACTTGCCAAAACATTTTTAAAGGGCATACCCTGTGCGCTGCTGCACGGCAAAATGAAGCCTGCCGAAAAAGAAGCAATAATGGAAGAGTTTGCCGCCGGTAAAATAAAGGCGCTCATCAGCACCACGGTTATCGAAGTTGGCGTGAACGTACCCAACGCCACGCTGATGATTATCGAAAACGCCGACCGCTTCGGACTAGCACAGCTGCACCAGCTGCGCGGGCGCGTAGGGCGCGGTGAGGCACAGTCCTTCTGCGTGCTGCTCACCGATTCGGATGCGCCGGAAACGCTGGCACGTCTGAACGTGCTGCACACATCCAACGACGGTTTTTATCTTGCAGAGCAGGATTTGAAGCTGCGCGGGGCAGGGCAGCTTTTTGGACTTCGCCAGCACGGCTTGCCTGATTTGTATATTGCTGATATACTTCAAGATACAGACGTTTTGATTGAGGCGCGCGGCCTTGCCAAACAGGCGCTGGCCGACAAAAAAATTACCGGCGAGATTGAAGAAGCCTTAAACGCGCAGTTTGACGAACGTTTTAAACGCATTTTTAACAGTTAACGGAGGCACAAATGCCTGAAGAAAAATGGTATCAGGACCCGGAAAAAGCCACGCGGGCAGCGGTGTTTGCAATTTTGCTTGCAGGAGGCGCGCTTACATGGTGGCTGGCGGGCGACCAAGTTAATACAATGTTTGCGCTGGCCGTCAGCGGCGACGTGGACGGGCTGGCGGAATATTTCCGTTCCTTCGGCGCGTGGGCAATCGTCGTCAGCTTTGTGCTGGACGTGTTAATCAACGCCGGCAGCGTGTTCCCTTCAATTTTTATTTCCACAGCCAACGGGCTGATTTTCGGGCTGCCGCTGGGCATTTTAATCTCGTGGCTGGCGGAAACAACGGGCGTGGTTATCAGCTTCTGGCTGATGCGTTATTTGTTCCGCAGCACGGCGGAAAAGATGATTGCCAAAAGCAGCATGCTGATGAAGATAGACGATTTGAGCGGACGCAAGGGCCTTCAGTGGATGGCGCTGGCGAGGATGCTGCCGTATTTTCCGTCCGGCATTTTAACGGCGATAGGCGCGGTAAGCAAAATATCGACGCGCGATTACATCATTGCCAACCTCATCGGCAAATTCCCGTCCACCGCGCTGGAAGTCGTCATCGGGCACGACCTTGTTAATTTCCAGCAGCACAGCGAGCGTCTGGCGGTACTGGTAACGCTGGTAATTATAATTTTTATCGCGTATAAACGCTTTGCAGCGAAAAAGAATAAAGATTGATATTACGCCTCTGCTTTTTATAAGGGCAGGGGCTTTTTACTGCCAAAACACAAAAAATTTTAAAAAAAATTTTGTAAAAAAATAATGAATGAAAATTAAAAATGTTGTATAATATAAGGCGTATAACCAAAAAGTGATAAAATTTAGGAGGACAAAAAATGCATAGTTACAGCATTGAGCTTGGCGGCAGAACGCTGACGATGGAAATCGGCAAGATTGCCAAGCAGGCCAACGGCGCAGTATTGGTGCGCTATGGCGACACTGCGGTAGTAGTAGCTGCTACCGGTACCAAAACACCGCGTGAAGGTGTAGACTTTTTTCCTTTGACTGTTGATTTTGAAGAAAAAATGTACGCTGTGGGTAAAATCCCCGGCGGCTTTATTAAACGCGAAGGACGCCCGGCTGAAACCGCTATTTTGACCAGCCGCCTTATCGACCGTCCGATCCGCCCGATGTTCCCGGAAGGCTACCACAACGACGTGCAGATTGTTGCAACCGCCGTTTCCGTAGACCCGGACAACGCACCGGATATGCCGGCAATGATTGGCGCTTCCTGCGCGCTTTGCATTTCTGATATTCCGTTTGAAGGCCCTATCGCCGGTGTTCGCGTAGGCATGATTGACGGCCAGTACATCATCAACCCGACCATCGAGCAGGCTAAAGTAAGCCGCCTGAACCTTGCCGTTGCAGGCACTAAAGACGCTATCCTGATGGTTGAAGCCGGCGCTAAGGAAATCAGTGAAGACGAAATGCTGGACGCTATCTGGTTCGGCCACGAAGAAATTAAAAAGCTGGTTGAATGGCAGGAAAAAATCATGGCAGAAGTGGGCAAACCCAAAATGGAAGTGCCCGTTTACGAGCCGCCTGCTGAACTGGCAGCCGAAATTGAAGCTTACGGCGCAGAACAGCTGAAAGCAGCCCTGATGGACGCTAACAAGCTGGAACGCGAAGAAAACGTAGCCCGCATCAAAGCGGAAATCGCCGATGCGTTCATGGAAAAATATCCAGACAACGCTAAAGATGTTGCTTATATTACCCAGAAACTGGTTAAAAAGATTGTCCGCCGCACCATTTCCGTGGATAAAATCCGCCCGGACGGACGTGCGCTGGACGAAGTGCGCCCTGTAACCTGCGAAGTTGGCTTACTTGCCCGCCCGCACGGCAGCGCACTGTTTACCCGCGGCCAGACCCAGATTTTGAACGTACTGGCACTGGCACCGCTCAGCGAAGCACAGACCCTTGACGGACTGGGCGTTGAGCTGCACAAACGCTATATCCACCATTACAACTTCCCGCCGTACAGCGTTGGCGAAACCAAACCGCTGCGCAGCCCGGGCCGCCGCGAAATCGGCCACGGCGCACTGGCAGAACGCGCACTGCTGCCGGTAATTCCTTCCGAAGAAGAATTCCCGTATGCAATCCGCCTGGTTTCCGAAACTCTGGAATCCAATGGTTCTTCCTCCATGGGCAGCGTCTGCGCAAGTACGCTTTCCCTTATGGATGCAGGCGTACCTATTAAAGCACCGGTTGCCGGCGTAGCAATGGGCCTTGTAAAAGACGGCGATTATTTCACCATCCTGACCGATATTCAGGGCCTTGAAGATGCCCTCGGCGATATGGACTTTAAAGTTGCCGGCACCAAAAACGGCATCACCGCCATCCAGATGGATATCAAAATTGACGGCATCAATAAAGAAATCTTCCAGCAGGCGCTGGCACAGGCTAAACGCGGCCGCGAACACATCATGGGCATCATGATGGACTGCATCTCCGAACCGCGCAAAGAGCTGTCCAAATACGCTCCGAAGATTACCACCATCCATATCGACCCTGAAAAAATCAGCAAGGTTATCGGCCCCGGCGGCAAAACCATTAAGAAAATTGTGGAAGAAACCGGCGCTAAAATCGATATCGAAGAAGACGGCTGCATTTATATTGCCGCTGTTAACAGCGAGCAGGCTGCCAAAGCTATCGACATCATTAACGGCATTACCGCCGAAGCGGAAGTCGGCAAAGTTTACACCGGCAAAGTTACCCGCCTGATGAACTTCGGCGCGTTTGTTGAAATCCTGCCAGGCAAAGAAGGTTTGGTTCATATCAGCCAGCTTTCCACCGAACATGTCGGCAAGGTTGAAGACGTTGTTTCCGTCGGCGACGAAATCGTTGTTAAAGTTACGGAAATCGACCAGAAAGGCCGCATTAACCTGTCCCGCAAAGCAGTGCTTAACGGCGGTTTGAGCAAATAATTTAAGCAAAAACTAAATCCCGCTGAATTAACTTTCGGCGGGATTTTTTATAACGAGGTGTAATATGAGAATTCGCGGTTTTGAAAAAATTGCAGCTTACGCAGATGTTGACTTTCCGATGCCGGAACGCAAAACAAAAATGGCGGCGGGCTACGATATTTACCTGCCGGAGGATGTAACGATTGAAGCGCACAAACTGAAAATGGTGCCGACCGGCGTAAAAGCATATATGCAGGACGACGAGTTCCTTGGCGTGCATATCCGCAGCAGCATCGCCGTAAAAAAAGGTTTGGCGCTGGTGAATAACGTGGGCATTATCGACGCCGACTACTACAACAACGAGGACAACGAAGGGCACATCATGCTGGGGCTGTTTAACACGACGGACAGCGACGTAACCCTGCCCAAAGGCGAGCGCGTGGCACAGGGCATATTCTACAAATACCTTACCGCCGACGGCGACAACGCCGACGCAGTACGCGGCGGCGGCTTCGGCAGCACGGGGGAGAAATAAAAATTTGAAATAAGTTTTAATTTGTGTTATATTATAAATACAAAGAACAACCGCCCACAAGGTGGGTTGGCCAAAGAAATAATGGATAACCACCCTTTCCTCGGTCAAAGTTGGGGGTGGTTGTCTATTTAGGGTTACTTTACAAGACTGTTGTAAACCAAAACGGTTTACAGCAGTCTTTTTTTATTGCGTAAAAACGGAGTTAACTAAAAGGGAAAAGTAGAAATTTTATTTTAAAAGTGATATAATAACTTATAATTAATTGCAAAATAAAGTATTAATATATCTTTCAATTAAAATAAATTCAAACAATGATTTTGAGGAATGTAAGTTGCCCGAAAATTTCCAAAAAATAAACAAATATACCAACCTTATCTTGCCGGTAGTCCTTGTATTTATCGACTACCTTGCTATCGTCTGCGCCGAAAGCCTTGCTTTTAACTTCCGCAACTGGTACACAGGTAACACCAGCCTGCACATCTCATGGCTTAACTTCTGGGTAGTATTTCCGGCGCTGTACCTCATCTTTTTAAATATCGAACAGTTATATAACCGCCGTGCGCAGTTCTGGCAGATAATTCAAAAATTATTTGTAACAAGCTGCTACGCCATTACCTCAATCATCATATTGCTCTATATAGCGCGCATAGCAGGCTCAACCTCCAGAATGTTCATTGCAGTATTCTGGATATTAAGCTTTATTTTACTTGTGGTATTCCGTTATATCGTAAAAAAGGTACTTGAAAAATACCAGCTTCTGCAAGTACCGGTACTTATTATCGGCGCAGGTAAAACAGCAGAGCTTTTAGTACAGGGTATTAAAGATGACGCCGGTATGGGTTATAAAATAATAGGCTTACTTGAAGATAACAAAGTAGAAGACGGAGTGCTGGAAAAATATCCCGTACTCGGTAAATTCAGCGATGCTGAACAGGTAATAAGTAAATATAACATCCAGCATGTTTTCATAGCAGCACCGGGTCTGGAACAGGGCAAACTTACCAAACTCATCTATAAAGTGCAGCCGCTTGTAAAAAGCATGGGTGTAATACCTAACCTTGTCGGTGTACCAATGGGCGGCATAGAAGCAGAAAGCCTGTTTAACGAAAAGCTTATGCTGTTAAGGTTACGCAACAATCTTGCACGCCCTGTCAACCGCTGGATAAAAACAATCTTTGACTATGTGCTTACCATAACCGGCACAATCGCTATAAGCCCGATACTTATCGTTATAGCCTTATGGATATATAAAGATTCACCGGGGCCTGTAATCTTTAAACACAGGCGTATAGGCAAAAACGGTAAAGAATTTAACTGCTATAAATTCCGCAGCATGTGCGTAGATGCCAAAGAAAAACTGGAACAGCTTTTAGCAAACGACCCTGAAGCCAGAGCCGAATGGGAAAAAGACTTTAAGCTAAAAAACGACCCGCGCATAACAAAAAGCGGTGCGTTTTTACGCAAGACAAGCTTAGATGAACTGCCGCAGATATTCAACGTACTGAAAGGTGAAATGAGCCTTGTAGGCCCGCGTCCGATAATCAGGGACGAAATGATAAGGTACGGAGAACACATCGACGACTACCTGATGGTAAAACCGGGCATAACCGGCATGTGGCAGGTAAGCGGCAGAAGCGATACAGGCTATAAAGAAAGAGTACAGCTTGACAGCTGGTATGTACGCAACTGGAGTGTATGGTTAGACTTAATGCTGTTATGGAGGACTGGGAGAATAGTTGTGCAAGGTAAAGGTGCATATTAAATGAAATTGCCTGTCAGCATAATTGTACTAACATATAATGCAGGTACAGCGTTTAAAGCTATTTCAGAAATGATAAAAAAACAAAAGGCGAATATAGGGTATGTATTGGTGATTGATAGCAGTTCAAACGATACAACTGTTGATATTGCTAAATCTTTTGGCTTTGATGTAGAAATAATTGCTAAAAATGATTTTTGTCATGGTAAAACACGTCAATATGCATTAGAGAAAATCAATACTGAAATAGCAGTGTTTTTGACCCAAGATGCATTGTTATATGACGAATTTGCTGTAGAAAAATTGGTTAATTGTTTAACATCTGATGATAAAATTGCAGCAGCATATGGCAGGCAGATTCCTTATTCAGATACAGGGGTATTAGGCACATTTGCACGTGTATATAACTATCCTGAAATTTCTAAAATAAATACATTTGCAGATAGAAATGTTAAAGGTATAAAAACAGCATTTTTATCAGATTCTTTTGCAGCGTACAAGAAATCTTTACTTATGCAGATAGGTGGTTTTCCAAAACATGTGAACTTTGGTGAAGATACTTATGTTGCTGCAAAATTCTTAATGAATGGTTATAAAACAGCGTATTGTTCAGAAGCTAAAGTATATCATTCACATGATTATACCTTATTACAGGAATACGAGCGCAATAAAGAAATTGGCAAATTTCATAAGCAAGAAAAATGGCTTCTTAATATTTTTGGAAAAGCTGAAGGCGAAGGATTAAATTTTGTATTAAGTGAAGGCAAGTATCTTATAAAAAACAACAAATTTTATTATTTGCCAATAGCATTTATACATAATGTAGTCAAATATTTAGGATATAAAATTGGATGGTATTTTTAATATGGAAAATTTTCCAAAAGTTGATATTTTGATGGCTATATATAAGCCAAATTTAAAATGGCTGGAAGAACAATTAATTTCTTTAAACAATCAAACATATAAGGAATTAAATTTAATAGTATGGAACGATTGTCCTGATGATAATTTTAATTATGATGATTTTTTAAAAAAATATATAAATAAATTCAAATTCAAAATATATAAAGGAAAGAATAATTTCGGTTCTAACAAAGCTTTTGAAGAATTAACTAAATTAGCTACTGGACAATATATAGCCTATTGTGATCAGGATGATATATGGTTACCGGAAAAAATTAATGTTTTAGTAAAATATATGATTAAATCTAAAGCTGATTTAATTTGCAGTGATATGTATGTAATAGATAAAAAAGGAAAGATAGTCGCAGATAAAATTACCAAAGTAAGACCACATCAAATTTTTTATAAGGGAACAAATTTATTTGAGTATTTATTTTCTAAAAATTTTGTAACAGGATGTACTACATTGGTAAATGCAGAATTTGCAAAAAAAACATTGCCGTTTCCAAAAGAGTATGTACATGACTGGTGGCTTGCTTTAAATGCTGCTGCAAATGGAAAATTAGAAATAGTTGAAGATTCATTAATAAAATATCGTATCCATGATACTAATCAAACGGGAATGCTAAATGGTGTAAATACCAAGAAAGATTATTATGATAAAAGAATTAAATTAGTAAAAAATAGAAGTGAAATTCTTATAGAAAGATTTGCTGATAATAAAACTCTAAATAAATTTGCTCAATTTGCCAAATATAGAGATTTATATTATAAGCAAAGAAATTTAAAAAATTTTTATAATTTATTCAAATTACGTTATTTTAATAAATTGACTACATATTTTGAATTAATAATGCCTATTCTTCCTGAGTTTATATTTAAATTTATTATAAAACAAATTCGCAATGGAAACATTTAGAGGAGGGTTAAAAGTGAAAGGAATAATTTTAGCAGGTGGCAGTGGTACAAGGCTCTATCCATTAACAATGGTAACAAGTAAACAATTATTACCGATTTATGATAAACCAATGATATATTATCCGTTGTCGGTATTAATGCTTGCAGGAATTCGTGAAATTTTAATAATTTCTACACCTCATGATCTGCCAAATTTTGAAAGATTATTAGGTGATGGAAGCAATTATGGCATTAAATTAAGTTATAAGGTCCAGCCTTCTCCGGATGGATTGGCACAGGCGTTTATTTTAGGAGAAGAATTTATCAATGGCGATAAATGTGCCATGATTTTAGGCGACAATATTTTTTATGGTGCAGGGCTTACCAAACATTTAAGAAAAGCTGCGCTTAATGAAAAAGGTGCTACTGTTTTTGGATATTATGTCGATGATCCGGAGCGCTTTGGAGTAGTTGAATTTGATAATACCGGTAAAGCAGTATCCATAGAAGAAAAACCAATTAAACCAAAAAGTAATTATGCAGTAACCGGTCTGTATTTTTATGATAGTAAAGTATGTGAATACGCAAAAAGTCTTAAACCTTCTGCACGTGGGGAACTTGAAATTACGGATTTAAATAAAATTTATTTAGAAAATAACGAACTTTCTGTTGTTACTTTAGGCCGTGGATATGCATGGCTTGATACTGGTACGGTTAATAGTTTAAATGAAGCTTCTGAATTTGTTAAAGCTGTACAAAACAGAGCTGGTATACCGGTTTCTGTTTTAGAAGAAATTGCATTTAATAATGGCTGGATTGATAGGGAGCACTTGTTAAATAGTGCAAAACTTTATGGTAAAGCACCATATGGACAGTATTTACAAAAAGTAGCAGATGGAAAAATTATAAAAGAAAGTTAATGGTGAAATAATATGAAATTTACAAAAACAAAACTTGAAGGTGTAGTAATAATAGAACCTGATGTATTTGGAGATAATCGTGGCTTTTTTATGGAAAGCTGGAACAAAAAGAAAATGCTGGAAGCTGGTTTAGACTATGATTTTGTACAGGATAACCATTCTAAAAGCACGGTAAAAGGTACTTTGCGAGGAATTCATTTTCAAAAAGGTGATAAAGCTCAAGCCAAACTGGTACGCTGCGTAAAAGGCTCAGTACTTGATGTTGCTGTTGATTTGCGTAGAAATAGTCCGACATTTAAACAGTGGGTTGGCGTAGAATTAAGTGAAGAAAATAAAAAACAACTTTTAATACCGCGCGGTTTTGGGCATGGATTTGTTACTTTAACAGATGATGTTGAATTTTTATATAAAGCTGATAATTACTATGCACCTGAAGCTGATGCAGGCGTGCGTTGGAATGACCCTGAAATCGGCGTTGAATGGGGAATAGAGAATCCCGTTTTATCAGAAAAAGATAAAAAGAATCCGTTTTTGAAAGATTGTAAAGAATTGTTTTAATTATAAAATATCTTTGCTCAATAAAATATATTAGGTGAATTATAGTGAAAGTTTTAGTTACAGGCAGCAATGGGCAGCTTGGTTATGCTGTTGTAAAAGAATTGCAAAAACAAAATATTGAACATTACGGGGCAACACGTAAAGATTTTGATTTAATTGATTTTAAAGCAACAGAAAAATTTATTGTTGATTATATGCCTGATGTTGTAATACATTGTGCTGCTTATACTGCGGTAGATAGAGCTGAAGATGAGCAGGGATTGTGTTATTTAGTTAATACATCTGCGACTGAAAACATTGCAGACATTTGTAAAAAAATAAATGCCAAGTTATTATATGTCAGCACTGATTATGTTTTTGGTGATGGAGATAATAAACCATGGTTAGCAGATTCAAAATTATGTAATCCAGTAAACATTTATGGTAAAACTAAACTTGAAGCTGAAAAAACGGTTGAAAATATTTTAAATAAATATTTTATTATCAGAACGTCATGGTTATTTGGGGAAAACGGCAATAATTTTGTAAATACAATGTTGAAATTAGGTAAAAATAGTAAGTGCCTGCGAATAGTCAATGATCAAATTGGAAGACCTACATATGCTTATGATTTGGCAAAATTATTAATAGATATGATAAAAACAGAAAAATACGGCTACTATAATGCTACTAATGAAGGAAGTTATGTATCATGGTATGAGTTTGCTTGTGAAATTTTTAAACAAGCAAATTATAATGTATATGTTATGCAAGTAACATCAGAAGAATATCGGTTAATGGCATTAAGACCACATAACAGCAAATTAGATACATCTAAATTAGAAAAAGCAGGATTTAAAAAATTGCCAGATTGGCAAGATGCTTTAAAAAGATATTTGGAGATTTATAAATGGAACAATCAAAAGGACTCATAAAATATCAATGGTTGTTGCGTGAGCTTGTAGCAAGAGATTTAAAAATAAAATATCGCAGATCGGTATTAGGATATTTATGGAGCATATTAAATCCGCTCTTAATGATGATTGTACTGACAGCTGTATTTTCTAATATGTTCAGATTTGACATAGAAAATTATCCTGTTTATTTGCTTTCCGGTCAAATATTGTTTACTTTTTTTGCAGAAGCGACAAATATGGCAATGAGTTCTATTTTGGCAGGTGCTTCATTGATAAAAAAGGTCTATTTACCCAAATATATATTTCCAGTTTCGAGAGTAATTTCGTCTTTTACAACAATGGTTTTTTCATTAATAGCGTTAGTAATAGTAATGTTGTTCACAAAAGCTGATTTTTATATAACTTTAATAATATTGCCATTGGCATTATTTTATCTTTTAATTTTTTCAGTAGGAGTAAGCCTGATTTTATCAACTTTGATAGTATTTTTTAGAGATACACAATATTTGTATGGTGTGCTTTTAACGGCATTAAATTATTTAACTCCTATTTTTTATCCAGTTTCTATTTTACCTGATTGGTTAAAAGAAGTTATGGTATTTAATCCTATGTATAATTTTATAGAAATATTCAGAAAGATAATGATTTATGGACAATGGCCTGGTTTCATAGAACATATTATTTGTTTAGCTTTTGCTGTGGGAACTTTATTAATAGGCATATACGTTTTTAAAAAGAACCAGAATAATTTTATTTTATATATTTAGAGGTATTAAATGAAAAATTCTGTTGAAGTAAACAATGTTTCAATGCGGTTTAATTTAGCCAGGGAACATGTTGATAATTTAAAAGAATGGTTTGTGCGAAAAATAAAATGTAATGATGTAAAAATTGATGAATTCTGGGCATTAAAAAATATAACTTTTAATGTGCCTAAAGGAGATTCCTTTGCAATAGTTGGTTCTAACGGCAGTGGCAAAAGCACTTTGCTGAAAATAATAAGTGGTATTTTAACGCCAACGAAAGGCAGTGTCAATATTAACGGCAGTATAGCACCCTTAATAGAGTTAGGTGCAGGTTTTGATCCAGAGCTTACAGGCAGGGAAAATGTATTTTTAAATGGTGCTGTTCTCGGGCACAGTAAAAAATTTATGCTTGAAAAATATGATGAAATTATTGATTTTAGTGAATTGAAAGAATTTGAGGATGTACCAGTAAAAAATTATTCAAGTGGTATGCTTGCAAGGCTTGGATTTTCAATAGCGACTATAGTTAAACCTGATATTTTAATTGTAGATGAAATATTAGCTGTTGGTGATTATAAATTTCAGGATAAATGCCATAAAAAAATGGAAACCATGATGAGTGGTGGAACCACAGTTATTTTAGTTTCACATTCAGATAATGATATAAAAAAGATTTGCAGGCATGGAGTATGGATTGATAAAGGAGTTATGCAATATATTGGCAATAGTAATGCAGTTTTGGAAATGTACCATAAATAAATTTTAAGAGGTGTATTTTTGTGAAAAAAGTTTTAGTTACAGGTGCAAATGGTTATATTGGCGCCCATGTTGTAAAAAAATTGTGCGACAAAGGATTTTGTGTAATTGCTGCTGATTTTAAGTTTGATGCTATTGATAAAAGAGCTATAAGCTGTAAAGTACCGTTGTTTAGTGGCGATAAAGATATTTATGAGCAATTGGGAAAACCTGATATTTGCATACATTTAGCATGGCGTGATGGCTTTGTGCATAATTCAGATAAACATATGGGTGATTTATCTGACCACATAACATTTTTGCAAAATTTGATTAATGGCGGATTACCAATGCTTTCTGTTATGGGTACAATGCACGAAATAGGTTATTGGGAAGGAGCTGTTGATGAAAATACTCCTTGTAATCCTATGTCACAATATGGTATTGCGAAAAATGCTTTAAGACAGAGCTTAATGTTGTTTGTAAAAGATAAAAACTGTATTCTGCATTGGTTAAGGGCTTATTACATTACCGGTGACGATTTAAAGGCCAATAATATTTTTTCAAAAATAACAAAAGCAGCAATGGAAGGGAAAAAAGAATTTCCGTTTACTACCGGTAAAAACAAATATGATTTTATTGATATTGAAGATTTGGCAGAAATGATAGTTGCAGCAAGTGTACAGGATAAAGTTAATGGCATTATTAATGTTTGCAGCGGCCGACCTGTATCATTAGCGGATAAAGTAGAAAGTTTTATTAAACAACATGGTTATGATATAAAGCTTAATTATGGTGTTTATCCGGAACGAAGCTATGATAGTCCTGCTATTTGGGGCAATGCTGAAAAAATTAATGAAATTTTAATGAAGTAGAATATATCAAACGAAAGGATAGAAAATATATGGAGAGAATTATTGTCGTTGGAGCAGGTTTTTCTGGAGCGGTAATTGCAAGAGCAATTGCTGAAGAACTAAATAGAGAAGTATTGGTTATAGAAAAACGGCCACATATTGGTGGTAATATGTATGATGAAACTGATGAACATGGAATTTGCATACATAAATATGGTCCGCATGTTATTGTAACGGATAAATGGGAGATTATTAAATATTTAAGCAGATTTTCAAAAATGTATAAACATACAGTAAAAGAATTAAGTTTTATAGATGGACAGTTTGTTAGATTGCCTTTCAATTTTGAATCGGTACAGCAATTAATTGGTTGCGAAAAAGCAGAAATTCTTATTAATAAATTGCGTAGAGAATTTAAAGGATATGACCGTGTTCCGGTGTTAAAATTAGCTAATAGTAACGACAAAGATATATCTGAATATGGTCATTTGTTATTTGAAAAAGCGTATCGTACTTATTGTGCTAAACAATGGGATGTTCCGGTAGAAACACTTGATACCACTATTATGGATAGAGTACCTATGGCAATGAGTTATGATGAAAGATATATGAATAAAGATTTTCAGTATTTGCCGGAAAATGGATATGAGAGTTTATTTAAAAACATGTTAGAACATAAAAATATTAAAGTAATTTTAAATACAGATGCTAATAAAAAATTAAAGTTAGATTATGATAATAAAAAAATTACTTTTAATGATGAAACTATTGATATTTTAGTATATACAGGAGCGGTAGATGAACTGTTTAACCTAAAATATGGGGAATTACCATATAGATCTTTAGACATAGAATATGAATGGTTTGATAAAGAGCGTATTTATCCGGAAGAAATTATTTCATTTCCTCAAGCTAAAGGATATACCCGTAAAACAGAATATAAATTTATGATGCAAGATAAAAGTAATTGCAAAGGAACTACAATAGCAACAGAGTTTCCTAAGGCATATATAAAGGGTAAAAGTATATCACCTTTTTATCCTGTTATAACAGAAGAAACAAAACAGATACATCAAAAATATGTAGAAGAAACAGGCTATTTTGGAAATATATTTTTAAGTGGACGTTTGGCTGATTTTAGATATTATAATATGGATGATTGTATTTTACATGCTTTTGATGTTTTTAAAGCTATAAAAAAGAAATTAGAGGAATAATGATGGAAGAAAAAATGATAAATGAGAATAATAAAATTAAAAGAATAGCAATGTATGTTATTTATGATCAGGACGGAATTCTTGATGGTTATAGAAAATATTATTTGCAAGAGTTAAGAAAAGTTACAGATACAATAGTAGCTGTAGTAAGTGGTACACTTACACCTGAAAGCAGAATAGAATTAGAAGCTTTGGCTGATGATATATTGGTACGCGAGAATAAAGGTTTACTTGCAGGAAGTTGGATTGATGGAATACAACATATCGGTTGGGATAAACTTTATCAATATGATGAATTATTAATGCTTAATGACAGCTTTTTTGGGCCATTTTATCCGTTAGATGAGATGTTTGAGGCTATGGAAAAGTCGGATGCTGATTTTTATGGCGCATTCAAAAATTATGAGGAAAAAATTATAACACATATTAATAATCATCCGATGAAACATGGGTGGTTAAGAGGCTCAATATGCTATTTTTATGTAATAAAGAAACATTTATTACATTCCAACGATTTTAGAAAATATTGGACACAAAAACCAATTATAAAAAATGATACGGACACTTATTTCTTTGCAGAGTTTGATTTTTATGATTACGTTATAGATCATGGATATAAAGTGGATGCTTATCAGAGTGATAAATTAAAAGGGTATATGTTTGATAATTTAACTCATAATATGCATTCTTTAGTAGAAGAAGATAAAATCCCTTTTGCTAGAATTAGACCTTTTGGTACTAACATGAAAGATCAGAGTATATTGCTAAATTATGGTAAAGATCCTAGACAAACGTTTGAATATATATCTAAATATACAAATTATGATGAAAATTTAATTTGGGATTATATTTTAAGAACTAAAAATTTGACTGATATATATAATCAATTGCAATTGGAATATGTTATTCCAAAATTTAGTTTAGAAAAAGATTATACTTATAATAAGCCAATAGCAGTTATTTTGCACATTTATTATGAAGATCTAGTAGAACAGATAGTTCGTTATTGTATTAACTTCCCAAATAATACATTTTTTTATATCACCACTACAAAGGAGAATGTTAAAAATAAAATAGAGGAAGAGTTTAAGAAGTACAATTTAAAATTTCAGTGTACAGTAAGGCCAAATGTGGGAGTTGCAATTTCTACTCTTTGGATAACTTATGCTGATATTGTTATGAGTGATAAATATGAATATATTTGTTATTTTCATGATAAGAAATCTCCTTATACTACATCTGCAATAAGTGGAGAGCAATTTGGGAAAAGATGTTATGATAATTTATTTGGTACTGAACAGATTGTAAAAAATATAATAAATTTATTTGAGGATAATAAAAGGTTAGGATTACTGGGAGCACCTGTACCTTATCATGGAATGTATTTTGAGGTGGCTGCACATACTTGGAATATTAATTTTGAAAATACTGTTAGTTTAGCAAAAAGATTAAATTTAAAAGTTAATATAAATAAAGATATTGTTCCAGTTGCTCCTTATGGAGATATGTTTTGGTTTAGAGCTAAAGCATTAAAAAAGGCAATTGGATATAGATTCAAATATGACGATTTTAATTTTAAATATGAGCCAGATGGTACTATTTTGCATGCAATTGAAAGGATCTATGGATTTGCAGTACAAGATTCTGGCTATTATTATGCTAATATTATTAATAGTGATGATGCGAGAAGTGATTTAATTAATTATCAATATATGATAGATACGTTGTGTAATATCTTTAATCGCAACGGGCACTTGGTGTATAATTTTGATATTGCAAAGCAAGTAGCTGAACAATACAGAGGACAGCCACTGACATTAAAGTTATATTTGAAAACAAAGATTAAAAATAAAGTTCCAAAATCAATGTGGGAATTTGCAAGAAAGATATATCATATTTTTAAATGAACCCTATCAATATGGAGATTTTGCAAAAATGCGAGAAGTAAATTATTCTTATATAGATACTACAAGAATTATAGCAGCTTTTATGGTTATCCTTTCACATTATGCATGGTTTTTCAATTTTGAAAAATTAAATTTTATTTATAATGCTTTTGCTGGTAATGGATTAAGTAATTTTGTATTTATGGCAGTATCTGGATTTTTGGCTGCACATTCATTATCTAGAGATAATAATGTATTTTTGTTTTATAAAAGTAGATTGAGTAGGATTGTTATACCATATTTTTTTACTTACATTTTATTGAGTGCCGTATTTATTTTATTGGCATGTCTAAATTCAAAATTTTTGAACCATGTTGCTTTAAGTCATGTTATTTTTTCAGGAGGCAGTTATAAAAGTTTTATATTAGGGATGTTTCCGATTGACTTAAATTTACTTCATTGGCTTAATTTAAAACCTTATATTTTTATAGGGGAGTGGTTTATAGGTGCATTAGTAATTTTATATTTTATATCTCCTGTACTTTATTTTTTGATAAATAAGTTAAAGTGGAAAAGTTTATTTATAATCTTATTGCTTGCTGTAGTTCTAAACCAATATAAATTTTTTAATACATATTTATTTATGAATACAGCAGCTTTTTTTTGGGGGTATCATATATTAGATTATTTTTTAGGTTTTCTTATATATATATATATGCCTAAAGCTAAAATTAATTCCAAAATTGTAATTGGTGCAATATTATTTGTGACTTTTTTATTTTTATTTCATATATTCTATTATGATGAACCTACTTTTAGGGATAAAATAGGGCGTAATTATTTTCAATATATGTTTGTTGGTTGTTCCTTTACATGTATGGTGTTTTTATTATCAAAATATTTAAATGAAAAATTCAATTTTTCTAAGTTTAATTCATTTAGTAAGTATTCTTATTGTTTTTTGCTTATGCAGCATGTAATAATATATACAGTTATGGATTTTTTTTCCAGTGAAAAATATTCTAAATTTGGGGCTTTATTTTTCTTTTTGTTAATAGTATTTGTAACAGGGTTTCTTGCTGTAAAATTTACAAATTACTATAAACCTTATGAAGATAAAATTGTTGATAAGATTAAAAAGCAATATAGCAAAAATAAATTAAGAGAGGTGCAACCATGAAACTCATCATCACCGGCGGGGCCGGATTTATAGGAAGCAATTTTATATATTATGAACTTAAGCAGCATCCGGAGGATGAATTTATTTGTTTGGATAAGCTGACTTATGCGGGAAATTTAAGCAGCTTAAAGGAGGCTATGCAGCAGCCGAACTTTAAGTTTGTTAAGGGCGATATTGCTGACCGTGATTTTGTTTACAGTTTGTTTGAGACAGAAAAGCCTGACGTTGTGGTAAACTTTGCGGCGGAGAGCCATGTTGACCGCAGCATTTTAGAGCCGGAGCTGTTTTTAAAAACAAATGTTATCGGCACTGGTGTGCTGATGGATGCCTGCCGCAAGTATGGCATAAAGCGTTATCATCAGGTAAGCACGGATGAAGTTTACGGTGATTTGCCTCTGGACAGGCCGGATTTGTTCTTTACGGAAACAACACCGCTGCATACTTCCAGCCCATATTCTGCTTCCAAAGCCGGTGCGGATTTATTGGTTCTTGCATACCACCGTACTTACGGTTTACCGGTAACTATTTCCCGCTGCAGCAATAACTATGGTCCGTATCACTTCCCGGAAAAGTTAATTCCGTTGATGATTATCAATGCCCTGCATGATAAAGCGCTGCCTGTATACGGCGACGGTGCTAACGTGCGCGACTGGCTGTATGTGGAAGACCATTGCAGCGCGATTGATTTAATTATCCGCCATGGGCGCGAGGGCGAAGTTTACAACGTAGGCGGGCACAACGAGAAAAGTAATTTGGATGTTGTGAAGATTATTTTAAAAGCGCTGGGCAAGAGCGAAGATTTGATAACCTTTGTGAAAGACCGCCCGGGGCATGACAGGCGTTATGCCATTGACCCGACGAAGATATATAGCGAGCTTGGCTGGTTGCCGCAGACGAAGTTTGAGGATGGCATAGCCAAAACGATTGAATGGTATTTGGCTAACAAAGACTGGTGGCAGGAAATCATCAGCGGCGAATACCAGAAGTATTACGAAAAAATGTATAGCGGAAGATAAATAAACAGCCTTTTACCTACAAACGCAGGTAAAAGGCTGTTTTGCATGTTGGGGGAAGTTTTTAGTTTTCTTTGTTTAACATACTTTCATTAAACAAATTTGTGTTATAAATAGCCGGGGATACGCCGGCGTCGGTGAGGTGTGGGGTTAGAATCATCAGCACTTCGGTTTTGGTTTTGCTGGTGGTGCGGTTTTTAAACAGTTCGCCTAAAAGCGGGATGTTGGATAAAAACGGCACTTTTTGCAGGCGTTTTTGTTCTTCTTCGTTAATCAACCCGCCGATGACAAGGGTTTCAACAATATAATTATGGTAAAATTATATTGTTGCTGCACTTAAAGTTTTGCCTAAAATTGAATTAAAAGCTGAAATCATCGGCAACAGCGTTGATGGTATCAGTAATGGTATTAATTCTCGCATTAACGCCAAAGAAAAATATATTGGCGTGTTGGCAAATTGTAACTGGAAGGATAATTAAGTTGCAGTATGTATGATGTATATTTATTAAATGATTGCTCTTGTTAGTTCTTGATAGTATAAATTTTTAACATTTATAGATATAGTTAAAAATTTATTAAATAATAAGTTGATATACAAATAACTTAAATAAAGGAATAAAATAATATAAGTTAAATACTTTCAAAATCAAAGAATAAGCATAGCGGGCGCGTTGCATAGATAGTGTACGAAGTATACAAAAGCGGTCCTTATGGTGTAATTTATTATGATTGTAAATTTAACCGAGAAAGAATTAAAAAAATTATGAATCGAAAGCATTATTTCTTTTGAGCAAGCTTGGCTTGAAGAGCAATAATGTTAGTGTTGTAATCAGATTATATGATGTCAGAGAATTTAAGTTATCTATCGATAGAAGCTGTTGAGAAAATAGTTTTAAAATGAAAATTTGCTGAACTTTTTAGAAAAATACATCCAGTATATAACAATGATAGGTACGAAACATGTAGATGTATTGAAATTAGAGTAAAATGAGTGATCAAGAAAAAGCCGATAAAATTTACAAGAATTGCGTTTATGATGACATTAGGCTCTGGCATAAGAATGACTTTTATAAAATTTTTAGATAATTCAGAAATCCTCCTTTTGATTGGGAAAATCAAAGAAATTGCAGGATAAAAGGAAGTTAGGCTGGTACGAATTAGGATAGAATTAATTGTTGAACTTAAATTAAAAATTATATATAGTTACAGTCCGATAAATAATCAGAATCACCTGCATAGCGAATTGTTAAGATTGTTTTATATTTAAATGAAAAAATTAGAAAACTTTATTTTAATTATGTTCCTGTGTTTAAATGCATGTAGTATTCAAAAAAATCTTTATGTGCTTTATTTAACTCTTCTTGTACTTCGTTAGAAAGACTATTATTATTTTGCAATTCTATTATTTTACAATATATTTTTTCAAGAGAATATATTATACTATGGCGCTTTAAATAAAGGTGTAATTCATCAAATATATATTTCCCAATTTCATCATTAGCTATAATTTCATAATTGCTATTTCTTCTAAAATGCTTTTCATAATCAGTATCACATGGATGAACGAAGCCTTTATTATCAACAATGTTTTGCGTAGATGTTGAACCAAGCCATTTATTTGATTTATATTTATTACAATAAGGGCAGGAATATATTAAATTATGATAATCATTTTCTTTTTCTGGGAATAAAGATTTTGGCGCAAAATGATCAATATGGAAATTTTGGGAACCGCCACAGAAGAAATCCCAATCATTACAATATCCGCAATGATTTCTAAAATCTTTTTCCAAAAATTTTTTGTATTTTCTATAGTTGCTATATTTTACATTTAAAGAAGAATAATGTGGAGTAAAATCTCTAAAATTATCATTTGCCATTGTTATCACACTTTTTAACTATGGATTCTAAAATATTTAGAAGTTGATCTAATTTATTAGATGATAGCTCTTTTTTTGTTTTGTATGGAATTGCTGATTTGCCACAAATTCTGCGTTCTAATTGAGAATCAAGTTCTAAAATCTTTGAATCAATTTCAGAAGTTCTTTTTTCAGGAGGAATATTTAATAAATTTTTTAAAGTATTTTCAATTTCTATTTTATCCTTATTATACGCTTTAACAGTTTCAATTATTTTACTAATTATAATGAGAGAATAACTTTTAGATCTTAAAAAAGCAATATAGTCAATTATATGAATAGGGGAAAAGACTTCTTTTTGATTGAGTTCTTCTTCATATGAAGTTAATATAAATAAAGGAAATTTATAAAAATTTTCTAAAATCTTTTTAGATAAAATTACACCATTAGTTAAAGGTGTTGAGGCAAAACTATTAAGTTTATAATCTATTATTAGGCAATCTATGTTATTTTGATTTATTTCAGAAATTATAGAATTAGATGAGGTGTGTTTATTTAATTCTAATACAGTAAATTCAAATGAATATGAGTTATATTGTTCTAAAAGTTTAGAAGTAAATTCTAATTCATTATCATGAAAATCTTCATTTGTGTAGTTGTGCATAAAGCGGCCTTTTAGGTGAGTTATTTTACTTTCGTCATCATCTAAAACACCAATATTTATAACTTTATTTTTCATTATTTTCACTTCCTATTATAGGTATTATTATATCTAACTTAAAACCTTTTGATATGGTATCTTTAGGTAGTATATATTGTCCGTTATATTCTTCAATAGTAGTAGAAACAATATGCATACCTAGACCTAAACCTATTTTGTTACCATTCATATCAACTTTAGAAGTTGTTGAGAATTTAAAAATATCATATTTATTTTCAAAAATTTCAGAAATACCATTTCCACTATCTGAATAATGAATGATATAATTATTGTTTTTGTATTCAAGATTGATAAAAATTTTTTTTAATGTAATACCATCTCTTTCAAAAGCTTCACAAGAATTAATTATTAGATTATATAGAACAGCATCAATATCTGTTTGAAATACCTTTGATTTAAAATTTGAGTCATTTGTTGTTAATTTTAATTCAACATTTTTTTGTTTTAATATAGGGGATATGAGAGCTAGTGAATTTGATATAGCTAAATAAATATTTAATAATTTTCTAGTGCGCTTATCTTTTTTTAATTGAGCTGTAATTACTGACAACCAAGATAGCAAAAATTTATCATCATTTTTTAAAGCTTCTATAAGTTCCAAAAGGAATGCTTTATTATCAATAAATTCTTCGAATTGTTCGGAACGAGTAGAAAGTTTTGCACTGAGGCTTCTTAAATCATGGACTATAGACGAAGTAATTAAGCCATTAGTAGATAATGAGCGCATAAGTTTTAATTCAGAAAGTAATTCTTCTGTTTCTTGTTTTCTGGCGCTTAACGCTTTTACTAATATATTATTGTCATTTTCTAAAATATTTTGAGTAGTATTAAATGCTTTTTCTTTTTTGGAATTTTTGTATTTTTTTATAAGTGCATCGGCATCAATTTTGGCCTTTTCATATTCATTGGTTTTGTCAAAATATTTTTTAAATTCATAACACAACTCAGCTCTATCACTTTCAAATTTGTTTATAATTGATATTAAAATATTTTTAAAAAGAGCATAATATTCATTGTCTATAATTCCTTCTCTACTGGATTTATCCGCAATTACTTTATTTTTAATTCTGGAAATATATACTATACCATTACTTTGGTTGTTTAATACTTTCCAATTTCTTCGTTTATCACCAATACCAGTAGGATCTATGGCATTACGTGAATTTAAATTAAGCCAATCTGAAAAATCTGAATTTGGTTCACCATATGGGCGTATTAAAAAATTATCTCTGTATAGTTTTATTCCATAGTTATTTTTGAGCCAGTTTTTTCTATAACTGCTAATATTTTTATAAAAAAATTTTTCTGAATGAGAAGCAGTTGCCGACTGTTTCATAAAATAATATTCAAATTTAAATGGTCCTATCATTTTTACTTTTTCAATAATATTTGTATTTTTTTTGTCAGTAATGTTTAAAAGTTCATTGATAGAATATATTTTTTTAAAAAATCCTTTTTCTAAATCTTGTTTACGAAAGGGAAATTTTTGAAATAATGGCTCATCAAATAATTTTGCAGGCATTCTGTTTAAATCAAATTCGTTTCTAAAAATAGTTATTTCAAAAGTTTCTCCATTAAATATTGATAAAATTTTATAATCAAAATCATCTTGTATATTATTTTGTACTAATATTGGTGTGGATAATGGTGAAGTTTGTAAGACAATACTATATTCGTCATTTTCTGCGATTGGTGGAATAAGATAATTTAAATTATTTTCTAAATTATTTAATTTATTTGAATCCCATTTATCTCTTAAATTTGATATTTTAATAATAGTACCTATCGAAAAATCTACAGGAAGATGCTGCGGAATAATTTTAGAAATTTTTTGATTAATTATTGTTAAATTTTTTTGTATACAAGATGGAAGATTTGAATAAAACGAATTATTTATGTAGTTTAAATCAGCTTCGACATCGGTTAGTAATTGATTTGTTTTTTCGAAGTCTGTCCAATTAGCTTTCCAGTACAGTACTTTGTTTATATCATTGGTTTTAGTAAATAACTCACATACAGAGCCTAATCTATCTAATGCAAAACGACCAATACCTTTTTCGCCTGATTTAATACGTTTTTTGTGTGATATATATTTTGTTCGTTTATTTTCGGTCCCGATAACCATCCAATAGTTTTTTATAGTATCTTCTGACATACCTGTGCCATTGTCTATGATATATAAACAGTCATTATTAGTATCGAATAAAATATAACAAAGAGAAGCATCAGCGTCATAAGTATTTTTTATTAATTCAATTATTGCACCTTCAGCTTTTGCTATATTTTCTCGTCCTAGTAATATTGTGGCACGTGAAGAAATTTGAAAGTTAATTTTAGCCATGTGAAATTCACCTTCTATAGAATAAAATTATTTATATCTTTCACTGTTATTCTTTTAGAAAATCCATTTGCATTTATTCCTATTATTTTAATATATTCCCAAAATTTTTGAGACTCTAAAATTTTTTTTGCTAAATTTAAATCGTTATTATTTTTAGGAGTAATAAAAATACCTGAAAAAGGCACAGTTTCTGAATCGATATTATATACAAACACTTTATTTGTAATTATTGTAGATAACAATAATTTTTCTTGATTTATGTTTTGTAGAGCTTGAGAACGTCCATATTCAAACCAGTTTGCAGATTTATCGGATGCTCTCTTTAATAATTGTGTTTTATATGTTTGTAGATATTCTGCTGTACGCGGATAAGCTAGTCTAAATTCAGCTGTATTTTTAAATTTTGAATATAAATTATTTTCAAGTTTTTTATAAGGAAAAATAATAAAATAGTTTGTATTATAAGCTTTTGATTTTGGACTAGCACAAGGGCGGATTGAAGATTTTTCAATTTTGTATATTTTATTGTTAATTTTCAATCTATAATATTGATCATTTAAGCTTATTAGATTATTAGATTTTATTAAAAAAGCTTTATTAAAAAGAGTAGCAATACTAATAGATGCGTGGAATAAATCTCCAAATTTTAAAGAATTACTTTTTGGTCGTTTTTTTATAAATAGCCATTTCCCGGATAATTCATCTTTATCTATATGTAATGTGCTTTTATTTTTAAAATTAATGTATTCTAGTTGAGAAATGTTGTTTTTAAAATGGCATGTAAATATAACTGATGAAGTTAATACATTATTAAAAAGAGAAAGACCTGAATAATCAATAATTAGATTAATATATGGTTTTAATATTTTGCGAAGTTCTTCAGCATAAACATTTTTGAAAATACTATTAGGAACAATAAAAGACAGTTTTGCCTCTGTGGATAAAATATTTAAACTTGCTTCTATAAATGGATAAAAATAATCAAACTTCCCTTTTTGGCAAGAAATAAAATGAGTATTTATATATTTTCTGGTTTGAATATCTAATTCAGTATAATTTATATAAGGAGGATTAGCAACAATATAATCAAATTTTATTTTTATATTTTTGTTAGTATATTCTTTTAAAAAATCTTTATTATAGATGTTCCATTTTACATTAAAAATGCCATGCTTCGTAGCGATTTCAGATAAATTTTTTTTGCATATTTGGCAACATAATGGATCTACATCGTAACCATAAATATATGTTTCTAAACCCGTTTTTATTTCTTCAACAGACCAGTTATTTTTTTGTGCATCCTTTAAATATCTTTCAACTATTAGTATTAAAATGTTACCTTGTCCGCATGAGTTTTCTAATATATATTTTTTTATAATATTACTATTATAACCAATGCTATCTAAAAGTTTTTTAGCTATATCATTTGGAGTAAAAATTTGATGTTTTTTTAAATTATCATTATTATTGAAATGCATATAAAATTCCTTTGTAAACTCCAATGATTTATGTTGCAATAAGATGGAGTTGAGATGATTATTTGTTATATAAAGTGTAAATAATTCTTCAAAACTTTATGATTATATTCATTAAAAATAATAACATACAAAATTTGAAATAACAAGATATTTAATTTGTTTCAAAAAGTGTTTATTTAATAACAATTGGTATTCTTAATTTAATTTATAATGTTATTTTGAATTTACTAAGAATTGATTATTTATTATTATAAAAAAGAAATATTAAATTAGTAGTAAATAAGTATATTAAGATATGTTAAGTAAGAATAGCATTGAATAATTCTTTTGGTTATTAATTGAATTTAAATTCATTTTTGAGATTATGTTGTGTCTATATTTTGACGCGAATAACTATATAAAAGTGGTATTTTTACGTAGTATGTAATAATGTGTTTGTATCAGATAAAAACATACTTTGAGTTCTATGTAGTTGATGAGCTGCATCTATTGTATCAAAAATGTACTGGGAAAATTTAAATGGTAGTACGTAAAAGAGAATTACAAATACTATAGCGTATTCGTGTTAAAGTATAGAAGTTAAATATTTTATTTAGGTGACACTATATCCTAACTGTTAATAGAAATACAATATAAACTAGTTGTATAAAAGAATATGGGACTACTTAAAGGTAAAAGTAGTTTAATCATATATGAAAATAGGAAATTAAAATACAA
The DNA here is from genome assembly GCA_949295115.1 of uncultured Phascolarctobacterium sp. Lineage (GTDB taxonomy): Bacteria > Bacillota > Negativicutes > Acidaminococcales > Acidaminococcaceae > Fusicatenibacter_A. The sequence goes on from CASFJU010000013.1 coordinate 62,622, forward strand.
GAACAGAGAATTTTAGTGTAGAGGGTATTATGTAGGTGAAGTAGCAAAGAATAGCAGAGTATATGCAGAATTAGTTAACAGAAAATAAGTTGAGTTAAGAATTATAGTTGGATTAGAGAGAACCGTTTACGGATGATAAGTAAACAATAAATGCAATTAGTGGTAGTTTAGGATAATGCACAAACGTATAAAATGTTATACAAACCTCATCGTAATGTGTAGAAGTGCAAAAATCACTATGCTACGAATATAAATGATGAATTAATAACGAATTTCAAAATATTATATTGTATTTATTTGTTTCTTAATATAAATAAAAAAATATATAATTAATACAGAAAAGATTTGAGTGAAATTTTGAAGAAACTATGTAACTAAAAAGGTATAGAAATATAAATAGGATGATATAATATAAATTTATTGTGTGAAGATTTTTATTGCGATGTGTCGGGTTTTGCCAGAATTTTAACCGGGTTCCAGCGTTCGCTTTTGTAATACCAGTACAGGCTGGCAACGGTAAACACCCATGTAATTGGGTACACCCACGCCACTCCGTCGGGGGTGGGGTTAAAGTACATAATCAGCTTCAGCACGCAAATGCGTATAACGCACATGTTCAGCAAAATAATAAACATCGTCGGTAAGGTGCTGCCGCTGCCGCGGATGGCGGAAGCCAGCACTTCGAGGAAAACGTACAGAAAGTAAAACGGCATGATGACAAAGGCAATGCTGCTGCCGATGGCGATAACGTCTTTATCATTGGTAAACAGCCCGAAGGCAAAATCCGCAAGGTACAGCACTGCACAGATAGTAACGGCGGTAACGGCAAGGCCGAAGTAAATGGAAATAGTAGTGCCGCGCTTGCTGCGCATAATTTTGCCGACGCCGACGTTCTGGCTGACGAAGGTGGAACACGCCTGCCCGATAGCCATTATCGGCAGGTAAATGACGTTTTCAATCTTAAAATAAGCGGCGTAAGCGGTAATGCTGTTAACGCCGAGACCGTTGATATTGGTCTGCACAACGATGTTGGAAAGCGTAATAACCGTTGTCTGTATCGCCGCCGGTATGCCGATGCGGAAAATCTCGCGCGCCAGAGGCCAGTCGATGCAGATTTGTTTGAAGTGCAGGCGGTAACGCTCGTCCATAGTGCACAGGTGGCGGATGACAAGCCCTGCAGCCAGAGTCTGCGAAACAACAGTTGCCATGGCGGAACCGGTAATGCCGAAGTTCCAGTAATACACAAACAAAAAGTTGCCGATGACGTTGGCGATGCCGCCGATAAGTTGGTAAATCATCGGTGAAAGCGAATTGCCCAGCGCCCTTAAAATGCCGCTGCCCACGTTATAGCTGACGATGGAAAACAAGCTGAGCAGAAAGACGCGGATGTACACCGTACCCCAGTGCATGATTTCGGGCGGCGTGTTCATCCATTCCAGTACGGTCGGCGCAAGCCAGATGCCAAGGATGGTAAATATTACGGAAAAGGCTATGGTAAGGCCTGCGGTGCAGTGAACTACGCGGTGCAGTTCGTCAAATTCGCCGCGGGCAAATTCACGGGCGGCTATAACGCCGATGCCGACGGACAGGCCGATAAAAAAGCCGATGATGATTATGATGATAAACGTGCTGGCGCCGACTGCTGCGGCAGCGTCCTTGCCAAGGTTTTGCCCGACGAAGATTAAATCGACGGTGCTGTACAGCTGCTGGATAAGGCTGCCCGCAAACAGCGGCAGCGAGAACCAGAACAGCGGTTTGGCAATCGGGCCGTGCGTTAGGTCTTTGGTTTTCTTGCCGGATAAAGCTTTCATTTTAAGCTCCTGCAAAATAAAAATTGCCGTTAAAAACAGCTTCTAACGATAGTGTAGCCGCAAAAAACAGCCTTGTCAATACGGGTATGGGTATGGAAAATTTTACTATTAAAACAGGGTAAAAATTTTGTAAAAATAATGGAGTTGTGCTATAAACAAGAAGGTTCATGCACTATTTCAACACCGCAAAAATGCTGCGGCTCCTCCGATTCCGCTTAGGCTTTGCGGCTGAGCTCCCGGAGAATAATGCCTTAAATTTTGCCGCCGCAGTTTTTGTCTGGTGTTTATAGCACATAAACCTTCTTGTTTATCTGTACGTAAAAACAACCCACCTGCCGCTAATGGCAAGTGGGTTGTTTGTTTCACTGCACTTTATTTAAAAAGTCGCGCAGCTGTTGTTCGTTCATTGCGCCGATGTGGGAATGGATAATGGTACCGTACTTATCGACGATGTACGATGCCGGTATACCCTGCAAAGCGTAATTTTTGATAATGGCGTTTTTGTCGCCCCAGTACATCGGGAAGGCAAAGCCGCTTTCTTTGGTATATTTTTCGTAATCAGCCTTAGCGTCGTCGATGCTTACGGTAAAGAACTCAATTTTATCCTTGTAATCCGGATAAATTTTGTTCATTTCGGGCATTTCCACCATGCAGGGACCGCACCATGTTGCCCAGAAGTTTACAAACACGGTTTTGCCGCGCAGGTCAGAAAGTTTAAGCTGCGTGCCGTCCATGGCGGTAACGGTAATGTCGGGTGCTTCGGTGTTGATGGTTTCCTGCGCCGCGTTGTTAAAATTATTGGCCTGATAGTACGACCAGCCAAAGGCGCTGCCGATGCCTACAACAGCCGCAGCAACAGTAATAAGCAAAAATTTTTTCCAGGTAAACATTTAACCACTCCTAAAATTTAGTTTTAAAACTTATTGCCCCCGTCGGGCAGTATTTTTTACATTCGCCGCAGTTAATGCACTCGCGGTCGCCAACTTTCTGGCAGTCCATTTTGCAAACCTTAACGCAGGCATTGCAGTTAGTGCATTTTGCCGCGTCCACGCGGATGCCGAACAGCGAAAGCCTGTTGAACAAACCGTACCACGCGCCGAGCGGGCACAGAAAACGGCAGAACGGACGGTAAATAAAAACACACGCGCCCAAAATGACGGCCATCAGCAAAAACTTCCAGCCGAATAAAAGCCCGATGCCGCTGCGTAAATTTTCGTTAAGCGCAAATAATGGCAATCCTGCTTCCAATGTGCCTGCGGGGCAGATGTATTTGCAGAACGCCGGTGCGCCGACGCCGTCTGCCGCCCAGAAGTAAATTGGCAGCAGCACCACAAAAATAATGGCGATAACATATTTTAAGTAAATCAGTTTTGCCGTTATGCTGTTTTTGGCAAGCTTCGGCGTGGGGATTTTGTATAGCAAATCCTGTACCAGCCCAAACGGGCACAGCCAGCCACAAATTATCCTGCCTAAGCAGAGCGCGAATAAAAGTAAAAGACCTACAACGTAAAACGGAAATTTAAGCGCCGTCCCCGCAAGGGTGCTTTGCAATGAGCCGATGGGGCACGCGCCCAGTGCGCCGGGGCACGAATAGCAGTTTAACACCGGCACGCACACGCTTTTGGGCTGCGCCTGCCAGATACGCCCGGTGATGAAGCCCGGCAGGTTGCCGTTGTGCAAAAGCGCCGATATGCACTGTACCAAAAACCGTTTAGCCAATGCCGATGCACTCCAGACAGATAAGGATTGCTTTGTGCAGCACTTCCATATATTGTTGTTGGTAAATGCCCGCCGCTAAAAACGCTGCGGCAAGCAGCCATAAAAATATTCTCATTTCATCACCAATGTTATTATACAATAGCAGGCGGCGGCAAAACAAGGATAAATGTAAATAAAAGGAAACATCCGCACAGGCGTGCGCATAAATTATTGAAATGACCGGCGCGTTGTAGTATAATAGTTTAGTATTATGGGTTAATAACCAGTTAAGTTTTTAGGAGGAATCAGTTATGTCCGGACATTCTAAATGGGCTAATATCAAACACAAAAAAGGCAAAGCCGATGCTGCGCGCGGTAAAATTACCACCAAAATCGGCAGAGAAATTACCATTGCTGTGCAGATGGGAGGCCCTGACCCTACCGGCAATATGAGATTAAAACTGGCTTTAAGCAAAGCTAAAGCCAACAATATACCGAAAGATAATATCCAGCGTGCCATTAAAAAAGGCCAGGGCGCTGCCGAAGGCGGCAACTACGAAGAAATTACCTACGAAGGCTACGGCCCGGCAGGCGTTGCCGTTATGGTATCCGCACTTACTAACAACCGCAACCGTACCGCTGCCGATGTGCGCCACGTATTCAGCAAATCGGGCGGCAACATGGGTGAAACCGGCTGCGTAAACTGGATGTTTAAACGCAAAGGCGTATTCAGCATCGACGCTGAGGAAAACGAAGGCCTGACCGAGGATGACCTGATGATGATTGCGCTGGAAGCAGGCGCCGAAGATGTTAAGAGCGAAGAAGGCGCTTTTGAAATCATCACCCAGCCGGAAGACTTTGACGCTGTGGAAAAAGCGCTGGCCGACAACAACGTAGAGGTTGCCATGGCAGAAATTACCATGATTCCCGATACGATGGCCGAGCTTGACGAAGAAGGCGTTGCCAAAGTGCAGAAAATGCTGGATCTTTTGGACGACCTTGACGACGTGCAGGATGTTTACACCAACGCAGACCTGCCGGAAGATGACGAAGAATAATTGAAATTTACAGGGGGCAGGCTTAACGGCCTGCCTGCTTTGTATAAGACGGGAGTTTGTGTATGCTGGCATTAGGTATTGACCCCGGCACCGCTATCTGCGGCTTTGGGCTGGTGGAGATGATTGGCAACCGCCTGCGCCCAGTGCATTACGGCGCGGTGTTTACCGATAAGGATTTACTGCCGGAACTGCGTTTAAAAAAAATCTACGACGGGCTGACGAAGCTTATTGAAGAATACCGCCCCGATATTATGAGCGTGGAGCAGCTTTTTTTTAACCGCAATGTTACGACGGCAATCAGCGTAGGGCAGGCGCGCGGCGTGGTGCTTTTAACGGCGGCCAACCACAACCTGCCTGTGCTGGAGTTTACGCCGATACAGGTTAAACAGTCGGTAGTCGGCTTTGGCAGCGCCGATAAAAAGCAGGTGCAGTTTATGGTTAAGCACCTTTTAAACCTGCGCGAAACACCAAAACCCGACGACGTGGCGGACGCACTGGCAATGGCCATCTGCGGGCTGCACACAGCGTCAACAAGAAGATGGACGGAGCTTGCAAAATGATTGGTTCAATAAAAGGCAAAGTTGCAGAACTACAAAATGAATACTGCCTGATAGAAACGCCGGGCGGCGTCGGTTACCGCGTGTTTATGCCCTCGGCCAACCTTGCGGCGCTTACCATGGGCAGCGAGGTGCGCGTGCATACCTATACTTCCGTGCGCGAGGACGCAATTTTACTGTTCGGCTTTCTGCAAAAGCAGTATTACGATTTATTTGTGCTGTTAATAGGCATCAGCGGCGTTGGCCCCAAGGTTGCGCTGGGTATTTTATCGGCTGTAAAGCCGGATGATTTTTACATGGCGGTAGAAAACCGAGACATGAAGGCGCTGACCAAGCTGCCGGGCATTGGCAAAAAGACGGCGGAACGCCTGCTGCTTGAATTGAAGGACAAGATAAGCGGCGGCAGTGATGTGATTGACGCTGTATTTTACCCGCAGAGCGATGTGCCGCAAAACGCCGTCGGCGAAGCGATTGAGGCTTTGCAGGCGCTTGGTTACAGCAACAGCGAGATTGTACCGGCCTTAAAAACCGTGCCGGGCTACGAAGCAATGCCCTGCGAGGACATTATCAAGCAGGTGCTTAAGGTATTTGCCGGGAGGAAATAATGAACGAACAGGAAAGAATTATTACCGGCAGGGAACAGGATACTGACGGCTGGCAGTACAGCCTGCGCCCGCGCCGCCTTGCCGAATACATCGGGCAGAACCAGGTAAAACAGAATATGCAGGTGTTTATCAAGGCAGCGGCAGAACGCGGCGAAGCGCTGGACCATGTGCTTTTGTTCGGGCCTCCGGGGCTTGGCAAAACCACGCTGGCCAATATTATTGCCAACGAACTTAATGTCAACATCCGCGTAACCAGCGGCCCGGCGATTGAGCGTCAGGGCGATCTGGCGGCGATTTTGACTAACCTTGGCGAGAACGATGTACTGTTCATCGACGAAATTCACCGCCTGAGCAAAACGGTGGAGGAAATTTTGTATTCCGCCATGGAGGATTTTGCGCTGGACATCATCATCGGCAAAGGGCCGAGCGCACGCAGTGTGCGCCTTGATTTGCCGAAGTTTACGCTGATTGGCGCAACGACACGTTTGGGCGCTATTGCCGCGCCTTTGCGCGACCGTTTTGGCGTGCAGTGCCGTTTGGAATTTTACAAGCCGGAAGAACTGTGCTTTATTATTGAGCGTGCGGCAGAGATTTTGGGCGTTGCTATCGACCGTGAGGGCGCGCAGGCCATTGCCCGACGCAGCCGCGGTACGCCGCGTGTTGCCAACCGTTTATTAAAGCGCGTGCGCGATTTTGCACAGGTGGCAGGCGCGGGCAGCATTACGGCGCAGGTTGCCGATGAAGCGCTGGCACGCCTTGAAGTTGACCAGTACGGGCTTGACCGCAACGACCGCCGCATTTTGCAGACGATTGTCAAAACCTTTAACGGCGGTCCGGTCGGCATTGAAACCATTGCCGCTGCGGTCAGCGAAGAAAGCGACACCATCGAGGACGTAATCGAGCCGTATCTGATGCAGCTGGGCTTAATCCAGCGCACGCCGCGCGGACGCATTGCCACGCGCGAAACGTACAGATATCTGGGACTGCCCTATAAAGAGGAGAAACGTTAATGAAACTTTTAATGCATGCCTGCTGCGGGCCGTGCGCCTGCTATCCCACGGAAAAGCTGACGGCGGACGGCGTGCAGTTTGACATTATCTTTTTTAACCCCAACATTCACCCTTATAAGGAATTTAAACGCCGCATTGCCGCCCTGCGCGAGCTTTGCGAAAAGAAAAAATACCACCTTACGGTGGATAAAAGCTACTCCTTGGAAGAATGTGTGCGCGGCATGCTGGATGAACCGGGCTGCCGTTGCGCTTACTGCTACCGTACCCGTATGCGTTACGCGGCGCAGTACGCCAAAGAAAACAGCTATGATGCTTTTACAACGACGCTTCTGGTAAGCCCTTACCAAAAGCATGAGCTGATTAAACAACTGGCGGAGGAAGCTTCCAAAGAGTTTGATATTCCCTTTTATTATGAGGATTTCCGCGTGGGTTATCAGCGCGGCGTCGATATCAGCTTAGAGCTGGAGCTGTACCGCCAGCCTTACTGCGGCTGTGTGTTCAGTGAACGCGACCGCTACGAGAAGAAGCCGAAACCTAAAGCCTGACGGAAGGAGGCAGCCGATGAAAATTTTATATGCCGCATTGCTGTGCCTGCTGATGCTGGTTGGCACGCCGCTTGCGCAGGCTGCCGGTACAATTTCCGTCGGCCTTGTGGTGGACCAGTTTACGGCAGAAATAAGCAGCGATGCCGATTTTACCGTTAAAACGCGCGCTTACGGCGACGGTAACAGCCGCGAATTTATGTTTAAGGCAGGCAAGTATTATTTTAACGCTGCCAACCACAGGCTTAATGTTGAAGATATGAGCTTCGGCGACGCTGTTGCCTCGATTGAAGGCGAGGGCGTTAAGGTTAACGGCAGGGAATACCGCGGGAGCATTGAAATTTTGCTGCGCCGCGGCGGCAAAAACCTTGTCGTGCGCAACGTGCTGCCGGTTGAAGAATACCTGTACAGCGTCATGGGGCGCACCGTGCCGGCGTACTTTCCGGACGAGGCGTTAAAGGCGCAGGCCGTTGCCATGCGCACCTACGCGTTATATACGGCGCAAAATGGCAGCGACCCTGATTTTGACATCCGCGCGGGCGAAAAGAATTTTATTTACACGGGTGTGGATGGCGAGCAGCGCCCGCTGAACAAGCTGATTGACGATACTAAAGGCGAGGTTGTAAGCTACAACGGCAGTTTGATTGCTGCTTATACTACTTTAAGCAGCGGCGGCTATACCGAAAACAGCGAGAACGTCATCGGGCGGTATTTGCCGTACCTGCGCAGCGTAAAGGATTTTGACGGCGACGCGCCCGATTATAACTGGGAGCGCAGCTTTGAAGCAAAAGACATTGCCGCCGGTTTACAGCGCGGCGGGTACGACTGCGGCAAGCTGGGCAGCATTCAGCTTGCCGACATGGATGCGGACGCGCCGGACAGAAGCGACACGGGCCGTGTTTTGCAGCTTGGTTTTGCGGGGGACAAGGGCAGCATTATTGTGCCTGCCGCAAAGGCGATGGAGCTGTTCGGCCTGCCAAGTACGCTGTTTAGCATTGAAGTTACGCGCCCGATACCTGATAAACTGGACGTGCCTATTGAAAATTATCTAGGTATGGAAATCGGCCGCAAAGAGATAGAGATTGAACTTAAAGATAAGGAAAAAACGGAAACGGGCATTGCCAAAACCATTAAGCTCATCAGCGGCGTGGACGGAGAAAAGGTTATTTTTAAAGGGCGCGGCAGCGGCACGGGGCTTGGTTTAAGCCTGTGGGGCGCGCGCCAGCTTGCCAACGACGCGGGCAATGCCGCCGGTTATTATAAACAGATTTTGCGTTACTATTACCGCAACACCAATGTTGCCAAAATATATTGAAAAGTGTGGAGAAAAAATGCAAGTAAGCGATTTTAATTATGATTTGCCGCAGGAGCTGATTGCGCAGACTCCGATGGAGCCGCGCGACCATTCGCGCCTGTTGGTGGTGGATAAGGACACTGGCAAGCTGGAGCACCGCCATTTTTATGATTTGCCCAATTACCTGCGCCCTGACGATTTGCTGGTGTTTAACGATACCCGCGTTATCCCTGCGCGCCTGCACGGCACCAAGGACACCGGCGCCAAGGCGGAAGTATTTTTGCTGACCCGCCTGAACGCGACGGACTGGGAAGTTCTGGTGCGTCCGGGCAAACGCCTGCGAATCGGCGCGAAGATTAAGTTTAGCGACGATTTAAGCTGCGAGATTGTGGACAACACCGAGTTTGGCGGGCGCATTGCGCGTTTTGAATTTGAAGGCGTGTTTGAAGAAATTTTAGACCGCCTTGGCGAAACGCCGCTGCCGCCGTACATCACCAAAGAGCTGGAAGACAAAGAACGCTATCAGACTGTGTACAGCCGCGACAAGGGCAGCGCTGCCGCACCGACGGCCGGACTGCACTTTACCAAAGAGCTTTTGCAGAAGGTAAAGGACATGGGCTGCGAAGAAGTTTTCGTTACGCTTAACATCGGGCTGGGTACTTTCCGCCCGGTCAGCGAGGAACGCATCGAAGACCACATCATGCACAAAGAATTTTATACCATCACGCCCGAGGCGGCAGAAGCCATTAACAAAGCCAAAGCCACAGGCAGGCGTATTGTAAGCGTCGGTACAACGGCGGTGCGCACGCTTGAAGCAGCTGCAACCGCAGGGGGCGGTGTTATTAAACCGGGCGCGGCGTGGACGGATATTTTCATCTACCCCGGTTATAAATTTAAAATGGTGGACGCGCTTGTTACCAACTTCCATCTGCCGCAAAGCACGCTGCTGATGCTGGTTTCCACCTTATCAACCCGCGAAATTATGCTTAAAACCTACGAAGAAGCAGTGCGCGAAAGATACCGCTTCTTCTCGTTCGGCGATGCCATGTTCATCACCGACCATTTATAAAAACGGAGGACAACAATGCACGCTGTTACTTACGAACTGATTAAGGAATGCAGCCGCAGCGGCGCGCGTTTGGGGCGCCTGCACACGCCGCACGGCACGTTTGAAACGCCGATGTTCATGCCGGTCGGCACGCAGGCAACAGTAAAAACCCTGTCGCCCGAAGAACTTTACGAAATGGGCAGCCAGGTAATACTTTCCAACACCTATCATTTGTTTTTACGCCCGGGGCACGAGCTTGTTAAAAAAGCCGGCGGCCTGCACAAGTTTATGAATTATAAGCGCGGCATGCTCACAGACAGCGGCGGCTTTCAGGTTTTCAGCCTGGGGGCGATGCGCAAAATAAAAGAGGAAGGCGTAACCTTCCGCTCCCACATCGACGGCAGCAAACAGTTCCTGTCGCCGGAGATTGCCACACAGGTGCAGGAGGCGCTTGGCGCGGATATCGCCATGGCGTTTGACGAGTGTATACCGTATCCTGCGGATTACGAGTACGCCAAACAATCGACGGAACGTACCACGCGCTGGGCGGAGCGCTGCTTAAAGGCGCATACCCGCGAGGACCAGTCGCTGTTCGGCATTGTGCAGGGCGGCATGTATAAAGACCTGCGCAAAATGAGCGCCGACAGCTTAACGCAGATGGATTTTGCGGGCTACGGCATCGGCGGTTTAAGCGTGGGCGAGCCCAAGCCGATGATGTATGACATTTTAGCCGATACGACGGTGCATTTGCCCAAGAACAAGGCACGCTATTTAATGGGCGTCGGCACGGCGGACTGCATTATTGAAGGCGTAAACCTCGGCGTCGATATGTTCGACTGCGTGTTCCCCACAAGGGTGGCGCGCAACGGCACGGCCATGGTGCCGGAAGGGCGTCTGGTTGTGCGCAACAAAACTTACGAAGAAGACTTCCGTCCGATTGACGAGCGCTGCAACTGCTACACCTGCCGCAACTTCTCGCGTGCGTACATCAGGCACTTGTTTAAGGCAGAGGAGCTTTTTGCGTTAAGGCTGCTCACAATTCACAACCTGCATTTTCTGCTCGACCTGGCAAAACAAATCCGTCAGGCAATTGCCGAGGACCGTTTCCCGGAATTCCGCGAGGCGTACCTTGCAAATTACCGCGGCTAAAAAACTTGCTATTTTGCCGTAAATAAATTAAAATAGACAGTATAGTAGTTAATTGAGGAGGTAAGCGAATGGATAGTATTTTATCTTTCTTCAGCGGTGTTTGGCCTTTTTTAATTCTGGCATTTATCTTCTGGTGGATGATTGACAGACCGCACAAGAAAGAAGAAAAGAAAAGACAGCGCATGCTTGAATCTTTGAAAAAGGGTGATAAGGTTGTTACCGTCGGCGGCATGTACGGCACCATTACCCGTCTGAGCGAGAAGAAAGTCGTCCTCAAAGTTTGCGAAAACGTAGAAGTTGAATTCCTGCGTACCGCTATCAGCGCTTATCAGGACCCTGCCAAGCAGGAGCTGCTTGATGAAAAGAAATAATGGATAAAACTCAATTGCGCAAAGAACTTAAATCTTTGCGCAATCGGCTTTCTAAGGCAGAAGTGGCGGCCAAAAGCAGCAAGGTTTGCGCGCGCATTATTGCAGGCAATGCTTACGCAGATGCCAAAACGGTGTTGGCGTATCTTGCCTTTGGCAACGAAGTAAATATCGACGCCGTTATAAACGACGCGCTGCAAAAGGGCAAAACCGTCTGCGTGCCGCTTGTAACCGGGGCGCACACCATGCAGGCAGTGCAGCTAAAAGCTTTGGCCGATGTACAAATTGGCGCTTACGGCATCCGCACGGCGGCAAAAAACGCGCCTGTAATTGCGCCGCAGCAGATTGACCTGGTGCTGGTGCCGGGCGTTGGTTTTGATTTGTCCGGCGGGCGCATCGGCATGGGCGCAGGCTATTACGACCGTTTCTTATCTGCTTGCACAAATGCCGTTAAAACAGGCATTACTTACGGTATTTTGCTGCGTGATGAAATAATCTGCGATGAGCATGACGTTAAAATGGATTACGTCATCACTGAATCGCAGGCGGCAAAATGCAGGTAATTTGATAAAAAAGAATAAAGGGGGCAATAACTTTGAGATGGAATGAGTTAGGCAAATTCCTGATCATCTCATTGGCTATTATCGGCGGGTTTATTATGTACATCAATCCGCTGGCTAATTCCATCAAGCAGGGCCTCGACCTTCAGGGCGGCACGCACGTTGTGCTGCAGGCGATTGAAACGCCGGAAGCGAAGATTGACGACGATGCTTTAAACAGAACCGTAAAAATTATTGAAAGGCGCGTTAACGAGCTGGGCTTAACCGAGCCTGTTATCCAGCGTCAGGGCAAGGACCGCATTATTGTTGAGCTGCCGGGCATTAAAGACCCGGACCAGGCTATTAACATGCTGGGCCGTACCGCCATGCTGGAGTTTAAGGACGTTAACGGCACCACTGTTTTAACCGGTAAGGATTTGCGCGACGCGCGTGCGCAGATGACCGGCGCCAACCAAAGCGTTGTAGGGCTTGAATTTACCGACGAAGGCGGCGCAAAATTTGCCGATTTGACGGCGCGCAACATCGGCCGGCCCATCAGCATCCTTCTGGACGGCGAAGTGCTGACCAGCCCTGTTGTACAGGAAGCAATTACCGGCGGCAAAGCGCAGATTTCCGGCTCCCGCAGCATGGAAGAAGCGGAACACCTGGCAATTTTGCTGCGCAGCGGCTCTCTGCCGGTTAAAATTGAAGTAATGGAAAACCGCACCGTAGGCCCGACCCTCGGTCAGGACTCCAAAGAAAAGAGCATTGTGGCGTTCTCCATCGCCATTGTGGGCATTTTTGCCTTCATGCTTTTGTTCTACCGTATCCCGGGCGTTGTTGCGGATATCGCACTTTTGCTGTATGTAATGCTCTTGCTCTTAATCATGCGTTACCTTGACGCAACGCTGACGTTGCCGGGCATAGCGGGCATTATCCTGTCCATTGCCATGGCGATTGACGCCAACGTACTTATTTTTGAACACTTCAAAGAAGAAGTTGCAGCGGGCAAAACCCTGCGCAGCGCAATGGATAAAGGCTTCTCGCGTGCGTTTGTAACCATTTTCGACTCCAACATCACCACGCTTATCGCAGCCTTAATCCTGTTCTATCTGGGCACCGGCCCGATCAGGGGCTTTGCCGTAACGCTGGGCCTTGGCGTTGTTTTAAGTATGTTCACCGCCATTACGGTAACCAAGTTCTTGATGAACTTCTTACTGGCAAGCAACCTTACTAAAAACGGCTTCCTTTACGGAGTTAAATATCCCAAAAAGGAGGCGGCTAAATAATGAGATTCCCAATTGTAAAGCATTTTAAATACTTTATGGGGCTTACGCTGATTGTGCTTGTGCTGGGCGTAGTTTCCGTTTTTACCCGCGGCTTTAACATGGGTATTGATTTTACCGGCGGCAGTATCGTCGATTTAACCTTTAACCAGGAAGTTACCGTTGCACAGGTGCGCGATGTTTTAACCGAACACGGCATGGGCAACAGTATCATCCAGCTGGAAAACAGCACCAACAACGAAGCCTCCAAAAGCGTGCTTATCCGCACCGGGCTTGTTGAAGACGAACAGCTGCGCGCTGCTGTTAACGACATGAAAGCCCTTGGCGATTACCAGATTAACCGAATGGAAAATATCGGCGCGACGATTGGTGAGGAGCTGATTGAGCAGGCGGCGATGGCTGTTGTACTCTCGTGGCTTTTGATGATTGTGTACATCACATACCGCTTTGAATTTAACTTTGCGGTGGCTGCGGTAGCGGCACTGGTTATCGACGTATTTGTAACCATCAGTTATTTCTCCTTCTTCCAGATGGAACTGGATTCTTCTTTCGTAGCAGCGCTTTTGACGGTTGTAGGTTTTTCCATCAACGGCACGGTTGTAATTTTTGACCGTATCCGCGAAAACCTTAAACTGCACCGCCGCAGCGAAGGGCTGGAAGAACTTGTTGAAACAAGTATCTGGCAGTGCATGACGCGTACCGTTTACACGGAATCAACGGCGCTGTTTGCTGTACTGGTCATCTTCCTGTACGGCGGCGCTACTATCCACAACTTTATGTTTGCTATGCTGGTTGGCTTTGCCAGCGGCGGTTATACCTCTATCTGCCTGGCGGGCCCCATGTGGATTAAAATGCGCGAGCGCAAAAACCACAAACCTGCTGAAGCATAAAAACTTAAAAGCAAAACTGCTTACGGGCACTATCTCAGTTTGTAGATAGTGCCTGTTTTTTTATAAAGCGGCATGTGGATATTGAAGTGAGTTGGTGAAAACAACGCCCAAAGCGTTTGTAAATTTAACGCTGAATTTAACAATAAAAAGCAGTTTTGTAAAAATTTTTGTAAATTTACGCCGAAAAAATATTATAAAAATTTTCAAAAAGTGCTTGAATATGCTATAATTAAAGTGTAAAATCTCACTGGGGGGGAACTGCGCTTCGCGCAGTAATAAAAAGAGGAAAAGTAACTGCTAAATTTCCTCCTCCATGTAAAACGGAGGAGGTATTTTTATGAGAAAAAATTTACGCTCTAAAATTTTACTGTGCATTTTGGCAGGCGGCGTGCTGGCGGCAAATACGGCGTTACAGGTAGCGGCGATAATTATAGTGCAGATATAAAGAAAGATGACGGTAATGGCAATTATACATATGATTTTGGTACAGATGCAAAGTTAGTTATTGATGGCGAAGAGCGCGGCATAAGTTTAGATTATGAGCGAAATGCTGATGTTAACAAAATAATAATTAATGGTGAATTAGATATATCTATGACAAATAAGGAGAATGCTAATCCAACATATGGTATATATTTGCAAGGTAATGGTAATAAGGAAATAGATAGAAGTGCCGGAGGAAATATTAATGTATTTGTAGAGGATTCAGAATCAAGTTTTTATACAATGGGTAGTGGTGTGTATCTAACTTCATCTTCATCTTCCGATAATAATGTAATCAAAATTGGTAATGCGGATATTGATGTAAAAGTATTAAATGCCAAATATGGTATTAATGCATTCGGAATTGATGGTTATGCAGAAGGTTCTAATAATAAAATTATTATGGGTAATGGTAGTATAAATGTTACTGCGGAATCTGCGGCAAACGAAACAGGGGGCTATTATGTTACTGCTTTTGGTATTCGAGCAGAAAAAGATATTGATGTTCAAACCGGTGATTTAGATATTGCAGTTACTGCTTCTGGTAATAAATTTATCTGGGAAACTTATGCAAATGGCATACGTGCGAATGAAGGTGGAATAATTAATACAGGTAATGGCGACATAAATGTACACGCAATAAATAAAGAAAGTCAGCCTGTATATGCTGATGGTGTTCGTACTTTTGATGGACAAATAGATAAAACTGGTGGGAAAATAACAGTTAAAGCCGAAGGCTCAGGTACAATAGGTGCCAGAGGAATACTGGCTGACGGCGGTACTATTGATATTGGAGTAGCTGATGTTACAGCAGAAACTATTGGCGGTGCTGATGATAGTGAATCAATAGGTTTGTGCGGATGGTATAATGGCGAAATTAATTTTGCCGGTGGCAGCATAACTGCTTCTGCTGATAATGAAGATGTTAGCGTATATGCAATTATGGCTGATAATGAATCTGTTATTAATGTAAATCAGGGTACTGCTAACAAGGTTTTAATAAATGGTAATCTGATTACTTACGATGATGGGGTAATTAATTTAAACCTTAATACTGCTGATTCCGTTCTAACTGGTAGTATTGAAGATGAAAACGGTACTTTAAATCTCGCGAATGGTGCCCAGTGGACTGCTACCGGATATAGCGAAGTTAATGAACTTACAATGAATCAGGGCAATATTTATGTAGATACTCCTTTTTGGGCTGATATTAAAATTTTCAAATATTCGGGAACAGGGAATATCTTATTTAAAGCTGATGATACCAACAATGAAGGAGTAGTAAATATTGATACCAGTTCGGTTGTTTTTGATGACGCAGAAGAAGGCGCTTTTATCAATGTAGGTATAGCTAATACTACGATTAATACTTTGGATGTTGATAAAACAGAGGAAAATTTGAATGTATTAGCAGGAAAAGTTTTTTATGACGGTGATAATGATAACCTTAATGGTAAAGTTGTAATTAAAGAAGGGCTTATCACCCCTGAAGCAAGCGGTGATTTGTTATTTGATACCAATAACAACAACCGTGGTTATGTAGATAATGTTATTTTTGGTAACAAAGTAACTCAAACTATGAAAGCCATGCAGAATTTTAGTGAAACTGCCATTGTGGCGTGGCGGCAGGAGGACAGCACCTTAAGCCAGCGCCTTGGCGAGCTGCGTAACAGCGATGGCGGGCAGGGCGTTTGGGTGCGTATGAGCCGCGGCGAATTTGAATACGACGGCGCATACAAAAACCAGTATAACTTCTTCCAGATGGGCTACGACTGGGCAAGTGGTGACTGGCACTATGGAGCGGCTGTAAGCCATAACGACGGGCAAACAACCTACGCACAGGGCGACGGCGAAAACAGCAGCACGTCCTTAAGCCTGTACGGCACCTGGCTGGGAGATAAAGGGCATTATGCCGATATTGTTTTAAAACAGGGCAGGTTAAGCAATGATTTTGATATTTACACCGAAGCAGGGCACACCAGCGGCGATTATGACGCCTGGGGCACCAGCTTAAGCGGCGAATACGGCATGAAGGTTGCGCTTAACGACGGCTGGTATGTAACACCGCAGGCACAGCTTACCTTAATGCGCATCGGCAGCGAAGATTATACTACCAATAACGGCATTAAAGTTCATCAGGACAGCTTGGAAAGCGCAGTAGGGCGTATCGGTTTTGAAGTTGGCAAGGATATCAGCGAAAGCGGCAGCATTTATGCCAAAGCAAGCCTGCTGCATGATTTTGCGGGTAGCGCCGATACTTATTTAAGCATGAACGGTTTAACCAACAGCTACCGTCAGGATATTGGCGATACCTGGTGCGAAGCGGGTATTGGCTTTAACTACAAAACAAGCGCCAACAGCTATGTTTACGCCGACGTTGTAAAAACCTTTGGCGGCGATGTAGATACCCCGTGGCAGTGGAACGCCGGTATGCGCTGGACGTTTTAAATAACGTTGCCGGTTAAATATTAAAACTTAAAAACTAAAACCCCGGTACTTATGTGCCGGGGTTTTGTGGTTTGTGTATTAAATTATTTGGCTGCGGCTTCGTTGTTATTTAATGGCAAAAACTGAATAACCAGTTTTTTGTTTAAACCTTTGGCAAGGCGCTGTAAAACCTTAACGGTTGGGTTGGCTGTTCCGTTTTCAATTTTGCTGATATCGGACTGATGGATGCCTGTAAGTGCAGCCAGTTCTTTTTGTGTCATTTTTTGACCTTTACGGATTTCGATTAAGGCTTGCTTTAACTGATATTCAATTTCGAGTGCTTCATATTCCTTTTTTAATTCTTCGTCATTGGTAAGTTCCTGCTGTAAAAAATCATCAAATTTTACCATAATCAAAACCCTCCTTTGATGAAAAGCGATTTAAATAATCATTTTTATATTTTAATGCTTTATTAAGTTCTTCTTTAGGTGTTTTGTTGGTCTTTTTTATAAAACCATTAGTTAAAATTATGCGGTTGCCAATGATGAAAAAATAAATGATGCGGGAAATGTTGCTGCCCTGCTTGGTACGCAGTTCAAATAATCCGTGTGAAAGTGATTTTTAGTAAGGCTCGTGCAGCAGATTGCCTGAAACTTTTAAAAGATTGATGTCACGTAAAATTTTGGCGTAAAGTTTTTTATCCTGAATTGATTTAAGATAATTGGCGACAGGGCATATGCCTTCGTCAGTTTGATAAAAAAATATGTCAAAGTTTTGCATAAAATCTCCTTTATTGGTTTTATCCTATATTTATTATAAAACAGGTTACGTCAGCAGTCAAATATGTTAAATTTTATTTTTTGATAAATTTGTGATTAAATATTAAAATTAAAACCCCGGTACTTATGAGCCGGGGTTTTGTATCTTTACAGATTTATATTTTTCTGTTATTATAAACAGGCAAATGTGCTGCCATAACGGTAGGCGGTTAGCCCTCCAACGGAGGGACTGTGACCCTCCGATGACATAGAAATCCGGCGTAAGCCGGAAATACTATGAAGGAGGGGATAGTATGGATGTTATTGATTTATTAACCGTAATAGGCTATTCGATAACAGTCTTTTCTTTTGGCTATGCCCTCGGAAGAGATAGATACCATAAAAACAGGTAAGCCGCCACAGGACCTGCAAGTTTGTGACGGCTTACTTTAAGTTTTCACTATAATTTGCGGCTGACCGTCTATCGGCAGCCTTTTGTTTTCTGTAATAATTATAAAACAGAATGGTTGGTTAGTCAAATTTGTAATTGTTTGACCTCATTCAACAACAATACCGTCATTAATCGCACCTTCTGCCTGCGAAGGCGGGGTGATGTGTTCGGTAAGCTGTTTTTCAAGCATGTCGCACTGCTGCTGTACGGCGGTAAGTTCGTCGTTAAGGTCGTTGATTTGCTGCTGCTGCGCCACGATGAGCGAGAACAGAATGAGCAATAATATTAAGAAAAGCCAGGTACGTTTATTTTGCATAACTGCCACCTCACTGTTCCGGTTAAATCTTTCTACACATAGCATAACATTTTGCGCGCGGATATTCAAATATAAAATTAAAATTTTTAAAGATAAATGTTGCCTGTTATGGTATAATAAAGCAGATAAAGAGCGGCGCCCCTGTTGGGACGCTTTTTAAATAGAATTTAGACTGAAAAGAGGGATAGTATGTTACCGAGC
Organism: uncultured Phascolarctobacterium sp.; assembly: GCA_949295115.1. Lineage (GTDB taxonomy): Bacteria > Bacillota > Negativicutes > Acidaminococcales > Acidaminococcaceae > Fusicatenibacter_A. The sequence continues at coordinate 81,113 of CASFJU010000013.1, forward strand.
TTTAAAGATATGAAGGTGCCTGAAAATATCATCGAGGCACTGAAAAACATGGGCATTAAAACTCCGATGCCGGTGCAGGCGCAGGCCATTCCCGCGCTTTACGCCGGGCGTGATGTTATTGCGCGTGCGCAGACCGGTACGGGCAAAACTTTAGCCTTTTTGGTGCCGCTTGCACAGCGTATTGATGTCACAAAGGCGTATGCGCAGGCGCTGATTGTTACGCCGACGCGTGAACTGGCGCAGCAGATTGCGACGGAGTTTAAACGCTTAACCGGCAGGGAAAGCGCCGTTAAGGTGCTGGCAGTTACCGGAGGGCGCGATTTTGAACTGCAAAAGCATAAACTGGAAAACGTCTGCCACGTTTTAATCGGCACGCCGGGGCGTTTGCTTGACCATATCCGCAAGGGCAATGTCAGCCTGGGCGGCGTTGAGTATTTTGTGTTGGACGAAGTGGATGAGATGTTAAAGCAGGGCTTTATCGACGATGCGGCAGAGCTTTTAGGCATGACATCACCGCAAAGGCAGGTTATGCTTTGCAGCGCCACGCTGAGCGAGGAAGTGCGCAAGTTGGGCCGCAAGATTACCGTGAACCCTGTTTTGATTGACGTTAACCCCAACGAGGCGACGGTGGAGGCGATTAAGCAGATTTGCATCAAGACCACCGACGAATACCGCGACCGTGCCGTTGCTGCGCTAATTGACCGCTACAACCCGTATCTGATGATTGTGTTCTGTTTCAGCAAGGAGCGCGCCAACGCTTTGGGTGACGTGCTGGGCGGCATGGGCTACAATGTTGACGTGCTGACGGGTGAGCTGTCGCAGGCAAAACGCAAAACAGTTATGAAAAAGTTCCGCGACGCGAAGCTGCAAATTTTGGTAGCGAGCGATATTGCTGCGCGCGGGCTTGATATTGAGGGTGTAACGCATGTAGTTAACTACGATATTCCGCACGACGTTGACTGGTATGTGCACCGCATCGGGCGTACCGGTCGCGCGGGCAACGACGGCATTGCCGTTACGCTGTACACGGCGGACGAGGTTAAGTGGCTGCGCAATATCGAAACCAAGCTGAACATCCGCATGGAAAAACAGAATTTGGAAGGTAAGGTTATTGCCCGCAGAGAACCAACGGCAGCGCCGAAAAAGAAGAAACCAGCAGGACCCAAGCGCGGCAGAAACGCCGTTGCGGATAAGCGCAAAGCGCCTAAAACGGGCAGCAACCGCCGTCAGACCCGCAAATAAATATGAAAGCCGGTTTTTGCGCCGGCTTTTTTTATCCTGCGTAAGCAGATTTAACTTGCGGAAATTGCTTTATAGCCCGCAAAGTTGTATAATTATAATGTTACAGAGTTTTTTATTGAGGAGACGATGAAATGAACGAAATTCGCGTGCGTTTTGCACCAAGCCCTACTGGTTATTTACATATCGGCGGAGCAAGGACGGCCCTGTTTAACTGGCTGTTTGCCCGCAAAAACGGCGGCAAGCTGGTGCTGCGCATTGAAGATACCGATACCGAACGTTTGAAAGAGGACAGCGTCAGCCAGATTTTGACGAGCCTGAAATGGCTGGGCTTAAACTGGGACGAAGGCCCGGAAGTTGGCGGCGAAGTTGGCCCGTACTTCCAGAGCGAGCGCCTGCCGCTGTATAAGGAAGTTGCCCAGCGTTTACTTGATGAGGGCAAGGCATACTACTGCTTCTGCACTCCGGCGGATCTGGAGGCGCAGCGCGAAAAACAGCGTGCGCTTAAACAGCCGTTCCGTTATGCGCGCACCTGCCGCGATATCCCCGTGGAAGAAGCAAAAGCGCGTGTGGCAGCGGGCGAACCGTATTCCGTGCGTTTAAAAATACCGACCGAAGGCACTTTGACCGTGCATGATTTAATCCACGGCGACGTTACCTTTGATTTGACCCAGTTTGATGATTTTGTAATTGTAAAAAGCAACGGCATGCCGACTTATAACTTCGCCGTTGTTGTCGATGACCATATGATGCGCATCAGCCACGTGCTGCGTGCCGAAGAACATTTAAGCAACACGCCGAAGCAGATTTTGATGTACGAAGCCTGCGGTTTTGAAACGCCTAAATTTGGACATATGCCGATGATTTTAGCACCGGACCGCAGCAAATTAAGCAAGCGCCACGGCGCGACCAGCGTTGAGGAGTTCCGCAGCCAGGGCTATCTGAACAAAGCCATTGTAAACTACCTGACGCTGCTTGGCTGGGGCCCCGGCGATGAACGCGAAATTTTCAGCCTTGAAGAAACCGTAAAACTGTTTGAACTGGAACAGATGAGCAAAAAAGCCGCTGTTTACGACGTTAAAAAACTGACCTGGATGAACGGCCAGTATCTCAGCAGCCTGCCGCTGGAAGAAATCCTGCCGGAAGCAGAACCGTTCTTTGTAAAATCCGGCCTTGTAACGGAAGAATGGCTGAAAGAAAACAAAGAATACTTTGCTAAATTAGTTGACGTTGTGCGCGTGCGCGTAAAAACCTTGCAGGAGGTTGTCGACGCTTCCGAATACTTCTTTAAAGATGTGGAAAGCTACGACGAAAAAGGCGTTGCCAAACATTTTAAACCGGAAGCCGTTGAGCTTTTACAGGCCTGCATTGACGGCATTAAGGCACTGCCTGAATTTAACCTTGAAACAACCGAAGCGCTGTACAATAAAATTGCCGAAGAACACGGCTTGTCCCTCGGCAAAGCCATCCACCCGACGCGCCTTGCGCTGACCGGACGCACCGTAAGCCCCGGTTTGTTTGACGTAATGGTGCTGCTGGGACGCGAAAAATGCCTGGAGCGCATGGAAAAAGCAGTTGAATTTATTAAGAATATGTAATAACGGAGGTAAGGAAAGATGAAGTTTACCGGACTGTTTTTAGCTTTGATGATGATGGCTTCCGTAGCCTTTGCGGAGCAGCCCGCCACCGTGTACAGCCGCGTGATGAGCGGCAGCGTAACGGGCATGATGCCCGAAACGGACGGGCTGGACAATGTTGACCTGCAAAAAAGCGCCAACAGCGTGCTGCGTAATGCCGCCGAAAGCATTACCAAACAGCTCGGCAGCTGCAATCTTTCCTACACCGTAACGCTGAACCGCCCCAGCGTTGTAGGCATTTTGCTGAAAGCCGAAAACGCATCGGGCGTGCTTTATAAGGGCATCAACATTGATTTAACCACCGGCAGGGAGCTGGATTTGACGGATATTTTCCGCGAAGGCAACGGCAGGAAGGAAGTCACCGGCGCGTATTACCATGCGCTGCTGGGCGAGGACGGACTTATGCTGTGCGATTCTGCGGGTGCATCTTACGATAGGGTAGTGCCTTACAAAGATTTGCTGCCTTTTATCCGCGCTGCCGCGGCTAACCGTATTTTACCGATTACCAAATTAACCAATGCCGTTGAAGGCCGTGTTGTGCCGGTAAAACCGGGCGCGCTTTTGGCAGTTAAGCTGGACGCCAACCGCAGCACCGGTTACAGCTGGGCGCTGCATACGCCGGACGCAGCCGCTGTTTACGAAATTGGCCGCTCCTACATTATGCCGATGAACATGGACAACCAGACCGGCGTGCAGGGCAGCGAAATTATCTTTTTGGCGGTGCAGAAACCGGGCCTTTATAAAGTGACGATGGAATATAAGCGCGGCTGGGAAATGATGGGCGTGCAGAACTTCAGCTTTGACATTGCCGCGTACTGACGGAGGGGCTATGGATAAAAAGACCACTACCGTAACTGTTTTTAACGAGCAGTACAGCCTGACAAGCAACCTGCCGAAGGAAGAAACCGAAGCCATTGCCGCGATGGTTGACAGCAAAATGCAGCAGCTTGCCGAAAGAACGCATGTTGTAAAAACCGGGCGCGTGGCCGTGTGGGCGGCGCTTGATTTTGCGGGTGAGCTTTACAAGCTGCGTAAGGAGTACGAAAAGCTTTTGGCGGCGGCCAAAGAATAATGGTGAAAAGCATGAACGAAAAAAGCAGAATAGAACTGCTGGCGCCTGCCGGAAGCTGGGAAGCTCTGGAGGCGGCGGTGAACGCCGGGGCTGACGCCGTTTATATGGGCGGCAAGGCCTTTGGCGCACGCCAGTATGCCAGCAATTTTGACAGAGAAGAAATGACCCGGGCTGTGTACTTTGCGCACATGCACCGGGTAAGGCTGTATATAACGGTAAATACGCTGGTGGACGACGACGAGATGGCGGAACTGGCGGATTACCTGATGTTTTTGAACAACGTCGGCGTCGACGGCATCATCGTGCAGGATCTGGGTGTTATCAATCTGGCGCGCAAGCTGGTGCCGCAGCTGCCTTTGCACGCCAGCACGCAGATGACGGTGACAAGCCTTGCCGGTGTGCGCCTGTGCGAACAGAATGGGATGGAACGAGCCGTCCTCGCGCGCGAGCTGAGCATTAAGGACATTAAAACCATTTGCAGCAGTACCGATACCGAGATTGAAGCTTTTATCCACGGGGCGTTGTGCGTTTGTTACAGCGGCCAGTGCCTGATGAGCAGCTTAATTGGCGGGCGCAGCGGCAACCGCGGGCGTTGTGCGCAGCCCTGCCGTTTGCCGTACAAGCTGACCGATAAAAACGGCAACGACATGCTGGCGGGCACGGACGCAGGACAGTACCTTTTAAGCCCCAAGGATATGAACACGCTGGAGATTTTGCCGCAGCTGATTGAAGCGGGCGTAACCAGCTATAAAATAGAAGGGCGCATGAAACGCCCGGAATACGTGGCAGTGGTGGTGGATGCATACCGCCGCGCCATCGACAGCTACCTTGCCGGCGACTACAACGTGCCGGAAAAGGATTTGGCGAACATTGAACAGATTTTTAACCGCGACTTTACCACCGCCTATATGGTAAGCCGCCCCGGCAGAACTATGATGAGCGACCGCCGCCCCAATAACCGCGGCGTAATGGTAGGGCGCGTGGTTAAATTGTTTAAGGGCGAAAACAAAGCCGCCGTTAAGTTAGAGAAAAAAGTAAGCCTTGGCGACGGGCTGGAATTTTGGGTAAAAGTAGGCGGGCGCGTCGGCACGACCATTACCAGAATGACGCAGGACGGCGCGGAAGTGGCAAGCGCTTTGCCCGGCACGCAGGTTGTTATCGACGTGCCTAACGGCGTGCGCATGAACGACCGCGTGTTCCGCACCTTTGACGCTGAATTGATGGAATACGCCGGTAAATTCTACGGCGACAAGGCTAAACGCCGCATCCCCGTGGACGCGGTGGTTACAGCCAAAATGGGTCAGCCCTTAACCGTTGAGCTGACGGATGACGAAGGCAACACCGGTTTCGGCGAAACCAATTTTATTACCGAAGCAGCCCGCAAACACGCGCTTGATGAAGCTGCCGTGCGCAAGCAGGTGGATCGCCTCGGTACGACGGAATATGCGCTTAACAGCTTAACTTGCGAGCTTGACGACGGTGTTATGGTGCCGATGAGCGAGATTAACGAAGCGCGCCGTATGGCAGCGGAAGCACTGGACGCAGCACGTCTGGAAGCCTTCGCGCCGAAGCGCGTTGAAAAACATAAAGTTGATATTGAACTGGTGCGCGCGGAAAAGAAAGTGCCAAAAAAACATGCGCTTTTAACCGTGCGCTGCGATACCGCAAGCAAAGCACAGGCAGCCCTTGCAGCCGGTGCGGATTATATAATCTTCGGCGGCGACTTGTTCAGCACTAAAATCGTTACGGACGCCGATTACGAGAAAGTGGCAGAGCTTGCCGACAAGTACGGCGCAAAATGGGCGGCTGGCACGCCGCGCATTATCAGCCAGGGCCAGGAGGCGTTTTACGCCAAACAGTTTGCCAAATGGCAAAGCCTGAACCCGGACGCCGTTTACATTAACAACGTAGGCCTGTGGCAGCTGGCTAAGGAAAACTGCACCACGCCGCTGTGGGCGGATATGGCGCTGAACATTTATAACAGCCGGAGCCTTGACTTTTGGCAGGGGCTTGGCGCCAAGGGCGCAGTGTTAAGCGCGGAGCTGACCTTGAAGCAGGTTGAGCATTTATGCGCTGTAAGCCGCATTCCGCTGGAGTGCATGGTGCAGGGACGCATTGAAATGATGGTTTCCGAATATTGTGCGGGCGGCAGCTTTTTGGGCAACCTGCATAAAGGCAAATGCACCTTTAACTGCGGGCAGCCGCTGTTTTTAAACGACCGCAAGGACGCCAGCTTCCCGCTGGTGGGCGACCAGAACTGCCGCATGCATGTGCTTAACGCGCACGACCTTTCCATGCTGGCTAACCTTAAAGCCGTGCAGGACGCAGGCGTGGAGCGCATGCTGATTGACGCACGCTATTACAGTGATGAGGAAACGGGCAAGACCGTGGCGCTGTATAAAGGCGTAATGAGCGGCGAACTGACGCAGGAGGAAAACCTGCCGCACACCACGCGCGGGCATTACTTCCGCGGCGTTTTATAAGGAGAATTATGGCTAAGTTTGCAATACAAACATTAGAATTTGATAAAGTAAAGGAAATGCTGGCGGGCAAAACCGCAACCAGTCTTGGGCGCGAGCGTGTGATGAACATGCGCATTGAAAGCGACTTTGCCGCCGTTAAAAAATTGCAGGAAGAAACGGCGGAAGCCCTGCGCTTACTCGATGACGGCAAACGTTTTCCGTTCGGCGGCGCATACAACATACTGCCGCAGGTAAAACGCGCGCGCATCGGCAGCGTGCTGGAGCCGGAAGAACTGATGCAGGTAGGCACAACCTGCGAGGCTTTGCGCAGCGTTAAGCAGTTTCTGGCTGGTGAAGCGGAAATTGCGCCGCAGCTTGCGGAATACGCCAATGAACTGGAAGCCTTCCCCAAGCTTGAACGCCTGATTAATACGGCTATCAGCGAAAAGGGCGAGATTATGGACAGCGCCAGCACTAAACTGGCAGGGTTGCGCACGGGCGTACAGGTTGCCAAAAACCGCGTGCGCGAAAAGCTGGACAGCATCCTGCACGACCCTAACAACCAGAAGTATTTTCAGGACGCGCTTGTTACCATGCGCGGCGACCGTTATGTAATACCAATCAAACAGGAATACCGCTTTAACTTCCCCGGCGTTGTACACGACCAGTCGGGCAGCGGTGCGACGCTGTTCATCGAGCCGATGGCGGTGGTAAACTTGAACAACGACATCAAGCGCTATCTTGCGCAGGAGCAGGAAGAAATCGAACGTATCCTGCGTTCAATCAGCGGCGCGGTCGGTGCTGAAGCGGATAAAATCATCCGCGCGATGGAGCAGTTTACGGAGCTGGACTTTATCGCCGCGCGCGCGTATTTGGCGCAGCAGCAAAAGGCGGTGCGCCCCATTGTAAACATGGGCGGGGCTATTGAAATAGCCAAAGGACGCCACCCGCTGCTTGACCCCGAAAAGGTTGTGCCGCTGGATATTGAAATCGGCGGCAAATTCAACACGCTGCTCATAACCGGCCCTAACACCGGCGGCAAAACCGTTGCCATTAAGGCGGTAGGTTTGTTTATGCTGATGGTGCAGGCAGGTTTGTTTGTACCGGCGGCCAGCGCTAAAATGCCGGTTATCGGTGCGGTTTATGCCGATATCGGCGACGAGCAGAGCATTGAACAGAGCTTAAGTACCTTTTCCGGCCACATGACGAATATGGTGGAGATTTTGAAGCAGGTTAAACCGGGCGAGCTGGTTTTGATTGACGAGCTGTGCGCGGGTACCGACCCGAACGAGGGCGCGGCGCTGGCGATGTCGATATTGGAACACCTGCACCGCCGCGGCGTGCTGACGATTGTCACCACGCATTACAGCGAGCTGAAAACATTTGCTTACGGACGCCCCGGCATGGAAAACGCCAGCGTGGAGTTCGACCCCGTAACCCTGCGCCCGACATATCGCCTTTTAATGGGCGTGCCGGGCAGCAGCAATGCGTTTAACATCAGCCGCAGGCTTGGCTTAAGCGAAGAAATTATAGAAAACGCTGGCAGCTTTTTAACGCAGGAGCATGTACACATGGAGGACGTGCTGAAAGAGCTGGAGGGCGAGCGCCGCGAATACGAAAGCCAGAACCGCGAAATCCGCAGTTTAAAGGCGGAAAGTGAGCGCATTAAAAACGAACTGGCGCAGCAGAAGAAAGAACTGGAACATCGCAAGAACGAAATTCTGCGCAAGGCGCGCGAGCAGGCGGACGAGCTGTACCGCAGCAGCCGCCGCGAAACGGAAGCCGTGTTGAAAGAGCTGCGCAAGATGAAAACCGACTTTGACGCCAAGCAGTTGCAGCAGGCGGCGGAGGAAGCACGCAAGAAGCTGCAAAAGAGTTTTGCCAGCGAAGCACCCGTGCCGGAGGGCGAGCCTTTAACCGCTAAAACCGCAAAAGTGGGGCAGACAGTATTTTTAAAAACGCTGGGTAAGGACGGCACCATCACCGCCGTTAACGGCAACGAAGTGACCGTGCAAATCGGCATTTTAAAAACCACCGTTAAGGCTAAAGACTGCATCGCCATGCGCGGCAAAGCCAAAAGCAACGCTGCGGAAGAAAACTTCGGCAAAAAACGCAAGGGCTTTGCGCACCAGTTCTTTGTGCAAAAAAGCATCGGCGCGCGCACCGAGGTTGACGTGCGCGGCATGACGATGGATGAAGCAATCCCCGCCGTCGATAAGGCAATGGACGACGCGCTTTTAGCTGGGCTTACCAGCCTGCGCATTATCCACGGCAAGGGCACGGGCGCGCTTAAAGCCGGGCTGACGGCGTATTTATCCACGCACAGGGCGGTAAAATCTCTGGCGGAAGCGCCTTTAAGCGAAGGCGGCAGCGGCGCGACTATTATAAATTTTTAAGTATACAACCGTAAAACAATAAACAGCATATACAGATAATATTTATTGTGCTACAATAAATATGGCAGTTAATTAATTTGGGGGGAACCTGATGGCTATACTGGTAAAAAAATTCGGCGGCAGCTCCGTTGCCACGCCGGAAAAAATTCACGGCATTGTAGACAGGGTGCTGAAAGAAAAACAGCCGGACGATAAAGTCGTTATCGTCGTATCGGCAATGGGCGACAGCACCGACGACCTTTTAACATTGGCCGGGCGAGTAAACCCGGATATGCCCAAGCGCGAGCTGGATATGCTCCTTGCAACCGGCGAGCAGGTAACCATCGCCTTAATGGCGGGCGCGTTCTGCGCCAAAGGCCAGCCTGCTGTATCCTTTACCGGCGCGCAGGCAGGCATACAAACCAACGATAAATACAGCAAGGCCAGCATTTTAAATGTTGAAGCATCCCGCGTGCAGAAAGCGCTGGACGAAGGCAAGGTTGTCATCGTGGCGGGCTTTCAGGGCATTACCGATGGCGGCGACATTACCACGCTGGGGCGCGGCGGCAGCGATACCACTGCTGTTGCCATTGCAGCAGGGCTTAACGCAGGCATCTGCGATATTTACACCGACGTGGACGGCGTTTATACAGCCGACCCGCGCATTGTGCCCAATGCCAAAAAACTTAACGAAATTACCTTTGCAGAAATGCTGGAGCTGGCAAGGCTCGGCGCAGGCGTAATGCAGCCGCGCGCGGTGGAATACGGCGAACACAACGGCGTCGCTATCCATGTGCGTTCAACATTTCACGAAGTACCGGGAACTATTATCAGGGGGGAATATACAGTGCAGGAGAAAAAATTTGTTATCCGCGGCGTAGCGCACGACACCAATGTTGCCAAACTTGCAGCACGCGGCGTGCCGGACGAACCGGGTGTAGCCTATAAAATTTTTGCGTCGCTGGCCGATGCCAACGTGGACGTTGACATGATTGTACAAAGCGCCAGCGTACAGCAGAACAAAAACGATATACTCTTTACCGTAGCCAAAACCGATATGGCGGAAGCCCTTGGCGTTTTGGAAAAACTTAAGGCCGAGATGCCGTTTGACAAGGTGGACCTTGAAGTAAACGTAGCCAAGGTTTCCATCGTCGGCGCAGGTATGCTGGGCAGCCCGGGCATTGCAGCAGGCATGTTCGGCGCGCTGGCAGGCGCAGGCATCAACATCGGCGTAATCAGCACGTCCGAAATCAGCATTTCCTGCCTTGTACCGGCTGATGAAGTCAACAAAGCAGTCAATGCTATCCACAGCCATTTCTTTCCGCAGGAAGCGGGAAACTGACTGATAAAAACTTAGGGGGTAATAACCATGCTGACAAGTATTGCAGCCAACCACGCCAAAGGCAAATCCGCAGAAGATACTATTTTTGCGGCAAACGCAGCCTGCGTGGCAAGAGCTAAAGAAATCGGCGCAGCTAACGTAACCAACGCTACCATCGGCGCAATTCTGGACGAAGATGAAAAACTCGTCTGCCTGCCGACGGTCGATAAGGTTTTCCGCAGCCTTTCCACCGATGAACTCATCGCTTACGCACCTATCTCCGGCCTGCCGGATTATCTGGAAGAAGTTATCAACGCAGCCTTCGGCGACAGCAAACCGGAAGGCTACATGGCGGCAGTTGCAACCAGCGGCGGCACCGGCGTAATCCACCACGCTATCTGGAACTATATGGACGAAGGCGAAACCGCGCTGACCAGCGACTGGTACTGGGACCCGTACAGCGTACTGTGCCAGGACATGGGCAGAAAGCTTGACACCTACACCATGCTGGACGAAAACAACAAATACAACCTGCCTGCCTTAAAAGCCAAGGTTGAAGAAATTTTAAGCAAACAGAAAAGCCTGCTCCTCATCATCAACACACCGGCACATAATCCTACCGGCTACAGCCTGACGGAAGATGATTTGCAGGGCGTTATCGACATCTTAAAAGCTGCAACCGACGGTAACGGCAAAACCGCAACCCTGCTTTTGGATATCGCTTACATCGACTATGCGGGCGAACGCCAGGAAGTGCGCAAATTCTTCAAAAAACTTTCCGGCCTGCCCGAAAACATTTTAACTATTGTTGCTTACAGCATGTCCAAAGGCTTTACCATGTACGGCCAGCGCACCGGTGCGATGATTGGCGTATCCAGCTCCAAAGCTGTTATTGATGAATTTAAAGGCATCAACCAGTACACCAGCCGCGCAACCTGGTCCAACATCAACCGTCCGGCCATGAAAACGCTGGCAACGGTTTACAAAGACCCGCAGCTTCTGGCAGCAGTGCAGAAAGAACGCAACGACTACTACCAGATGATTAAAGCCCGCGCCGACCTCTTTATGAAAGAAGCCAACGAATGCGGACTGAAATGCCTGCCTTACATAGCAGGTTTCTTCCTGTCCATTCCGGACAGTGACCCGGAAGCAGTATGCAATAAACTGCACGAGGACAACATTTTTGCCGTACCGCTCAAAGCCGGTATCCGTATCGCGCTGTGCGCAGTACCGCTGAAAAAAATCGGCGGCATGGCGGCAAAAATTAAAGCAGCCCAGGATGCAGTACATAAATAATTAAAATAATAATGAGTTTAACGAGGGGAATCTTGATATAAGAAAAGGAGAGATGGATTGTGAATAAGACAGACATGAAGTACAAAGCTTATATTCAGATTCTGGAGGAGGAGCTCAAACCGGCAATGGGATGTACCGAGCCGATTTCTTTGGCCTATGCGGCGGCAGTTGCAGCAAGATACATGGACGGGCTGCCCGACAAAGTATTGGTTGAAGCAAGCGGCAGTATCATTAAAAACGTAAAATCGGTAATCGTCCCCAATACCAACCACATGAAAGGCATTCCCGTTGCAGCGGCAGCAGGCATTGTAGCCGGCAACCCGGATAAAGAGCTGGAAGTTCTGGCTGACGTAACTACGGAACAGATTGCCCAAATGCAGGAGTTTTTGAAAAACACCGAAATTACCACCAAACATATCGAACTCGGCTGCACCTTCGATATCATCATCACCCTGTATCAGGGCGAACATTACGTAAAAGTACGTATCGCCAACGACCACACCAACGTAGTGCTGATTGAAAAAGACGGCGAAAAAATCAAATACATCCCCGTTAACGGCGAAACCAACGAAGGCCTTACCGACAGAAGCCTGCTGAACATGGCCGATATTTATGATTTTGCCAATACCGTGGATATTGAAGACATTAAAGAGCTGCTTGACCAGCAGATTAAATGCAACATGGCTATCGCCGAAGAAGGCCTGAAAAACAGCTACGGCTCCAACATCGGCAGCACCTTACTTGCCATGGCAGGCGAAAACCCGGACGTTCGTACCCGCGCACGCGCTATGGCGGCAGCAGGCAGCGACGCCCGCATGAACGGCTGCGAAATGCCGGTTGTAATCTGCTCCGGCAGCGGCAACCAGGGCATGACCACTTCCATTCCGGTAATTGTTTACGCCAAAGAGCTTAAAGTAAGCGACGAGAAACTTTACCGCGCACTGGCACTGGCCGACCTTGTAACAATCCACGAAAAAACTCCTATCGGCGTACTTTCCGCATTCTGCGGCGCAGTAAGCGCAGGTGCAGGCGCAGGTGCAGGCATTGCTTATCTGCATGGCGCAACGCTGGACGAAATCTGCCACACCGTTTCCAACGCGGTAGGCGTAACCAGCGGCATGATCTGCGACGGTGCAAAAGCAAGCTGCGCAGGCAAAATTGCCAACTCCATCGAAGCAGCCATCATCGGCTACAATATGTGCAAAACCAATAATAACTATCAGGGCGGCGACGGCATCATCGGCGAAGACATCGAAGAAACCCTCGCCAACGTCGGTACCCTTGCTAAAAAAGGCATGGAAAAAACCAACGAAGTTATTATTGACATCATGATTAAATAACTACGTTTAAAAACTAAAAACAAAACTAAAACCTCCCCGTACAAAAGTGCGGGGAGGTTTTAGTTTGTTTATGCGCGAGCGGATATATGATTGGTTGTAACCATTCTAATAAACAGAAATAACCGCACTCACGACCAATGAAGCGGTTATTTCTTAAACAATAACTAAATTCTTGGGCTAACCGTCTATCGGCAGCCATTTGCATTTCTATAATTATTATAACAAACAAAACCAAAAAGTCAAATAACATAAAAATAGGTAATTAAAAATA
>CASFJU010000014.1 GCA_949295115.1 uncultured Phascolarctobacterium sp.
TTTTCTTCGCCCGTTCTTTTGGTCAGTCAAAAGAATGGGCATGAGCGAAAAAACTTAATCAAAAACACAGAACTACATACAAAGAAGCGAAAGAAAAAAAGAGGTGAAAAATTTGAACACAGAATTAAACACCAAATTCTTAAACCAAATCTGCGGCAACGCCGAAGCCGAATTTTGTTTATATAACCCTCGCAGTAAAAGCGGCATCCAAACATGGGAAATAAAGGTGCGAAACACCGATAATACCCGCAAAATTATCGTTGTGCGCGATTATGGTTATAAAATCGACCACGAAGAAATACAAATCCACCCCTTTACAACCCGTGCAGAACGCAACGCCGAAATATTACGGTTATATAAGGAAGAAGGAATATCGCAAATTTTCCTCGGCAATTTGTTCAACATCAGCCAGCCTTCAGTATCCTTAATCGTTAACGGAAAATAAATTAATAACCGGAACATAAAACAAGGGCAGGAGATTTTCCTGCCCTTTGTAATTTACCTATTCACTTTTCATCAGCCGTGAGGCTTGGGGATTACAGTCTGTTGCTGCTGTTGAGTACGTCGCGCATTTTGTGGATTACCATTTGTTTAATGGCTTCGCGCGCGGGTTTTAAGTATTGGCGCGGGTCAAAGTCTGCCGGGTGTTCGCACAGGTATTTGCGGACGGAAGCAGTCATGGCAAGGCGCAGGTCGGTATCAATATTGATTTTGCAAACGCCGAATTTGCCTGCTTTTAACAGCATGTCTTCCGGCACGCCCTGAGCGCCGTCAAGCTGGCCGCCGTATTTGTTGCATTCTTCAACAAACTGCGGGATAACGGTGGAAGCGCCGTGCAGTACCAGCGGGAAGCCGGGCAGCAGGTTGGTTATTTTTTCGAGGCGGGCAAAGTCAAGTTCCGGTTTGCCTTTAAATTTATATGCGCCGTGGCTGGTGCCGATAGCAATAGCAAGGGAGTCAACGCCGGTGCGTTCTACAAATTCAACAGCCTGGTCGGGGTCGGTGTAGGTTGCGTCTTTGGTGTTAACTTTAACAGCGTCTTCAACACCGGCAAGGCGGCCGAGTTCAGCTTCTACAACAACGCCTTTGTTGTGTGCATAATCAACAACACGTTTGGTCAGTTCGATGTTTTCTTCAAACGGGTGCTTGCTGCCGTCAATCATAACGGAGGTAAAGCCGCCGTCAACGCAGGCTTTGCAGATTTCAAAATCTTCGCCGTGGTCAAGATGCAGGCAGATGGGCAGGCCGGTGTCTTCAACGGCTGCTTCAACAAGTTTCATCAAATAAATATGGCTGGCATATTTGCGCGCGCCCGCAGATACCTGCAGAATTAACGGGGATTTTTCTTCCTGAGCGGCAGAAACAATGCCCTGTATGATTTCCATGTTGTTGACATTGAACGCACCAACGGCGTAATGTCCTTCATAGGCTTTTTTAAACATTTCGGTAGATGTTACTAATGGCATTTACTACAACTCCTTTACAAAAACTTTATAAGTTAATTATAGCATACTATATTCAGAATTAGTATATAATTTTGCGTAAATCTTCCGGCAAGCCGCACGAAATTTCCAAAAGCCTGCCGTCCGCCGGATGCGCAAATTTTAAATAGCTGGCGTGCAGGGCGTGGCGGCTTTGCGGGCCGGGCGTGCCGTAAAGGTTGTCGTTATAAAGCGGGCAGCCGATGTGCGCTAGGTGTACGCGTATCTGGTGCGTGCGCCCGGTGTAAAGTGTAAGCTCCAGCAGCGCTTTGTTTTTGTTCACGGCAAGCACTTCATAATCCGTACGGGCGTATTTGCCGCTTTCGCTGACGCAGCGTTCAATAATGCTGCCCTCCTTGCGGGCGATGGGCGCTTCAATGCTTCCGCTTAAGGCGGGAGGCAATGCGGCTGTGATGCCTAAATATTTTTTGATTACGTTTTGCTGCGACAGTAAAAATTGCACGCGGGGCTGTTTGGCAAAAATGACAAGGCCGGATGTGTTGCGGTCAAGGCGAGATACCGGGTGCAGGCCGCTTTCGATATTATTTGCTTCGTAATAGCGTTTAACGTGGTTATAAAGCGTATTGCCGTCTTCCTTAACAGTGGGGTGTACCAGCATGCCAGCCGGTTTATTGATGACGAGCAGGTAATCGTCTTCGTAATAAATGGTGCCGCGTCCTAAAGTAAACATCAGTGCTGCACCAGGTCTTCTTTATCCACAAAGGTGATGCTGTCCAGCTTTTGCTTTACCTGCGCGCGGATGTTGCCGAGGTACATTTCGTAAAGTTCTTTTTGTTCAATCAGTTCGCTTTCGGTTAAGCCGACAGTACGTTTTTTGCGTGCCAGAAAGTTAATGCGCGCAATCATTTCTTTCATTTCCATGGTGTGTTTCCTCCTGTATCGGTTTTATTATAGCAGGGGCGGCAGCCGCGGGCAAGTTTTACGCAGCGGAGGATGATTTTTTATTGGATTTTTATAGATTGTATGATATAATGATACGGTAAGTGAATAAATCGGCCTGTGTACTGCGGTGTAAGCCCGCAGCGGTCCCGCCGCCGGTTTTAAGCCGGAAGCATGGCTGATTTGGCTGTATCTACGGGCGATGGAGAGAGCAAAAACGGTGCTGCCGCTGGCAGTGCTTTAGTATTTGTGACTTCTGCCGTAGGGCAGGAGCCTTTTTTATTATCAGCATAAATTACTATCTGGCAGATATTGCCGGATTTGGAAAGGATTTGCATGGAAGAATATACGTTTTCGCAGGGTAAGGAAATGCGCTGCGGTTACACAACGGGCAGCTGTGCGGCGGCGGCAGCCAAAGCGGCGGCGCAGATGTTACTTTCCGGCAGGCGCGTCGATGCGGTTGAGCTTGATACGCCGAAGGGCATCCGCCTGCACCTGGAAACGCGCGAGGTGGAGCTGATGCCGGATTACGCTGTTTGCGCCATCCAAAAGGACAGCGGCGATGACCCGGACGACACCAACGGCATTTTAATCTACGCGCGCGTGGAAAAAAACGACGCGCCGGAGCATGTGCTTGAAGGCGGCGTGGGCGTCGGCAGGGTAACAAAGCCCGGGCTTGCCTGCGCAGTAGGCGGTCCGGCGATAAACCCGGTGCCGCGCAAAATGATTTTGCAGAGCCTGATGGACGCAGCGGCGCAGTCTGGTTACAGCGGCAGCTTAAAGGTTACAATATCCGCCCCGGCGGGCGTTGAAATTGCCCCTAAAACTTTTAACCCGCGCCTTGGCATTGTGGGCGGCATTAGTATTTTGGGCACCAGCGGCATTGTGGAGCCGATGAGCGACACGGCGCTGATTGAAACGATGTACGCGGAAATTAACGTGCAGGCCGAAAAGGGCAATAAGGATTTGCTGGTGTTTTTTGGCAACTACGGCGAAGATTTTACGCGTGATAATTTAATGGTAGATATTGATAACGCTGTTACGTGCAGCAATTTTGTGGGCGAGCTTTTGGATTACGCCGTTTATAAGGGCTTTGAAAGCCTGCTTTTGATTGGGCACAGCGGCAAGCTGGTAAAGCTGGCGCAGGGCGTTATGAACACGCACAGCAAGTATGCGGACTGCCGCACGGAGCTGTTTGCCTTGCAGGCGCTGTTTAACGGCGCAAGCCTTGAAACAGGCAAAAAAATTTACAGTGCTTTAACTACCGATGAAGTTATTAAAATCCTGAAGGCGGAGAACCTGTTTGACAAGGTTATGCCCGCCGTGACGGAAAAAATAGATTATTACATGCAGCACCGCGTGCACGGCAAATTAAAAACCGGCGCGCTGATGTTCAGTAACGTATATGGTATTTTGGGCAAAACAGCCCATGCTGATGAACTTATCAGGCTGCACCAACAGAAAAGGAAGGATGAAGATAATGCGAGGTAAACTTTACAGCGTGGGCATCGGCCCCGGCGACCCGGAACTGCTGACGCTGAAAGCGGTACGCCTTTTGAAGGAATGCGACGTTGTGGCGCTGCCCAAAGGCGACGGCGATATTATGACGGCGAAAAACATCGTCAATCAGGTGGTAAACATCGACGAAAAGGAACAGCTGATTGTTTACATGCCGATGACGAAGGATAAGGAAGCGCTTGCTAAAGCTCATCAGGAAGGCGCGGACGCAATCATCAGGCTGCTGGACGAGGGCAAAAACGTGGTGTTCATTACGCTTGGCTGCCCGACGGTTTACGCAACCTGCATTTATGTACACAAACTGGTGCTTAAAGCAGGCTACGAGGCAGAGCTCGTTGCAGGCGTAACCAGCTTCTGCGCAGTTGCCGCAAGGCTTAACGTATCGCTGTGTGAAAAAGCAGAGCCGTTAATCATCCTGCCCGGCAGCTATAAGGAAAGCAGCAAATTTTTGGACGCCCCCGGCAACAAGGTGCTGATGAAATCGGCCAGCCAGATTGCCGCCGTGCGCGACGAACTGAAAGAACGCGGGCTTCTGACCCATGCGGCCATGGTGGAACGCTGCGGCCTGCCGGGTGAACAGGTTTACCGCGATTTGAATGCAATAGACGAAAAAAGCAGTTATTTTTCGATTATACTTGTAAAAGAAAAGGAGTTTGACAAATGATTTATTTTATTGGCGCAGGCCCCGGTGCCGTTGATTTGATTACGGTGAAAGGTAAAGAACTTTTGGAAAAGGCCGATTTGATTATTTACGCAGGTTCGCTGGTTAACCCCGAACTTTTAAAATACGCCAAACTGGACTGCGTGATTATGGACAGCGCTAAAATGACGCTGGAAGAAGTTATTGCAGCCATGGTACCGGCAGCGCAGGCAGGCAAACTGGTTGTGCGCCTGCACACCGGCGACCCCAGCATTTACGGCGCTCACCGCGAGCAGATTGACCTTTTACGCAGCTACGGCCTTGATTACGAGGTTGTGCCCGGCGTCAGCTCCTTCTGCGCAGCAGCGGCTGCCTTAAAAGCAGAATACACCCTGCCGAATGTCAGCCAGTCGGTAATTATTACCCGTATGGAAGGCCGCACCCCCGTGCCGCCCCGCCAGAAAATTGCCGATTACGCAGCGCACAATGCAACCATGGTTATCTTTTTAAGCAGCAGCATGCTGGATAAACTGCAAAAAGAGCTGATTGCAGGCGGCTATAAAGAAGATACCCCGGCGGCGATTGTATATAAAGCGTCCTGGCCGGATGAAAAGGTTTGCCATTGCACCGTCGGCACCATTGCCGAAACGGCAGCTAAAGAAAACATTACCAAAACCGCTTTGATTACCGTTGGTTACTTCCTCGGCAGCGAATACGACAGAAGCGAGCTTTACAACCCGACTTTTGCGCACGGCTACCGTGAAGCCGACCCGAGCAAGCTGAACCTTAAACCCGAGGTTAAATAATGCAGGCGGTATTATTTTCGTTCAGTAACCGCGGCGGCCAGTTAAGCGTCGCCGTGGGCAAGTTTTTAGAAGTTTTGGGCTACGAGGCAGAGTGCTACACGCTGCCGAAGTTTGCCGACGCAGATGAAAATTTGATTGCCACAAGCGATTACAAAGCCGTATGCGCAGAAGCCTTTGCAACTGCCGATGTGCTGGTGTTTGTAGGTGCTGCGGGCATTGCGGTGCGCACCATTGCGCCGTTTGTGAAAAGCAAAACCACCGACCCGGCGGTGCTGGTTATCGACGAGCAGGCAAACTTTGTAATTTCGCTGCTTTCCGGGCATATCGGCGGGGCAAATGTGCTGGCGCGCAAAATTGCGGATGAAATTGAAGCGCAGCCGGTTGTTACCACAGCGACGGACGTCAACAGCCTGTTTGCCGTTGACGAATGGGCAACGAACCACGATATGGTTATCGGCGATATGCACGCCGCCAAGGAATTTGCCGCGGCGCTGGTTGACGGCAGAACAGTGGGTTTTTACAGCGATTATCCGCTTGCGGGGGAACTACCGAAAAATGTGGAACGCGCCGACAGCGGTGAGATTGGAGTGGCAATTACTACGGACAGCAACAAAAAGCCGTTTGACACCACGCTGACGCTGATTCCGCAGATTGTGCATTTAGGCATCGGCTGCCGCCGCGATACGCCGTTTGAAAAGCTGGAAGCCTTTGTGCTTTCGCAGCTTGAAGAACACGGCTACGATTTGCGCAGCGTAAAAAATATTGCTTCCGTAAATTTAAAGATGAACGAGCGCTGCCTGATGCTGTTTATGGATGAATACAACCTGCCCGGCGTGTTTTACAGCGCGGAAGAATTGCAGGAGGCGCAGGGCGATTTTACGCCGAGCGAATTTGTAAAAAGCGTTGCGGGCGTGGATAATGTCTGCGAGCGCGCGGCTGTGCTGGCAAGCGGCGGTAAATTAACCGTTAAAAAAATTGCGCACAACGGCATGACTTTGGCTATTGCCGAAGAACCGCTGACGATAGATTTTGAAAATTAAAATTAGGATGGTGCAAAAATGCAGAAAGTTTATGTTGTAGGTTTAGGCCCCGGCGGCGTGGAGCAGATGACTACCCGCGCTAAGGAAACGCTGGCAAAATGCGATGTTATTGCGGGCTACCATGTTTATATAAATTTGATTAAAGAAGATTTTGCCGATAAGGAATTTTTGAGCACCGGCATGCGTAAGGAAGTTGACCGCTGCCGCCTTGCCGTGGAAGAAGCGCTGAAGGGCAAAACCGTAGCGATGATTTCCAGCGGCGACGCAGGCGTATACGGCATGGCAGGCATTATGTACCAGGTTGCGGCAGACCATCCGGAACTGGAAATTGAAGTAGTGCCCGGCATTACGGCAGCCTGCTCCGGCGCGGCAGTTTTAGGCGCACCGCTTATCAGCGATTTCTGCCTGATTTCCTTGAGCGATTTGCTTACCCCTTGGGAAAAAATCGCCAAACGTCTGGACTGCGCTTCTCAGGCTGATTTCTGCATCTGTCTGTACAACCCGTCCAGCTTTAAACGCCATGACTATCTGCAAAAGGCGTGCGACATTATGCTGAAAAACCAGCGCCCCGACGTACCGGCAGGCATTGTCCGCAACATCGGCCGCGAGGGCGAAAGCTATGAAATTACCACTTTGCAGGAGCTGCGCGATAAACAGGTTGACATGTTCTCGACCGTAATTATCGGCAACTCTCAGACCGAAGTTATTAACGGCAAACTGGTTACGCCCAGAGGCTACAAGCTGTGAAAAGGCGTATCTGGATTATCGGCGGCACCAGCGAAGGGCGAGGCCTTGTAAAAGAGCTGGCGCAGCTTGATATTGAAATTTTTGTCAGTGTGGCAACAACCTACGGTGCAAAGCTGATTGAGCAGCACAGCAATGTAAAGGTGCTGCCGGAGCGCATGGATTTGGCTGCGATGCAGGCGTTTATTGCCGGGCACAAGCCGGACTGCGTTATCGACGCGACGCATCCTTATGCCACGGTTGTAACGCAGACGGTGAAAGAAGCCTGCGCTGCAACGGGCACGGAGTACCTGCGTTTGGTACGCCCGGCGGAAGCAGGTTACGGCAGTGCCGTGGTGGTGCATGACGCCGCCGAAGCAGCCGAAGTATTGAGCCACACCGAAGGTAAAATATTTTTAACGACGGGCAGCAAAAACCTGCCTGATTTTACGGCGGTGCCGGATTATGCGGAACGTATCGCGCTGCGCATCCTGCCGATGCAGGACTCGCTGGCGAAAGCGGTGGAGCTTGGCTACAAGCCTGCCAACATCGTCTGCATGCAGGGACCGTTTGAAGAAGATTTAAACATCGCCATGATTAAACATTTTGGCGCAAAATATCTGGTGACGAAGGAGTCCGGCAAGGCCGGCGGCTTTGAAGAAAAAATTGCCGCTGCGCACGAAGCCGGGGCGGAACTTGTGATTATCGCCAGAAGCGAAAACGAACACGGCAGCGGTTATGCCGAGATAGCGGCGGAGATTAAGCATCGCTATCAGACCGCAGAATGAAGGTGAAAAAATGTTAAGGGTTAATATCGTAGGCATCGGGCCGGGCAACCCCAAATTGTTAACCGGCGCAGCACGCGAAGCAATAGAACAGAGTACAATCTTAATCGGCGATAAGCGTATGCTGGCAAATTTTGCGTCAGGCAAGCGCACTTATGACACCATTAAGACGGCAGAGATATGCAAGATTTGCAGCGAAGCCGATGCGGATAAGGATGTTGTCAGTGTACTCGTCAGCGGCGACGTGGGCTTTTTCAGCCTTGCCAAAACCATCAGCGGTAAGCTGCCGGATTGTGAGTGCGTGCGTTACTGCGGCATTAGCAGTTTAGTTTATTTTGCGCAGCTGTTGGAGATGAGCTGGGACGATGCCAAAATCGTCAGCATGCACGGGCGCAGGCAGAACTTTATTGAAGCCGTTGCCCATAACAAAAAAGTGTTTGCCCTTACCGGCGGCGAAAACAGCCCGCAGGCGCTGTGTGCCAAATTGTGCGCGCATGGGCTTGGCGGCGTGACGGTTTACGTCGGCGAAAACCTTTCTTACGATGATGAAAAAGTAACCTGCCTGAAGGCGGAGGAAGGCGTGGAAAAAACATTCGGTTCTCTTTCCGTAATGATGATTATTAACGATGATGCCAAAGCCTTGGCTCATAACGTACACGGCTTGAGCGATGATTTGTTCATCCGCAGCAAAGTGCCGATGACGAAGCAGGAAATCCGCGCGGTATCCGTATCCAAACTGATGCCGCAGGAAACCGATGTTATTTACGATATCGGCGCAGGCACGGGCTCCTGTTCCATCGAGCTTGCCTTGCAGGCGAAACGCGGCATGGTTTATGCGTTTGAACGCAATCCTGAAGCGTTGGAACTGATTGAGAAGAATAAAGAGCTGTTCGGCGTGGAAAACCTGACGGTTGTAGCAGGCGAGGCTTCGGAAAACCTTGAAGCAATGCCGGTGCCGGACTGTGTGTTTATCGGCGGAAGCGGCGGTAACCTGTGCAAAATGCTGGACTGCATTTATAGCAAAAATGCAAACTGCCGCGTAGTGGTTAACGCCATTACCGTGGAAACTTTGATAGAAGTTGTTGAATATTACAAACAGCGCGAAGGTTATGCGCTGGACATTGTGAACGTATTTGCGGCGCGTGCCAAAAAGCTGGGCGCGTATAATCTGATGATGTCCCAGAACCCCGTTTATATTATGACGGTGTTAAAAAAGGGTGAGTAACATGGCAGAACTGACTTTGCCGCGTTTTATGCTGGCTGCACCTGCCAGCGGCAGCGGCAAGACAACTTTAACCTGCGCGGTGCTGAAAGCGCTGATGAACAAGGGCTTGAAAACGGCGGCCTTTAAATCCGGACCTGATTATATCGACCCGATGTTCCATTCGCGCGTTATCGGCGCCAAGTCCCGCAATCTGGATTTGTTTATGCTGCCGGAGGAAACGGCAAAATACCTGCTGGCTAAAAACGGCAGGGACTGCGACATTGCCGTGCTGGAAGGCGCAATGGGCTTTTTTGACGGCATGGGCACGACGCTGAAGGGCAGTGCCTACGATCTGGCACGCCTGACGCAGACGCCGGTAATTCTGGTTGTCAACGCCAAGGGCGCGGCGCTTTCCATAGCGGCGACGATTAACGGTTTTAAAAACTTCCGCAGCGATGTGCGCGTTGCCGGTGCGGTTTTAAACAACGTAACGGCGATGAGCTACCTGTTTTATAAGGAAACCATCGAAAAAGAAACCGGCATCCCGCTGGTTGGCTACATGCCGCACATGGAAAACTGCAATTTTGAAAGCCGCCATCTGGGGCTTGTTACCGCCGCTGAAATTGAAGACTTGCAGAAGATTATCAGCCGTCTGGCGGAACAGGCGGAAAAGAGCATTGATTTTGACGCGCTGCTGAAAATTGCAAACAGCGCGCCTGCGCTGGCTTATACCGATATGCAGCAGCAGCGCCTTGCTAATGTAAAAATCGCCGTGGCGGAAGACAAAGCCTTTTGCTTTTATTATCAGGACGCACTGGAACTTCTGGAAAGCCTCGGAGCGGAGCTTTTACCTTTCAGCCCGCTGACGGACAGCAAACTGCCTGATTGCGACGGTTTGTATCTGGGCGGCGGTTATCCGGAGCTTTACGCCAAGGAACTGCAGGATAACGAAAGCATGCGCCAAAGCATTAAATCCGCACTGGCGGCTGGTTTGCCGTGTATGGCGGAATGCGGCGGCTTTATGTATTTGATGGATTACTTCCGCGCCAAAAGCGGTGAAAAATTTGCGTGGGTGGGTGCCGTCAGCGGCGAAACCTACATGACGGAACGCCTGAACCGTTTTGGCTACGTTACTTTAACCGCCAGGCGCGATAACCTGCTTTGCAAGGCTGGCGAAGGGATTAACGGGCACGAGTTCCATTATTCCGACAGCACTAATAACGGTGATACCTTTGCTGTTGCCAAGGCGTCCGGCACTAAAGAGTGGGAGGCGGTTTATACAACGCCGAACCTTTACGCTGGTTACCCGCATGTGCATTTGTGGGGGAACCCGCAGTTTGCGCAAAATTTTGTTAAAGCCTGCGAGGCTTACAAAAATAAATGATTGTTTGATGATGAAGGGTTTGTAGTATGGTTCTTTTAACTGCGATTATTTTGGGGTTTGTTTTAGATTTGCTTTTTGGCGACCCGCGCTGGCTGCCTCACCCGATTTGCTTTATCGGCAAGCTGATAAGCGTAACGGAAAAAGTGCTGCGCCGCTTTACCGGCGAAAAGCCGGAAGGCCTGTTGATGGGCGGGTTTATGCTGGTGGTAATTGTGCTGGGCGTAAGCTTTGCCGTGCCGTATTTTATCCTGCATTTTGCGGAAATGTACAGCCCGGTGCTGGCATTTATCATCGAAACCTTTATGTTCTACCAGATTTTTGCCATGCGTTCGCTGAAAGAAGCAGCCATGCAGGTGTGCGACGCTTTGCAGGCAGGCGACCTGCCGGAAGCACGTAAAAAACTATCGTGGATTGTAGGGCGCGATACGGCAGAACTGACGGAAGAAGAAGTTGCCAAAGCCGCTGTGGAAACTGTGGCGGAAAACACTTCCGACGGCGTAATTGCGCCGATGCTGTTCATGTTTATCGGCGGCGCGCCGCTGGCATTTTTGTATAAAGCAATCAACACCATGGATTCCATGGTTGGCTATAAAAACGATAAGTATCTGTATTTCGGGCGCTGCGCAGCCAAGCTGGACGACGTCGCCAATTTTATACCGGCGCGTGTTTCCGGTCTTTTAATGGTAGCGGCGGCGTATTTCCTCAATATGGATGCGGCAGGCTCGTGGCGCATTTTTAAACGCGACAGGCGGCATCATTTAAGCCCCAACTCGGCCATGACGGAATCGGCGGCAGCCGGTGCGCTTGGCATTAAGCTGGGCGGCGGGCATTTTTACTTTGGCAAATGGGTGCCGAAGGATACCATTGGCGACGAGCTGAAAAAGACCGACGCCGGTGATATTGTAAAAATGAACGGCCTGATGTATATGACCTGCATTTTAAGCATTTTAAGCTTTTCGCTTGTTTATTTGATTAAGATATTTTTAATTGGAGAGTAAAGCATGTATACCTATGTGCACGGCGGCGATGTTTACACCGCGAGCGGTAAAAACAACATAGTGGACTATTCGGCAAACATTAACCCGCTGGGGCTGCCGCAGTCCGTTAAAAAGGCGATTGTAAAATCCCTTAACGGCTGCGTGGATTACCCCGACCCGTTTTGCCGCCGTTTAAGTGCTAAATTAGCAAAATTTTTAGCCGTGCCGCAGGACTATATATTTTTCAGCAACGGCGCCGCCGATGTGCTGTTTAAGCTGGCACTGGCACTGCGCCCCAAAAAAGCGCTGCTTTTGGCACCGACCTTTGCCGATTACGAAAAGGCGCTGCGCAGCGTGGACTGTGACATTTGCTATTACCTTTTGCAGGAGGCGCACGGTTTTGAGCCGCAGCCCGATATTTTAAAGCAGCTGACGGCGGACCTGGACATGGTTGTTATCTGCAACCCCAATAACCCGACCGGAAAGCTGATTGACAAGGCGCTGCTGGAGCAACTTATTGCAAAATGCAAACAGCTTAACATCCGCATTTTAATTGACGAATGCTTTATGGATTTTGTGGCGGAAGAAAAAGCGTACAGCATGGTGCCGCTGCTTGCCGCCAACAAACAGCTTGTTATTTTAAAGGCGTTTACCAAAACCTATGCCATGCCGGGCTTGCGCCTTGGCTATTGCCTTACGGCAGATGAAGCTTTAGTGCTGCGCCTGCACGAAGTAGGGCAGGACTGGAACGTATCGACACCGGCGCAGGAGGCAGGCATTGCCGCGCTTGACGAAACGGCATACGTTGCCAGAGCCAAAGCGCTGATTGCCAAAGAACGCCGTTATTTAACTAATGTGCTGCAAAAATGCGGCGCAGCAACTTACGGTTCGGAAGCGAACTACATCTTTTTTAAAATGCCGCAGCCTCTGGATTTAAAGGAGCAGCTTGCAAATAAGGGCTTTTTAATCCGCAGCTGCGCCAATTACCATAATTTACAGGGCAATTACTACCGCATTGCCGTTAAAAGGCATGCGGACAACATGAGATTTGCCAAAGCATTAAAGGAAGTACACAATGCACTCATTGATGGTGATAATTGACGGTTTGGGCGACGACCCGATACCGCAGTTTGGCGGCAAAACGCCGTTTGAATTTGCCTCACATCCGAATATTGATAAACTGCTGGAACGCGGTATTTACAGCGAGATAAGCATCTGCGGCAATGACTTTGCGGCAGAAAGTTTAGGCTGCATTTTGCGCCTCTTGGGCGTGGAGCAGAAGGATTTTCCGCTGAACCGTGCGTATCTGGAGCTTTTGGCCAACGGGCGCGACATCAGCGAATACGAAATGGTGTTGCGCTGCAACCTTGCTTCGGTTGACGCTGACGGCAGGCTGGTATCATTTAATGCCATGGGGCTTACGCCCGATGAAATGGCGAAAGCTGCCGCCATCTGTAACGAGCTGTGGCAGGGCATTGAGTTCATGCACCTGTCGGAATACCGCAACCTGCTGATATTGGACAATGACCAGCAGATTCTGCATAACTGCAAAATCGCGCCGCCGCATGAAAGCATGGGGCAGAATTTTGATAAGCTTTTGAGCGATTTAAAAAGTAAATCGCTGCTTTTAAAAACTTTTATAGAAGAAACTACGGCGAAGCTGAAACCTTTTGCACGAAACGGCGTCAGCTACCGCATTTACCCGTGGGGCGCATCGGAGCGTAAGGTGCTGCCTTCGTTTGAAAGTTTGCATAATATCCGCGGGGCGGCAGTGTGCAAGGCGGAGATTGTACGCGGCATTGCCCGCGCGCTGAACATGCCTGCACCGGTGCTGCCGGGCACAACGGCAGATATTGATACCGATATCAGCGCCAAGGCAGGGCAGACGCTGCAATTTTTGCAGGATTACGATTTTGTGCTTGCGCATTTTAACGGCAGCGATGAAGCCGCACACCGTTACGATTACAAGGGCAAAGCAGATTTTATCGCGCGCATTGATAAGGAATTTATCGGCGCGGTGCTGCAAAACGTAAAACAGCCGTTGAAAATACTTATCTGCGGCGACCATGTAACCAGCTGCGTTACCGGTAAGCACAGCGCAGGCAAAGTGCCGGTGGTGGCAGCCGTAATTAACAGTGATGACAATGCGCCGGAAATTGGCGCTTACCATGATATACACAAATTTTTAATGGGAGCGAGTGATTAACGTGGCCAAAACAATAATGGTTCAGGGAACAATGTCAAATGCAGGCAAAAGCCTTGTAACGGCGGGGCTGTGCCGTGTGTTCAACCAGGACGGCTATAAGGTGGCGCCGTTCAAATCGCAGAACATGGCCCTTAACTCTTTTATAACGCGCACCGGCGCGGAAATGGGCAGGGCACAGGTGGTGCAGGCCGAAGCTGCCAACATTGAGCCTGACGTTGCCATGAACCCGATTCTGCTGAAACCGACCAGCGATTGCGGTTCGCAGGTTATCGTCAACGGCGAGCCGATTGGCACGATGACGGCAGCAGAATATTTTAAAATGAAGCATACCTTAAAGCCGGAAATTATGAAAGCTTTTAACGGGCTTGCGGATAAAAACGATATCATCGTTATCGAAGGTGCGGGCAGCCCGGCGGAAATCAATATCAAAACGGACGACATCGTAAATATGGGTATGGCAAAAATGGCAAATGCGCCTGTCCTGCTCGTGGCGGATATCGACCGCGGCGGCGTGTTCGCTTCCATTTACGGTACGCTGATGCTGCTTGAGCCGGAAGAACGCGCCATGGTAAAAGGCGTAATCATCAACAAATTCCGCGGCGACGTGGAAATTCTGCGCCCCGGTTTGAAAATGATTGAAGAAAAAACGGGCGTGCCTGTTATCGGTGTTGTGCCGATGCTGCATGTCGATATTGAAGACGAGGACAGCCTGTCCGAGCGCCTGACGGAGCATACCGAGGTTAAAGCCGTCGATATCGCCGTTGTGCGTATCCCGCGTATGTCCAACTACACCGATTTTAACGTGTTTGAACTTATCCCGGGCGTATCGCTGCGCTATGTAGATAAGGTGCAGGATTTAAAAAATCCGGATATGATTATCATTCCGGGTACTAAAAACACCATCGGCGACCTTAAATGGCTGCGCCAGAGCGGCTTTGAAGCCGAAATCCTGAAGCACGCCAGCAAAGGCACGGTTATTTTCGGCGTTTGCGGCGGTTACCAGATGCTGGGCAAAAACCTCAGCGACCCGTACGGCGTTGAAGAAGGCGGCGACACCGCCGGTATCGGCCTGCTGGACGTTGAAACAATCTTCGCCGAAAAGAAACGCACTATCCGCGTGGACGGCCACTTCGGCAAAGTGCAGGGCGTTTTTGCAAACCTCAGCGGCAAGGAATTTTACGGCTATGAAATCCATTCCGGCGTAACCGAATTTGATAAAGCCAATGCGCTGACACAGATGCAGCCGATTTACGAAGAAGGCGGCGTAATGCCGGAGGGCGCTCAGCATGTTGAAGGCGTAATGAATGTTTACGGCACTTACGTACACGGCATTTTTGACAGCGAAGGCGTGGCTGCCGCTGTTGTGGAAGCACTGCTTGCCAAAAAAGGCATGAGCAGCGACGACATCAAAGTCATCAATTTTGACGAGTACAAAAAACAGCAGTACGATATTCTGGCGGATAATATCAGAAAGAATATCGACATGCAGAAGGTTTACGAAATTTTAGAGGCCGGTGTTTAAGATGTTTGGTTTAACACATATTTACTGCGGCGACGGCAAGGGCAAAACAACAGCTGCCGTCGGGCTGGCGGTGCGCTGCGCCGGGCGCGGCAATAAAGTGCTGCTGGTGCAGTTTTTAAAAAGCCGCGACAGCGGCGAACTGTATTCGCTGGCCAAATTGCCGGATATTGAAGTTATGCGCGGCAAGGAAAGCAAAAAATTCACCTTTCAGATGAACGACGAGGAAAAACACGCACTGCTGCTTGAACATAACAAAATGTTTGACATGGTGCTGGCAAAAGTACGCAGCGGCAATTATGCGCTGCTGGTGCTGGATGAAGTTATCGGCGCAATTAACGCCAAAGTATTTGACGAAAACAGGCTGATTGAATTTTTGCTGAACAAGCCGGAAAACCTGGAAGTGGTTATGAGCGGTCGCAACCCGTCCGCCAGACTGATAGAGCTTGCCGATTACGTATCGGAAGTGCGCAAGGTAAAACACCCGATGGACAAGGGCATTATGGCGCGCGAAGGCATTGAAAAGTAACAGGAGGAAATTATGAAATTACAAAACGTACTGCCTGCGGATATTGAAAAACGCAGCATGGAAATTATCGGTGAAGAACTGGGCGAACTGCAAATCGACCCGGAAAAACTGAGCATTGTTAAGCGCGTTATCCATACCTCGGCAGATTTTGACTACGCACGCAACATGCGCTTTTCCGAAGGCGCTGTTGAAAAAGCGCTGGAGGCTTTGAAAAACGGCGCAACAATTGTTACCGATACAAATATGGCCTGCACCGGCATCAATAAAATGGGGCTGGCAAAGCTGGGCGCAAAAGCAGTTTGCTTTATGGCAGACCCGGACGTGGCAGCGCGTGCCAAAGAAGCTGGCAGCACCCGTGCGGCAGCCTGCATGGAAAAAGCCTGCACCGTTGAAGGGCCGGTTATCATCGCCGTTGGCAATGCGCCGACTGCGCTGGTACGCCTTGACGAGCTGGTAAAGGAAGGCAAAATCAAACCGGCGCTGGTTATCGGCGTGCCGGTCGGCTTTGTTAATGTTGTGGAATCCAAGGAAATCATCATGCAGACCGGCGTGCCTTACATCGTCGCCGTTGGCCGCAAGGGCGGCAGCAATGTGGCGGCGGCTATATGCAACGCGCTTATTTACAAGCTGACGCGATAAAATTATTGACATCACTGCGATAAAAGATTATAATAACTTTTGTCAACAAATTCCCCGATAGTTCAGCCGGTAGAACACCTGACTGTTAATCAGGGCGTCGTAGGTTCGAGTCCTACTCGGGGAGCCAAAACATACTGCCTCGAACATTTATGTTCGGGGCTTTAACATATTTATAATTATATAATATTGTTAGAGATAGATGGAGTTAAATGTAAAGTAATGAAATAAATTATAATTTTAATATATTAAAATTATTAAAAATTGGTTTATTTCTTATATTATACTTAAATGGATTATATCAAAAATAAAAAATGATTTGAAAGTTATGATATAATAGAATTAAGTTCATGATGTGAGGATTTATTATGATTTTAGAAGTTAATAATATCGGAAAATTTAATAATGCAAAAATTGAGATTAATGGTATAACAGTTATAGCTGGTCCTAATAATACTGGTAAAAGCACAATAGGTAAATTTTTGTTTTGTATTTTTAATGCATTTTATAATTTAGATAAAAAGGCAGAAAGTGAAAAAATAGAATATTGCAATAGATTTATTTTAGAAAATTTATTCTATAAAAAATTAAGTTTTGCTGATAGGTTAAAAAGAATAATCTTTTTTGATGGAAAAATTTTAGAAAATTTAAATATAGAAGATCTAGAATTAATAGAGCGAATTGAAAATGTAGCCCAGAAAGAATTTGATTTAAAAATTGGTAAAGCTGAAATAAGGGATGTAATTCAAGAGATAAAACATACGATCGAAGCACCAATAGAAGAATATGCTAATAATATTTTACAACAAGTAATTAAAACTGAGTTTAAAGAACAATTAATAAACATTAATCATCGAATAGGAAAAGCTAAATTATATTTGTCTAATGAAATTTATAATTTTGAATTTAGAGGGAAAAGTGTAAATGTAGAAAAAGCATTTTATGGTATAACAGATGTAATTTATATTGATGATCCATATATTATTGATAATGGTTATGAAATACATCGTAAGTTTTATAATCCTATTGCTCCTTATAGGTTTAAGGCTGGAACTCATCAAAAAAATTTACAAAATCAGTTTTATAATATATCTAATATTCCTGATAATGCTTATGAAATGATTTCTTATGAGAAAAAAATGCAGAATATTTATTCTATGATGGCTAAAGCTGTAAAAGGTGATTTTAAGGAATATAATGATAAATTAGCTTTTGAAGAAAAAGGAAACAATAAACCGATTTATTTACCTAATCTTTCAACTGGATTAAAAACTTTTGTTATTTTAAAAAAATTGATAGACAATTTTATCATAAAAGAAAAAGATCTGGTTATTTTAGATGAGCCTGAAATTCATTTGCATCCGGAATGGCAATTGATATTAGCAGAAATTATAGTTTTACTCCAAAAGGAATTAAATTTGCATATATTAATAAACACACATAGTCCTTATTTCCTCCAAGCTATAGAAGTTTATAGTGCTAAATATCGATTAGCAGACAGAACAAAATATTATTTAACTAAAGTTGATGAAAACAATAAATATTCTGTGATTTTTGATGTAACAAAAAATACTGGTGCTATTTATGATTTATTGGCATATCCTTTGAAAAATTTATATGAAATGGAACAAAAAATTTATAGAGGTAAGGCTTAATGATTTTTAGTGATTACCGTATTTTAACTTTATATACAAAATCATTTAAAGATTTATCATATGATGAAGATAAAAAAGAATATATGACAGAATCGTCGAAGGAAGCACAGTCTTATGATAATATTGTAAAAGATTTTTATATATCAATTAACGAGGGTGGAAATATTCCTAAATCTAATGATGTATTGTTTTATGAAATTTCACAAAATGATTTTATGTTTATAGAATTTAAGAATGGAAATATAAATAACAAAAAAAGTAAGCGAATTATAGCTAAAAACAAAAAAAGTATAATTGCTTTGCAAAAAATTACAGAAAATGTGGTTACTGATGATTTTATTAAAAATTATGGACAATACATATTAGTATATAATATTGAAAATATAGGAAATAATAAAAATTATAAAACTGCTAGTGAAGTTTTACATAATAATCAAATAAATTCTTCAAATTCTAGAGGTTATATTTATAACAATATTGCTAGAAAAGCAGCGAATATACAAAGACCTATTTTATTTGGGTTAGAAAGTATTGCAAAATATTATAAATTTATTGCAACTCTTGAAAAAAGTGAATTTAATAACATTATTGATGATTTAACGCCTAGTTACTCGTTAAGAGATAAATTATAATTAAATTATCAGGATTATATATAATATTCTAATATAAACTATTAAAATGTAAATAGTTTAAAATGCATACATGCACAATGCTAAAAGGAGAAAAATTTATACGTTAACGCTGTAGTTTACGCTGCAGCGTTTTTTATTTTGCCCGTTGTTTAATATTTTGATATAATATTATTATAAGTGTTTTTTCGGAGGTGATTGGATGTCGCTGGATACGGTGCTGCTTGTGGCAGGTGTTGTTTTGATTGGGCTTGAGCTTGTTGTGCCGGGCGGAATTTTGGGCGCGGTCGGCTTTGTGTCGATGATGGCAGGCTTTTATTATTTTCTCGGCGGCGGTTGGGATGCATTCATAATCGTCGGCGGTACGGTGGCAGTGCTGGCTGCTATCTGCGCGCTGCTGTTCTGGCTTGTGCCGTCGTCATTAAGCTGGAATCCGTTTGTA
This sequence comes from uncultured Phascolarctobacterium sp., assembly GCA_949295115.1. Classification (GTDB taxonomy): domain Bacteria; phylum Bacillota; class Negativicutes; order Acidaminococcales; family Acidaminococcaceae; genus Fusicatenibacter_A. The sequence goes on from CASFJU010000014.1 coordinate 19,075, forward strand.
CTGCGCGAAAAGCAGAAGAACAGCGAAGGCTATACCGGCGCCGGTGATTATTCCGCTTATCTCGGCAAAAAAGGTAAGGTAATTGCGCCGCTGCGTCCGGCAGGCACTGCCGTTATTGACGGTGAGCGTGTGGACGTTGTCAGCTTTGGCGATTACATAGACAAGGACGCTGAAATTGAAGTTGTTAAAATTGAAGGCAGTAAGCTGCTTGTTAAGCAGATAAATAACTGAAAGGATGTGCATTAAATGGATTTGTTACTGAGCTTTTTATTCAGCGGCGGGATAATTTCCGTAATAATCATCATCGCCGTTATTGCGTTATTTTTTAATTTTGTGCCGCTGGGATTGTGGATTTCGGCCATCGCTGCCGGTGTCAATGTCGGCATTTTCAATTTAATCGGTATGCGCCTGCGCCGCGTTCCCGCTTCGCAGATTGTGCTGCCGCTGATTAAGGCCAACAAGGCAGGCATGGACGTTAACGTCAACCAGCTGGAGGCGCATTATCTGGCAGGCGGCAATGTTGACCGCGTTATTGATGCTTTAATTGCCGCGCACCGTGCGCAGATTCCTCTGACTTTTGAGCGTTCCTGCGCTATCGACCTTGCAGGACGCAACGTACTGGAAGCTGTGCAGATGAGCGTTAACCCGGAAGTTATCGAAACGCCGGTAGTTTCCGCAGTTGCCAAAAACGGCATTGAGCTGAAAGTTAAAGCGCGCGTTACCGTGCGTGCCAATATTGACAGGCTTGTCGGCGGCGCAGGTGAAGCAACTATTATCGCCCGCGTGGGCGAAGGCATTGTTACCAACGTAGGTTCTGCCGGCAGTCACACCGACGTGCTTGAAAACCCGGATTATATTTCCCGCACCGTACTGGCCAAAGGTCTTGACGCCGGTACTGCGTTTGAAATTCTCTCGATTGATATTGCGGACGTCGATGTAGGACGCAATATCGGCGCAGCTTTGCAGACCGACCAGGCGGAAGCCGACAAACGCATTGCACAGGCCCGTGCGGAAGAACGCCGCGCTATGGCCGTTGCCAAAGAACAGGAAATGAAAGCCTACACGCAGGAAATGCAGGCCAAAGTTGTGGAAGCCGAAGCCAAAGTGCCTGCCGCACTGGCGGATGCACTGCAAAACGGCCGCCTTGGCGTGATGGATTATTACCGTATGAACAACATCAACGCCGATACCGATATGCGCAAAATGATTGCCGGTACGGAACAGGACATGGAAGTTGACAAAAACCCCGTTCAAAAATAAATGAGGGATAACTATGGATTTTGAAGATTTAAAGGGCTTATTCCCTTTACTGATATTTATTCTGACGATTGTCATTGATAAATCGTCGCGCCGCAAGCGCAAAAAAGAACGCGGGCATTTCCCGCCGCTGCCGGATATTGAGCAGCCGCAGGAAGCAAAGCCGCAGCCCGAAATTAAGGCAGAGCGCAAAACCGGCAAAGTGTATGAGGAATCCGCGCAGCCCAAAAAGCAGGAAGAAAAAATCCCGTGGTACGTGGAGTTCCCCGAAGATAAAAAAGTAAAACAGCAGGGCAGGGTTTACCACGAACAGCCTAAAGAGCAGAAAACCTTCCCGGTTTACAAGGAACCGGTGTTTGTGCCGCAGCCGGCGCAGGCAGCGTTTAAACCTGTGGCTGCCATGCCTGCCGCCAAAGCCAAAAAGCCGCTGTTTGACGGGCGCATGACCCGCAAACGCGTGCTGGACGGTTTTGTAATGGCGCAGATACTTGACAAGCCTCGTGCCTTAAAGCCTTATACCGACCCGTATTAAGCATTTATATAAAACTGAATAGAGGCGATACTATGCTGGAAAAAATTGATTTGAAGCAAAAATTAAAAAAGGATGAGTACGACAAAAAGATGGACCAGTACGGCGATTTGCTGGGCAAATTGCAGCGCGAATGCCGTGAAGCGAAAATACCGGTTATCATTCTGGTTGAAGGCTGGCGCGGAGCCATGCGTACGGATATCATCAACGAGATGATGCAGAAAATGGACTCCCGCGGTTTTAAGGTTTTCTCTGCGTCCAAAATGACGGAAGAACAGCGTAAGCAGCCGTTTTTTACCAGCTTCTGGAAGCAGCTGCCGTCCTATGGCAACATCGCCGTTTACCACCGCAGCTGGTACTTTTTGAAAAACGAACATGTCGTTGCCGACAAAAGCCAGGTAGGGCACTGGCTGAACACGTCTTATTCACATATCCGCGCGTTTGAAAAACAGCTTACCGATGACGGTTATGTACTCTTAAAATTCTTTGTGCATGTTTCCAAAAAACAGCAAAAGGAAAACATGGAGAAGCTGAACAAAATCTACGGCAAAAACTGGAAGAAGCTGGACGTTGAGGAACACGACGATGCTGATTACGACAAATTCATCAACGCTTACGAAGAAATGTTTGCCGAAACGGATACTGAAAACGCGCCGTGGCATTTAATTGCCGGTGACGATGAACGCTTTGCCACCGTGCAGATTGTGGAAAGCATTGTTAAAACCTTGCAGAACGCACTGGCAGCGGCAGAAATCAGGGCGCAGCACCGCAACATAATTTTGCCGCCGCGCCATGTAGCGCTGAACAATGTGCTGGAAAAAGTTGACCTTACCAAATCGCTGACGAAGGAAGAATACAAGGCGGAATTTGCGAAATGCCGCGAAAAATTAAAACAGCTGCAATTGGATTTGTACGAAGCGCAGCGTTCGCTGATAGTCGCCTTTGAAGGCTGGGACGCAGGCGGCAAGGGCGGTGCGATTAAACGTCTTGCAAGGTCGCTGGACCCGCTTGGATACGCCGTTAACCCCTATGCAGCGCCGAACCCGGTTGAAAAACAGTTCCACTATATGTGGCGTTTTTGGATTAAAATGCCGCGCGCCGGTGAAATTGCCATTTTTGACCGCACCTGGTACGGCCGCGTAATGGTGGAACGCATTGAGCATTTTGCCACTGACGCCGAATGGCAGCGCGCTTACGGCGAGATTAACGAAACGGAAGCGCAGTGGGCGGAACACGGCACTATTGTGTGCAAGTTCTGGCTGCAAATTGATAAGGATGAACAGTACAAACGCTTTAAAGAGCGCGAGAACGACCCTGAAAAAGAATGGAAAATTACCGAAGAAGACTGGCGCAACCGCGATAAATGGGATGCCTACGAAGCAGCTGTCAACGAAATGCTTATCCGTACCAGCACGGACTATGCGCCGTGGACTGTGGTTGAGGGCAATTCCAAATACTACGCCAGAATCAAGGTTTTGAAAACCGTTATCGACGCCATTGAAAAAGCTATAAAATAAGAGGTTTTACGTTTGACTTGGGAATTAAAGAATAAAATTTTAGAAACGCTGGCAAAAGAAACAGGCGCGCAGTGCTTTGCACCGGGGGCAAGGCGCGCTTTTGCCTTTGTATACCCCAACAGTTATAAAGTAGGCATGTCCAATCTTGGCATGCACATTTTATATCAAATTATCAACGCGCGCGGCGATACGGCCTGTGAGCGCTTCTTTTTGCCTGATAACAAAACGCTGGCGGAATATAAACGTACGCGCACACCGCTGATGAGCATGGAAACGCAGCGCCAGCTGAATGAATTTGAAGTTATCGGCGTAATGATGTCCTTTGAAATGGATTACGCTAATCTTTTAACGATGCTGCAAATGAGCAACATCAAACTGCGCGCCGCCGACCGCAACGATAAAGAGCCGCTGGTGGTTATCGGCGGGCCGTGCGCAACCTTTAACCCGGAACCGCTGGCGGAAGTCGCCGATGTTTTTGTTATCGGCGAGGGCGAAGAAGTTATTAACGATTTGCTGGATACCGTTTATACCGCCAAAGCGGATGGTTTGGACAAAGAAGCAATGCTTGTGCGCCTGGCGCAGATTGAAGTCTTGTATGTGCCGCGTTTTTACACGCCGCAGTATGATGCTGACGGCAATTTTTGCGGCATGGAACATGACGCGCGCGTACCGGCAATTGTAAAACGACGCTGGGTGCGCGATTTGGATAAATACCCCAATACATCTGCGATCCTGACTTCGGAAACGGAGTTTCAGAATATGTTTATTGCCGAAGTGGCACGCGGCTGCGGCAGGCATTGCCGTTTCTGCATGGCGGGGTACTGTTTCCGCAAACCGCGCGCGCGTAATTATGATTTGCTATTGCAAAAAATCCTGAACCGCCCGGCAGTTTCCGCCAAGGTTGGTTTAATGGGCGCGGCGGTGTCCGATTATCCGCAGATACACGAGCTGACGGCGGCGCTGATTGAAAACAAAGTGCCGTTTACCTGTGCATCCCTGCGGGCAGATACTTTGGACGAGCTTTTGGCGCAGGCACTGGCGCAAAGCGGCCAGCAGACAATGACCGTTGCCCCGGAAGCAGGCAGCGTAAAAATGCGCAACATTATAAACAAGGGCATTACCGAAGACGATATTTACAAAGCGGTAACGCTTGCGGCGGCCAGCGGCATGAAAAATGTGAAGCTGTATTACATGATAGGCCTGCCGCAGGAGGACGACGCCGATATTGCCGAAATGATCGAAATGGTGCAGCGCATCCGCCGGAAGATGGATGAGGTGGGCAACAAGGGCGAACTTATAATTTCCGTCAACGCCTTTGTGCCGAAGCCGTTTACACCGTTCCAGTGGTCGCCACTGTGCAATACCAAAGTGCTTAAAAAGCGCTTTAAAATGCTGGAGGACGCTTTCCGCAAAGCCAAACACATCAAGCTGCTGACGGAATCGTTAAAAGAAACTGTTTTGCAGGCAGCACTGGCGCGCGGGGACAGGAACACCGGCCGCTATTTATTGCAGGCTTTTGAAGAAGGTATTACCTTAAAACAGGCTTTAAAAAATGACCGCATTGATATAGAAGATTTGGCGGAAGCCGAATACGAACCGGGTGCGCCGCTGCCGTGGAAGCACCTTGACATGGGCTTTAAGGAAGCCTATCTGATTAGAGAATGGGAGAATGCCAAAGCGCAGCGTTTTACGCCGATGTGTTTTGACGGCTGCAAGCGCTGCGGCGTATGTGGAGATTAAGATGGACGGATTTACACTGCAAAATAAAAATAACGTCTGGTTTGGCAGCTTTAGCGCTTTTACGCAGGCAGGTTTCGGCAACGCTTTCAGCTGCCGCCTGCATGGCGAAAGCAGCCTAGTGCCGGGCGGGTTTAACCTTGCTTTGCACGTCGGTGACGATGCCGATAAGGTTTTAAGCAACCGACAGAAATACGCCGCTGCTTTGGGCGTTGCTGCCGGTAAATTTACCTGCTGCGAGCAGGTACACGGCGATGTTGTTGCCGTTATTGAGGAAGCAGCCGCAGGCAAGGGCGCGCTGGCTTACGCCGATGCCGTTAAAGGCACGGACGCGCTGGTAACAAACCTGCCTGATGTGCCGCTGCTGTTATTTTTTGCGGACTGCGTGCCGGTAATTTTTGCCGACCCCGTTACGGGCTGCATCGGCCTAGCGCATGCGGGCTGGCGCGGAACCGTTGCGGATATCGCGCAGAAAACGGTGCAGAAAATGCAGGAAGCTTTTGCCGCAAAGCCGCAGGATATTATTGCAGGCATCGGTCCCTGCATCGGCAGCTGCTGTTACGAAGTTGACGATACCGTTTACAATGCCGGTAAAAAACACGCAGATTGTTTTACGCCCAAAAGCAACGGCAAATATATGGCGGATTTACCGGAATGGAACAGGCTGTCGCTGTTGGAAGCAGGCGTGCTGCCGCAGCATATTTACCGCGCCGGGATCTGCACGGAATGCAATAAGGAGCTGTTTTTCTCCTATCGCGCCGAGGGCGGCAAAACCGGACGCATGGGCGTAACTATTTGGAAACGCCAAAAAGGATAAATTATATTAACGGCGAATATAAAACCTTTAGGGGGTCTTTATATTGTTACAGCAAAATTTAAAGAATGTACAAGCCAAAATAGATGCCGCGCTGGCAAGGCGCAGCGAAGAAAAAATTACAGGCAGCGCCGTAACGCTGGTGGCGGTAACCAAAAACCACCCGGCGGAAGTTATTACCGAAGCGTTAAGCCTTGGCGTAATTACCATCGGCGAAAACCGCGTGCAGGAAGCCAGAGCCAAACGCGAAATGCTCGGCGCAGTGGGAAGGTGGCATTTAATCGGTCATTTGCAGACTAACAAAGCCAAACAGGCAGTTGCCATTTTTGATATGATTGAATCGGCGGACAGCCTGCATTTAATGCAGAAGCTGGACGAAGAAGCCGCCAAAGCTGGCAAGGTGCAGGAAGTTTTACTTCAAATCAACATCGCCCGCGAGGAACAGAAAACAGGCTTCAGCCCCGAAGATTATGCAGCAATCCTGCCGCAGCTGGACAGCTTTAAAAACCTGCATGTGCGCGGTTTAATGGTCATCGCGCCCGCGGCGGATAACCCTGACGACATACGCTGGGTATTTGCGGATGGCTACAAGCTGTTCTGCGAGCTGAAAAAGCAACGCCCCGACATTGACACGCTTTCGATGGGCATGACGCACGACTACGAAGTTGCCGTTGAAGAAGGCGCCAACATGGTGCGTATTGGCACGGCGCTTTTCGGGCAGCGTGATTACAGTTTAAAATTTTAACTTGAGGTGATAAATTTTATGAAGTTTTTAGACAAAATTTCCGAAGCGCTTGGTTTATACGAGGAAGAAGAAGAATTAATCGAAGAATCCATAAACGAGGAGCTGGAAGAAAAGCCTAAAAAAAGTTTCTTCAGCCGCAAACCGGCGGCGGAAAAACCTGCTGCGCCGGTAAAACAGCCTGAACCGGAACGCAAACCGCTGTTTAAACAAAAACCGGCATCAGCGCCGAAGCCTGCTTCCAAAACCATCTCCATCCCGATGGCGCAGAAACAGGTTAAGGTTGTTGTGCTGGAGCCGGTATCTTTTGACGATTCGCAGAAGATTGCCGATTACCTGAACGGCAGCCAGCCGGTTGTTGTTAATTTTGAAGCTACCGACAAGGTTGTTATGAAACGCATGACCGACTTTATCAGCGGCGTGGTTTATGCGCTTGGCGGCAGCATGAAAAAGATCGGCCACAACATTCTGGTATGCGCGCCTAAAAACGTGGATATCAATGCCGACGACAACATTTATGACGAAAGAGGTGGCCAGCCTTGGAAAAAATAACCGCTAAAACGGGGCGCATTGCTTTTATCGGCGGCGGCATGATGGCGGAAGCTATTTTAAAAGGCATGCTGCATGCGGATATTGCCGAACCTGCGCTGATTACCGTCAGCGACCCTTCGGCTGCGCGCCGTGAATATTTAGAAAAAACCTATAAAGTCAATACCGTCAGCGATAATGTGGAAGCTGTTAAAACGGCAGGCTTTGTAATTCTGGCAGTTAAGCCGCAGGTTGCGGACGCCGCCATTACCAAAGAAGTTGCCGCTGCCATTCCGCAAACAGCGACGGTGCTTTCCATTATGGGCAGCGTAAACCTTGAAAAGCTGCACTCTTTAGTGCCGGGACATGCGGTTATCCGCGTAATGCCCAACACGCCGCTGGCAGTAGGCGCAGGCATGACGGCAATCGCGCCGGACGCAAATGTCAGTGAAGATATGCTGGAAGCAGCCAAAGCAATTTTTGGCAGCTGCGGCGAAATTGAAATTATCAGCGAAAGCGCTATTGAAGCCATTACAGCAATCAGCGGCTGCGGGCCGGGATATGTATTTATGATGATTGACGCATTGGCGGACGCCGGTGTAAAAGCAGGCCTGCCGCGCGCCATGGCGATTAAACTTGCGGCGCAGACCTTTGCCGGCAGCGGCAGAATGGTGCTGGAAACAGGGCTGCACCCGGCAGTGCTGCGCGACCAGGTAACAAGCCCGGGCGGCACAACGATTGCCGGTATTTACGCGCTGGAAAACCGCGGCGTGCGCGCAGCCATGTACGAAGCAGTAATGGCAGTGCTTGAACGCAGCGCAGAATTGCAGGGTAAATAAATGGCAGACAGAGAGAAAATACTGCGTTATTTTAAAGCAGGCGGCGATGAAGAACTGGCGGCCAAGCTGCTGGACATTGCCGAAAACGCGCGCAAAAGCCGCAAATACCGTATTACGGATTTTTTAGACCCGCACAGCTACAACGTGGCGGAAATTATCGCCGCCAACTACGATAACATGAAAATCGAAGCCGACGGCGGTTTTAATAACGCCGAGCGTGTGAGGGCAGCGTTTATCGACGATAACTTTATGGGCACGCCGGATTATGAAATCGGCTGCTTTGAAGTTAAGTGGGACAAACGCTTTTACACCATCGGTCACCGCGATGTTCTGGGTGCGTTCATGGGCATGGGCTGCAAGCGCGAAATCCTTGGCGATATCGTTATCACGCCGGAGGGCGCGCATTTTGTTGCCGATAAAAGCTTTGCCAACTACATTGAAAGTAACCTGACGCAAATCGGCAGCGCGCCGGTAATTATTAACGAAATTGCGCGTGAGGATTTAGCCCAGCGCGAGGAAAAAGTTAAAATCATCAACGCCACCGTGGCAGATTTACGCCTTGACGCCGTTGCTGCGGCAGGTTACGGCGTATCGCGTTCGCGCATGGCGGATGAAATAAAAAGCCTTAACGTGCGCGTAAACTGGAAAGAAGCCAAAAAGCCTTCGCAAAGCGTAAACGAAGGCGACGTTATCAGCTTCCGCAGCCGCGGACGCGTGGAAGTGGCGGAGATACGCGGCACAACCAAAAAAGGGCGCATGAGCATAACCCTGAAACGCTATATTTAATTGTGGAGGAAAGAGATGTTTGCACCTCTTGATTTGAAAAACAAAACTTTTACCAAAGGCTTCCGCGGATACGAAACCGAAGAAGTTGACAAATTTTTTGCGCAGGTGGTTAAGGATTTTGAACGCCTTTATCAGGACAACATTGAGCTGAAGGAAACGGTGGAGCGTGTCAGCGCGAAGCTGGAATACTACCAGCAGATGGAAGCAACCATGCAGAACACTTTGGTTGTGGCGCAGGAAACGGCGGACGAAGTTAAAAAGACCAGCGAGAAAAAAGCGCAGGTTATGCTTGACGAAACTGCCGCCAAATGCGAAGGCATCAAGCAGGAGGCGCAGAACGAAGCAGGCCGCCTTGTAAACGAAGCCAACGCCGCTGCCGCACAGGCGCGCGCCGATGCCGACACTTACGCCGAAAAAGTACGCAACGACGCCGAAGCGGAAGCAGGCAAACTGCGCAACGAAACCGAAGCCGAAATGAACAAACTGAAAAGCGACACGCAGCAGTTTGTCAACAAAATGCGCGTAGCTGCCGAAGTAGAAGTAGCGCAGATGAAAGTTAAAAGCGAAGAAGCCTGCAAAAATATTCTGGACAGGGCGCGCGAAGAAGCGGTGGAAACGCTTAACAAATCCCGCGTTCAGGCGCAGAAAACCATCAGCGACGCCGATGACCGCGCACGCAAAATGATTTTTGAAGCGGAAAACAAAGCAGGCCTTGCCAAAAATATGTTTGAAGACCAGGTAAAAAAAGCCAACGTACACCGCCAGCACATGATAAACCTGCTGGAATCGCAGCTTGAGCTGCTGAAAGGCTTTGACAAAAATACGGAAGAATAGGGCGGAACGATTATGATTATCCTTGTGAGGCACGGAGAAGCAACACACCATACGCAGCATTTAACTGGCGGCTGGACGGATTCTGACCTTACGGAAGCGGGCCGCGGGCAGCTGCGCGCACTTGCGGATAAGCTGGCGCACGATTTTAACGGCAAACGCGATAAATTCCGCATTTTAACCAGCGATTTAAAACGCGCCGTTGAAAGTGCGGAGATTATTGCCGCTAAACTTGGCATGGCTGACTGCGTTGAACGGCACGAATTTCTGCGCGAAAAAAACAACGGTCGTGCTGCGGGCATGACGGAAGCGGAAGCCAAGGCGATTTACCGTCCGGCGGCGACGCTGAAGGAGCTTAATCACCGCAACTATCCCGGCGGCGAAACGCGCAAGGAGTTTTACGACCGCTGCGTTAACGGCATCCGCGCCTGCGCCGATATGGAAAAGGAAAACCTCATCATCGTGGCGCACAAGGGCACAATCCAGAACATTATTTTTTACTGGCTGGGTTTTGATATCGAAGAAGTCAACAACTATAATTTTTCCGTCGATATCCTGCCGGGCAGCTTAACGGTGCTTGGCATTAACAAATGGCTGGAACACAGCATATTTTTGCTGAATGATACCTCGCATTTACATAAAGGCGAAGGTTACGGAATTTTTAACTATAAGTATTACAAAAAATATTGACGGTAACGCCGCCGTGTTGTATAATAATTTTGTTTTTAAATATCTTTACAGGCTATGATAAAGACAGTAGCCGGCAGGATACGGTAAAGCGAGTCCGGGACAGTGCAAGCCGGAACAAGTTTGAACGCCGGTGAAAATCACTTTGGAGCTTCTGCGCTGAAACTTTAGTAAGCGCGGACGGAGCGGCGCACGTTACTAACGCCGAGAGTGGCGGCAGGTCCGTCATTAGGGTGGTACCACGGGTAATACAAGTCTCGTCCCTTTGGGATGAGGCTTTATTTTTTTTGGAGGTGTAAAAATTGGATTACAGCAAGACGCTTAACTTACCGGAAACCGAGTTTCCGATGCGCGCAGGCCTTCCTCAGCGCGAGCCGGAAATTTTAAAATACTGGTATGACAACGACATTTACGGCAAAAAACAAAAACTGCACGCAGGCCACAAAAAATTTGTCCTGCACGACGGCCCTCCGTATGCCAACGGGCAGATTCACATGGGCACTGCGCTCAATAAAATTTTAAAAGATATCATCATTAAATATAAATACGCACAGGGCTTCGATACCCCGTATGTTCCGGGCTGGGATACCCACGGCATGCCGATTGAACACGCCGCTATCAAAAACCTCGGTCTGAACCGCAACGAGCTTGACCCGCTGGTGCTGCGCAACGAATGCAAAAACTACGCTTTGCAGTGGATTGACATTCAGCGTAACGACTTTAAACGCCTCGGCGTACTGGGCGATTGGGAACATCCGTATGTAACCCTCGTGCCGGATTACGAAGCAGTACAGATTCATGTTTTCGGCGAAATGGCCAAGAAAGGCTACATTTATAAAGGGCAAAAATCCGTTTACTGGTGCCCGCATTGCGAAACCGCTCTTGCCGAAGCAGAAATTGAATACGCAGAACAGAAAACACCGACCATTTACGTTAAAATGCCTATCGTTAAAGATAACGGCATGATGCCGGAAGCAGCCAAAGGCAAACCGGCTTACATGGTAATTTGGACCACCACCCCGTGGACCATGCCTGCCAACGTGGCTGTTGCCCTGCACCCGGATATCGAATACGCCTGGGTTGAATGTGAAGGCGAAGTGCTGTTCCTTGCCAAAGATTTGCTGGAACAGGTTGGCAATGTCTGCAAAAAAGATTTAAGCCACATCCTCGGCACCTGCAAAGGCAAGGATATGGAATTTGCCGAATGCCGCCATCCGTTCGACACCATCGACCGCAAATCGCTGGTTGTACTGGCCGACTATGTAACGCTTGACGCAGGTACCGGCTGCGTACATACTGCCCCGGGCCACGGCGATGTCGATTTTGAAACCGGCATTAAATACCACCTGCCGATTGTTTGCCCGGTTGATAAATCCGGTAAATTTACCGCCGAAGCAAAACAGTTTGAAGGCATGTTCGTATTCGACGCCAACATTCCTATCTTAAAATACCTGTCCGAACTCGGCATGCTGCTGGGCAAGGAAAACATCCGCCATCAGTACGCACACTGCTGGCGCTGCAAAAACCCGATTATCTACCGCGCTACCGAGCAGTGGTTTGCTTCTATCGACGGTTTCCGCGACGACGCGCTGGCAGCCATTGCCAACGAAGTTAAATGGATTCCGTCCTGGGGCGAAAGCCGTATCCACAACATGGTTGCCGACCGCCACGACTGGTGCATTTCCCGTCAGCGTGTATGGGGCGTGCCTATTCCGGTATTCTACTGCAAAGATTGCGGCGAACATTTAATTACCGACGCAACCATTAACGCCGTTGCCGACCTGTTCAAAAAAGAAGGCAGCGACGCATGGTGGAAATACGAAGCTGATGAAATCCTGCCGGAAGGCACAACCTGCCCGCACTGCGGCGGCAAGCATTTCACCAAAGAAAGCGATATCATGGACGTTTGGTTCGACAGCGGTTCTTCCCATGCGGCAGTTGCCAATGTACGCCCCGAACTGCAATGGCCTGTCGATATGTACCTTGAAGGCAGCGACCAGCACCGCGGCTGGTTCCAGTCCTCCTTGCTGACCAGCGTTGCCACTACCGGCCACGCACCGTATAAATCCGTTTTAACGCACGGCTATGTTGTTGACGGCGAAGGCCGCAAAATGTCCAAATCCGTAGGCAACACCGTTGCTCCGCAGGATGTTATCAAACAATACGGCGCAGATATCATCCGCCTGTGGGCTGCTTCCAGCGATTACAAAGCTGATATCCGCATCTCCAAAGAGATTTTGAAACAGCTTTCCGAAGTATACCGCAAAATCCGCAACACCATCCGTTATATTCTCGGCAACACCAACGACTTTGACTACGAAAAGGACAAAGTACCGTTTGACCAGATGCTTGAGCTTGACCGCTGGGCATTGATGCACATGCAGCTGCTGAAAAAAGAAGTTAAACAGGCTTACGAAGATTACGATTTCCATGTGCTGTACCATGCAATCCATAACTTCTGCACGGTTGAAATGAGCAGCTACTATCTGGATATCCTGAAAGACCGCCTGTACGCTTACAAAGCAGACAGCCTTGAACGCCGCAGCGCCCAGACCGCCATGTACGAAATCATGGTTGACCTGGTTGTAATGCTGGCGCCGGTGCTGAGCTTCACCATGGAAGAAGTATGGCAGTTCATGAAGAAAACTTCCGACATGCCGGAATCCGTACAGATGATGCCGTGGCCGGAAGTTAAAGAAGAATACATCGACCCGGCTCTGGAAAAGAAATGGGAAGACTTCATCGGCATCCGCAGCGAAATTACCAGAGTGCTGGAAGTTGCGCGTAAAGCAAAAACCATCGGCCATTCCCTCGACGCTAAAGTTGAACTTTACGCCGAAGGCGAAGCGCTGGCAGTGCTGAAATCCGTCGAAAAAGATTTGCCGACGCTTTTGATTGTATCTCAGGCAGAACTGCACGAAGGCCTTACCGAAGCAGGCGAAGTAACCACCCGCGAAGACTTGAAGGTGGTTGTTAAAGCCGCAGAAGGCCACAAATGCGAACGCTGCTGGATTTACAGCGACACCGTAGGCAAGGATGCAGAACACCCGACCCTGTGCGCACGTTGTGCAGAAGCAGTTAAATAATTTGGTGTAAAATAAGCAAGCATAACAAAACAGGCTTTTACCTGAATATTCAGGTGAAAGCCTGTTTGCTATCTTTACAGGTTTATAATTTTCTGTTAGAATAATAAAGCAAATGTGCTGCCATAACGGTAGGTGGTTAGCCCTCCAACGGAGGGACTGTGACCCTCCGATAAATAGAAATCCGGCTTGCCGGAAATACTATTAAGGAGGGGATAACGTGAACGTTTTTGAATTGTTAACCATAATAGGTTATACAATAGCGGTCTTTAGCCTTGGTTATTCCCTTGGTAAGGATATATCGCATAAAAACAAGTAACAACCGCCCGAGCCTAGCAAACTGAGCGGTTGTTACTTTTTGATAACCTATAATTTTGCGGCTAACCGTCTATCGGCAGCCATTTGCATTTCTATAATTATTATAACAAACAAAACCAAAAAGTCAAATAACATAAAAACCGGTAATTAAAAATAAAACAGCAAAAATAAAGCCGAATGTCAACACAAAAAAGTAGTGACGTTCGGTTTTTTTATTTTACCCCAAAAGCAAAAGTAAATTAGTAAATAAAACAAACGGCAAAGTACAAAAGTAAATTTTGGGGCAAAACAAGCCCTTGGCTGATAAAAATTGGCATAAAGAAAAAATAAGAAGGCGTACCCTTTGGGTACGCCCTTATTTTTTCTCCTTGTTCTTTACACAGGCCAAACTAAATAAACGTAGTATAGCATTGCGAACTGGTTCCACTGCGGACAGCGAGAGCAGAACCCAACTGCGGTAGTTATAAAGTTACCACAAGACCTGAAAAAGTAAATGCCATTTCTATGGTAGTAGTCTTGTCGGGGGGGAAGTCTGTGGTATAATTTTGATATTAAATCATAGCGCAATATGCTAAAAATTTTAAGGGAGAGATGAAAAATGAGGAAAAAGCAATTATTAGCGACGCTGGTAATGCTTAGCTTAATGCAGGGAAGCGTGTATGCGGCGCCGGAAACTATTACTCAAAATGATTTTACAGATAATGTTTATACTGCGACAGAAGATACTATAGGTTCGGTTGAAATTACATCAAACCAAGGAGAATATACTTTAAATCCAGTAAAAGCTAGTTCTACGATAATTATCGACCCCACTCGCAATGATCATGCTGCAATTTTTATTGATTCAGAAAATGCAACAACAGATTTACCTTCACTGACTATTGATGCCAGTGTTCAAATTGCAGGTGATGAAACAACGCCATTAAAAAGTACTGCTGCATTTATTAGCGTCGGAGATACAGATACAGGCGGACATTTGAATATTACTGGTGATTTGACGCTTAAAAATATTCATGCTGAAGATACATCTGGAACTTCAATAATTAATGTTTCTAGAGGTGTTGCGGCAACCAAAACGGGAAGCTCATTTAAAGCTGGAAATATTGTTATTGAAAACGCCGTTACTACTAATTCAAAAGGTACTAACCCTGTAACCGACACATCTTTAATTAATATCGGCGGAAATAGTTCTTACAAAGTTAATTTTGATGCATCAGATATAACTTTAAACAATAATTCATCCGATAACGCTGTTTATTTCACATATGCTGATGTTGATTTAGGAAAGATTACTTTTAAAGACGGTGCGTATAATTACGGTATAAAAACAAATTCTAATTCAGATTCTGAATTTAGCACAAAAGGAATAAAAGCTGAAGGGACAGATTTTAAGACAGGTTTTGTGTACGTTTATAAAGCCGATAGCTTTAAGTTAACTGAAAGCGGCATTTATTACGATGGAACTGGTGTTGTAGATGCAGAGCCTACTTTAGGCGGAGACAATTATTTCGTATATTTTAATGCCACAGATGAGGTTGATATTAACGGAAATGTAGAAATCAAAAATCTTTCGTGGAATGACAGTGTTTTTATGGTAAATAATGTCGATAAAGCTACCTTTGATGATATTGTTATTAAAAATATAACTCAAAACCAAACCAGTGCTTCTAATGGAATTGAAATTGAGGATGTTGATGCATTTACAGCAAATAAATTGGATGTATCTGATATTACATATACCAAGGGCAATAATAATCATTATGGTATTTCTATTTCTGACAGTAAAGTACAAGGGTTAACTTCTATAAACGTAGAAGGATTAACTTATCAAAATGTTTCTCCTATTACTACATCTGATGGAAACGGCGGATTAAAAATAACCGGTTCAACTTTTGAAAATACGCTTGATAGTATTACGGTTAAAAATATTGAGCAAAAATCAGGAGAAAACGAAGAGACTTATTACGGTTTTTCATTTAGAAACAGTTCACTTAATAGCAAAATTATAACTATTGAAAATATAAAAACTAATTCATCTGATGGCGATGTTGTCGGTTTTAATAATTGGGGAGCTGTAGGTTATCAGAATCTTTATATAAAAGATATTGAAGCAGGAAATTCTGCTCAAGGTTTATTTATAACTTCAGCAGGTACTTTAAAAGCGTTAACTGACGCCACAACATCCTCAATTCAAATTGAAGGTATTCATGGCGGGGAAGCATATGGCTTAAAAGATTTAGTTAGGGGTAAAGAAACGATTACCGGTAATAAGATAGAAGTTTCTAATATCAATGCTGATAAAACTGTAGCTTATGGCATTGATTCCGGTGCAATCCATCAAGTATCTCAGATTGAGGTTGATGGAGTCAGCGGTGTAACAGCAGCTTATGGCATGAATTTAGGTTATAATGCAGAATTATCTAATAATGATAAAGTTTCTGTAAAAAACATATCTACGACAGCATCTGGCTCTAAGGTTGTAGGCATTAATCTTGATGCTGATTATATGAAAAAATATTCGTTAACAACCAATGAGGTAGAAGCAACGAATATAGGTAATAAAAACGCTGCGGAAAGTTATGGAATTTACAATGAAGGTCGAAAGTGGAATGGTTCAGATATTACCGTCTCTACGGTAGAAGCTGCAGATGATGGAAAGAGCATCGGTTTTTATAATTATACTCATTTAGATCCCTCAACGTTAAACCAAAAATCCTTATTTGTATCTGACATTTCCGGTGGAGAAGCTTATGGTTTAAAGAATTACGCGGACTACAGAAAAAATTATGCATCATCCTTAAATATAAACCAAATCAGCATTGACGGCGTAACCGGAACAACTTCGGCTTATGGCATTCATAATATTGGCTATTCGACTTTTGCATCAGAAGCTGATGCTTCAACTCTGGTTGCTAATCCGGCAGATGATCCGTCTCTTGCTGATAGTGCATGGGTATATGTGCATGATGTCAAGGCAACAGACGGCAAAGCGTATGGCATTTATACCGATTCTGAGATGGAAAATGCTTACACAAGCAATTTAAACATTGTTGATGGCGTTCGCGGTACAACTGAAGCTATCGGATTTAACGCCGATAATGATGTAAAAGCTTCGGCGATTTCTGTTAATGATGTGAAAGCATCTGCAGGTAATGCTTACGGTATTTATTTTAATGAGGCGACTTTACGTTCATCTAATGAAAATTTGATTAATTTGGCTGCAACTAATGTAAATGCAACTGGTGGCGATGCTAAGGGCTTTTATTTTAAAGGATGGAAGAAATCTTTAGGTGATACGCAATCAATAACAGCACAAAATATTCATTCTTCTACGGGTAGTGCAATTGGTGTCCATTTGGATAATAGTGGTTTTTCACCTAGTACAATGAAAACTACAGTATCAGAAACAGTTGTATCTGGTGTTGAAGGCAAAACTACAGCAATTGGCATTTTATATAACGGAGTATCTAATAAATCGCTTTCTGTATCTGACCATGCCGCTGTATCAGGAATTAGCGGCGATGATACAGCCGTTGCCATTGCTGTTGAAGCAGGCAACGCTGATTTTGGTGCTGTTAATATTTCTGATGTTAAATCGGAAAACGGTCGTATTGCTTTGGTAAGTGCTAAAGACGGCGCTGATGTATCTATTGGCTCCGGTTTAATAACGCATGAAGATTTTGAGGATACATATACTCCGTCATATACCGGAAACTATGAGGAAAATGCAGATAGTGATAAAAACTTTATTAATAGTATCGCTTTAAGAAGCGTTGGCGGCTCAAAAATCACTTTAGGTTCTGCTGCAAGCACTTTTGCTGACGGCGATAATACAACTGCTGACGGCGTATTTACCGTTGTTGGTGATATTGTTGCAGGACGCGGCGCAGAGAATGCTGACGCTGGTTCGATTGAAATAAACGGCAATAATGGAACGAGAATTTACGGTGATGTTTATGCCGGTAATGAAGGTACAGTTAATATTACCTTAAACGGTGAACATTCTGTTCTTGAAGGTCAGATTGACGATTACCATGAATTGGCTAACGGAACAGCGGCAGGTACTATATTTAAAAATTCTGCTTTCTATGATGATGATGGAAAGAGCCTTCTTAATGTTACTGAGGCGGGTAATGTTTCTTTGACATTAAACGACAGCAAATGGATAGCACGCGGCCAGAGCTTTGTAGATACTGTAACGCTTGACGGCGGCATTATCGACATGAGCCAGAATGAAAATTCTTCTGTAACTGTAAGCAATTTAAGCGGCGATGGCACAATAAAAATGAACCTTGATTCGCTAAACCGCGAAAATGGCGATATGCTTTATGTCACTGGCTCGCACAGCGGTAATCAAACCATTGATGTAACATGGATTAATGGCAGTGAGTTTTATGATATTGAAGCTGACGAGCGAATCCGTTTTGCAACTACGAATGGCAATAGTACCGCTGCATTTAGCGCACAAACGAGGGATGCAGGATTTTTCAATCTTGTTTATACAACTGATACAGATGAATATGATGCTGAACATGAAAAAACGGAAAATGTTGATTATAATGGCGAAGATAACGGACAAGGCAGCTACAAACCGGGCAATGATTTTGCAGATGAGACCTTTAAAGATGGAGGTATAAACCATTACATCGTAGGCATTGATGACAGTAAGTCTGAAATCAGCGATGCAGGCCAGACCATCATCAACATGAGCCGCGCTAACTACAGCAACGCTATCTACATGGACAGGTTAAATAAACGCCTTGGTGAAGCACGTTACATTAACGGCGAAGAAGAACAGGGCATGTGGGTACGCCTGCGCCATGACAGAATCGGCAAAGAAGACGCCTTCCGCAGCCAGAACACCATGTATGAAATGGGCTATGACGTTAAGCAGGACTGCGACAACGGCGACCGCCGCGTAGGCTTTGCTATCGACTACATGGACGGCAAAACCGAATACCGCAACGTAGCCGGTGACGGTGACATCAAACGCTACGGGCTGTGGCTGTACGACACATGGATGGGCGACAAAGGTCACTATGCGGACTACGTATTAAAATGGGGACACCTTGAAAACAACTTTGACATTTACAACAGCCGCGGTAAAGTAAATGGCGACTACAGCAACAATGTATTCAGCGTAAGCGCGGAATACGGCAAAAAGAACGACATGGGCAACGACTGGTACTTTGAGCCGCAGGCACAGTTACAGCTTGCAAGAGTAACCGGTGCGGACTATGTAACCAGCCAGAACACCAAGGTAAGCCTTGACGGCATTAACAGCTTAATCGGGCGCGCAGGCTTCCGCCTTGGCAAAGACATGGGCGAACGCAGCACGGTATATGTAAAAGCAGACGTACTGCATGAATTTTTTGGCGACCAGACAATCAGTGCGCTGGACACCACGACCAACGGCACCTACCGCGAAACCTTTGAAAACAAAGGCACGTGGTATGACGTAGGCTTTGGCTTTGCAACGGCATTGGGCAAAGACAGCTATGCCTTTATGGATTTTGAAAAATCCTTCGGCAATGATAATGATGAAACCTATCAGATTAACGCCGGTGTACAGTGGACGTTTTAATTTAAAACAGCAGGGGGAGTTAACTCTCCCTGCTTAAAGCTATGCAAAAATAAAATTAGGATATTAAAGGGGAGTTTATTTTGAATAAGAAGAAAATTTTAGCGACTTTGGTAATGCTGAGTTTGATGCAGGGGAGTGTGTATGCAGATGGCGGCGTTATTACAACACAGAGCCCTGAATCTGGCGAATATGAAAGTATTGATATTACTAATATAGCAGAACATCCGAATGATATTGATGGTTTGGTTTATAGTGGAAAGGATATAGTTATAAATAATGGTGGTAATATAACATTAGACGGTGAAAGCGGCGTTTATGGCATTAGCGTAGATGATAATCATAATAATGCTGGTAATTTGAATGTTAAAGGTGACTTGAAAATAGATATAAAAGGTGCGAAAGATAGGGATAAATTTGTTATAGGTGTGTGGAGTAACAGCCTGTATAGTTTTTTGCCAGGTATTGACGATGCCGAATACAAAGGCGGAACTATCACTTTAGATAATACTGAAATTTTAGTGGAAACAGGTGGTAAAGGCTTTGGGTTGGTTGCAGGTTCTACTTTTGGTAATAATAGTGCTAAAGGTGGACATATTATTTCTAATGGGAATTTGAATATTACAGTAACTGATACTAAGAAAACTAAATATACGCAAGATCAGGTAATGGGTATACTTGCATATGACCAAGGTGTAGTAGAAATTAAAGGCGAGAATAATACAATAAAAGTAACTGGATTAGGTGATGGCGAGGCGAATAGAGATATTGCCGGTTTGTATTCCAGTCATGCTGGTAAAATAATTTCTACAGAAAATAGTAATATAACAATTGATGTAACAGGTAGAAAAATTTATGGTATAGGTACAGGATTTTATGACCAAGCAGCTGGAGATCAAGATGATGAGACACAGGAAACTATTGTAGGTAAAAGTTCTGTAGATTTAAAAGGAAACACTGTAATAAATTTAAATAGTTCCTATACTGGTTACGGCGTTCATTCTTCCATGAAAGCTACAACAACATTAAATAATGTTACTATTAATTTTAATCAGGGACAAAATAATATTGGTTTAATGACTCAGACTGGCGGCGTAATTAATGTTAATTCTGCACAAATTGGTCTTAATGGTAATATTCTTGATCCTAATAAGATTATAGCTGTTAATTTATATGGCAAAAATGACTTGTATGGTGTTAGTGATATCTATGGTAATAATTCCGGTACAATAAATATCAATAATGATAAAAATGGCATCGTAAAATTAAATGGAAAAATTCGTTCGTTAGACAATGGTGTTGCTAATATAACCTTAAGCAGTAACGATTCATTTTTATATGGTAACACTCAATTAAGTCAGATAAATTCTACAAATGGTACTATTAATTTAGATATTATGAATGGTGCAAAATGGATTAATGTACAGGATGCAGATGATATGGCAAGCCGTGTTACGACATTGAATTTAAATAATGGGGGATTAGTTGATTTAACTGATAAAGTTTACAGCGACGGAAATTTCCAAAGCATTTATATTGATAAAGAATTTAATGGCAATAACGGTATAATCCATATGGATATTGACGCCAGCACGAACGAAAATAACAGTGACCGTGTTTATGTAGACGGTATTCACAGCGGCACGCATTATATTACTTTAAACAATGTAGGCGCTAATACTGATGGGGCAGAAGGTACTGTGCTTGTAAGTGTAAATGACGAACAGGGTAAATTTGAAGCTAATGACAGCGAAGGTGCGTTGTACTGGAACCGTTATGACCTT
>CASFJU010000015.1 GCA_949295115.1 uncultured Phascolarctobacterium sp.
GATGCTGGACCGCGGCTTGCAGCCTGCGGAAGGCCACCCGATTCTTCTGGGTATTACCAAAGCATCCCTCGCAACCGATTCCTTCCTGTCTGCGGCTTCCTTCCAGGAAACCACCCGTGTACTTACGGACGCAGCAATCAAAGGCAAGGTTGACCCGCTGCTCGGCCTGAAAGAAAACGTAATCATCGGTAAACTCATTCCGGCAGGTACCGGCATGAGCAGATACCGCGACGTAAAAGTAAAATACACCAACGTACCGGCTGAATAATTTTAAAAGCCCCGGCTGATAAAATTAGCAGACAAAATTAAACACCCCGTTTCGTGAGAAGCGGGGTGTTTTTGTATAATATTTTATAGTATGCCCTGTTTATTTAGACTTTGTTAATTGATATTCTGTTTTGAAGTGCAAATAAAAAATTTGCACTTCGATGTTAATCACCTTAAAGTTGAAGCATAAAACGCTGTAAACCTGTGTGGCACAAGGCTTGCGGCGTTTTTTGTTTTATCGGATTTTATAAAAAAACAAGGCAGATGGACAGCCTTTCGCCTTGCGGATAAAAGTAAAATTTGATATAATTGTGAAAAATAACTAACAATAATTACTAATATTAAATGAAGCTTTAGTAATTTGTTTTAATTTTCACGAGGTGATTAAGATGAAAAGAAGGAAAAATTTAGAAAGGGCAGTTATTTTAGGCTTACTTTTAAGCACAAGCGTTTATGGCAGTGCGTGGGCGGAAACTGTAGAAATAAATCATATTACTGACAGTTTTAACGGAGAATATTCTACATCTGTAATTGTTAAAGATGATAGCAATACTAGTGCTATTGAAATTAATGATAAAGAAGTAAGTATTACTACAACTAATTCTGAAGATGGTATAATTACTTTAGAATCAGGTAAATATGGTATTCGTTTAGAAGGCGAGAGCAATGTTATTTTAACTGCAGCTCAAGATAATAAAATAATAGTTGATTTAGGTAGCGAAGATGATGCTGACGGTATAAACGCTGTGAATGGAGCTTCTGGTAAAATCAACTTAATTGCTAATGGCAGCAATATTATTACAACTACTGGTGTTGGTACTGATGGTATTTATACTGATAAAGGCAATAACACAGAAATATTATTAAATGCAGCTAACGATAACCATAATAATGAAATTTATACCGGCAATAATGGTATTGACCATCGTGGAAACAATAAAGTTACTTTGACTGCTAAAGGCGGCAATATTATTGATGCAGGTAAAGCTTATACAACTGCTGAAGGAGATGGTATTCGTATAGAAGGTAATGGTAACGTTGAATTAAATGCTCAATATAACAAAATAACAGCTTCTGATGAAGGACTTTATATTCACAATAATTCTGGTGAGAACGTAGAAATTGAATTAATTGCTTCCGGTACGGATGAGAATGGTTATGGTAACTATATTAATGCTAATGATAATGGCATTGAAATTACAAAAGGCGCGGCAAATGTAACGGCCAATGCCGGTGCTAACTATGTTTATGGTGAAAAAAGTGCTGTTTATAATCATGGTTCCGGTGCTATTACTATCAGTGCAACAGCAGGAGCAGGTGATGAAGGTATTTCTACACTTGCAAATTATGAATATTACAACAACAAATTAGTTGGCGGGGAAAATGGTGTTCAGTCCGATTCTACTGGTACGACTAATGTTTTTGCTGATAATGATAACACCATTGCTGGTACTAAAAATGGTATTTTATCTAACGGTGCTGGGACTATTACAGTTACAGCTGGAAACAATAATATTATAGGGCAGTACACTGATGAAACAGGAAAAATTACTATAAGCAAAAAGGGTATTAATGCAACTGATGGTACAGTTGATATATCTTCGACTAATAATACAGGAATATATGGTCAAGAAGAAGCAATTTATAATAAAGAAGCTAGTATTATTGTCGAAGCAGGTAAAAATATTGTAGTAAAAGCAGAAAACAAAAATAATCAAAGTGTTGCTATTTCTAATGATAATGCAACATTAAATTTAAATGCTGAAAATATAAGTATTAGTGCTGAAGGCGCAATGGCCAAGGCTATTAGTAACAACAATAATGGTAATGTAACTATGGAAGCTGATAATAATATAATAATTTCAGCCAAAGGTACATTGATGGGATATGGTATTTATACTGAAGGTTCAGCTAATACAGAAATAACTAATACAAATGGATTAACTTATATTACAGCAGAAGGCAGCAGTGAGTCTATGGGTATTATTGTTAAATTGGGTAATGCTCAAACTAAAACAATAGTTAATAGTAAGTTAGGAAATATTATAAAAGCTGGTAAATATGCTGTTCGTAGTGAAGGTTCTAATGATACATTAATTGCAATAAAAGCAGAAGAAGGTAGCAATATTTTAGAGGCGCTTTCCGGTGAAACGCTTTCTTCTAACGGCGGTGCAATTAATTTATCTGCAGCAGAAAGCAACTTTGTAATAAGCGATAAAAGCAGCGCAATATTTACAAGCAGTAAAAGTGCAAGTGTAACATTAACTGGTAAGCAAAATTATATAACAGGTGTAGATGGCATTGAAAATACTAAAAATGGTAGGGTTAGTTTAACTGCAACTGGCGATAATAATAGTATTTTTGCTATAAAAACAGGCGTTAGTTTAATAAACTCTGATAGTAGTGCACAAACTGATACGTCGTTAGTGAATTTAATTACTGATGAAAATAATGAAATTTATAGCAATGATAAAGCTATATATACAGAAGGTTCAAAATCAGTAGATAATGCTGGTACAGTAACATTAGATGCAAATAATAATACTTTGGTTGCTGGAAAAACTGGCGTAGAAACAAATGTACGCACTTCTGTTAATTTAGATGCGGATAAAGATAATAATATTCAGGTTGGTAATGTTATAGAATTTATAGATGAAACTACCAAAGCAGAAAGTTATTTCGGTGACGGAATTGCAATTAAAGCAAATGATGAAGGTGTAGTAACATTAAGTGCTGGTGAAGTAAACAATATTTATGGTGCTGTACATGCAACCGGAAGCGGAAATAAGGCAGTTAAAACTCCTACTAACGTAACTTTAAAAGCAGATGTAAATACTATTCATTCTGCTGCCACAATTACTAATGCTGGTGATATTGACACAACAACACAAAAAGATAACAAATTTTATGGTAAAGAATTTGTATCTTCTCTTTATGCCGAAGACGGTGCTCATATTGAATTAACCGGTAAAAACTTTGTAGGTACTTATGCTAACAATACAGAGCCAGATATGTTGGAACGTACTGTTTGGGCGTATAATGAAGGTGTTATTGATATTACTGGTGCAACACAAATTTCTACTAATCGTTACAGCACCAGCCCGAATAGTGCCGACGTAGCTGTTGCTGCCGGTACTGCAACAGGATTAACTTCTGATAAAGTTACCGGGTTTAATGGTACAAGAGCGGAAGTAAATGTTAAGTATGATGATTTTGCTAATGGCAGTGCTTCTTATATCAGCGGCGATATTCTTTCTGCTTATGCCGGTTTAGTTAACATTGATAGCGATAACAAAAATGCAGGCATTAGTATTGAAGGCAACCTGCTTGCCGGTAATAACGGTATTTTAAATGTTGATATCGGTAAGAGCGGTATTTTAACCGGCCGTGCTGACGATTATGGTGATGCCGGTGTAGTTAATAATTTTGAAGCTGACGAAGCAAATGAACATCAGGAATTTTATAACCCGGCATTTAGCAGTACGATTTATAAAGGCGGCCGTGTAGACCTTGGCATGGGTGCAGGTTCAAAATGGTATGTAACCGGTCAAAGCTGGATTACAACTATTGATACTTCGGAGGCAAACGGTAATACACCCGAAGAACGTGCTACTATTGATCTTGTAACTGAATACAAAGATAAAGACGGCGGTGATATAGCAGCCCATGCTTTGACTGTTTATGACTTTAAAGGTGACGCTGACTTTTTGATGAACCTTAGCGGCAACAGGGCAGATACCGATATGTTGTATATGAAACATGCTGATGGTGATTACCGTATTATGCTTGATGAGGATATTACTTCAACGGATATCAATCAGGATAAAGAAGGTAATGAATACAGCGGTTTGCGTTTTGCAACGGTTGGTGCAGATAGTGATGTAACTTTTAGCGTAGGCAGCTATGATAATGGTGGTGCATTTAACGTAGAATACGAAGTTGGGAAAGATGTATATGGTTCTGCCGAAACTGCCCACGAAAATGAAGCATATAACGGTACTGAACTTAACGGTGGTAAACCCGGCGATAATATGGTTGATAATTTCTTCGGTAGCGAAGGTGAACCTGTTACTGATGAGAGCGCTAACGAAGGCGGCATCAGTACAGCATCTGCAAACGGTATTATGCTGATGAACGAAGAAGTTGAAACATTTGCCGATGAAGAAAATAATGCAAATGAATATAATGCCATCAACCATAAAATAATTGCAATTAAAGATACCGAACTTAACGATACCGGCGAAACTATCCTTAACATGAGCCGTGCTAATTACAGCAATGCTATTTACATGGATAGATTAAACAAACGTCTTGGTGAAGCACGTTACATTAACGATGACCCCGAAGAAGATGAGGGCATGTGGGTACGTATCCGACATGACAGAATTGGCAAGGATGACGCATATCGCAGCCAGAACACCATGTATGAACTGGGCTATGACAAAAAGCAGGACTGCGATAACGGCGAACGCCGCGTAGGTTTTGCGGTTGACTACATGCATGGCGATACCGGTTACACCGATATTGCAGGCAAGGGCGAAATTGACCGTTACGGTTTATGGCTGTATGATACATGGATGGGCGATAAAGGCCACTATGTAGACTATGTTGCTAAATGGGGACACCTTGACAACGATTTTGAAGTTTATACCATGCGTAACGGCGATAAAGTAACCGGCGATTACAGCAACAATGTATTCAGCGTAAGCGCAGAATATGGACGCAAGAAAGATATCGGCAACGATTGGTATTTTGAGCCGCAGGCACAGCTGCAGCTGGCGCGTGTAACCGGCGCTGATTACACAACTAATCAGGGTACTAAAGTAAGCGTTGACGGCATCAACAGCTTAATTGGCCGCGCAGGTTTCCGCATTGGTAAGGACTTTGGCGAAGAAAAACAGAGCACGCTGTACTTTAAAGCTGACGTATTGCATGAATTCCTTGGCGATCAGGATGTATATGTAATGGATAAATCCACCGATAACAAATGGGCAGGAATTAGCTACGATAACGAAGGTACCTGGTATGACATTGGTATCGGTTATGCGGCAATGATGAGCAAGAGCAGCTATGCGTTTATTGATTTGGAACAGTCCTTCGGCAACGATAACGACGATACTTATCAGATTAACGCAGGCGTACGCTGGACGTTCTAAAAAATTGCAAAAGGTTGCACTATTGCAACAGCGCAAAAATGCTGTGCCTCCTCCGATTCCGTCCGGGCTTCGCGGCCGTACTCCCGTAGGATAATGCCCTAAATTTTGCCGGCACAGTTTTTGACTGTTGTTTTATAGCACAAGCCTTTTGCAACCAAATCAAATGTAAAAACACAAAAGGGAGTTTTTGCTCCCTTTTGTTTAAAAAGCAAAATCATATCAATTTATAATACGAAAAGTGGTGAAATAATGATTAAAAGAGAATTGCCTTTCAGCAAGGCGGTAATAAAAAAATATGTCGGTGACGGTGAAATTGAATTTGTCAATTACATGCCGCGCAGCAAAAGCGGTGCGCGCGATTTGGAAATTAAGGCAATTTATGACGACGGCACGCGCAAAATAATAGTGCTGCACGATTACGCAGTGAACGTACAAGGTGAAGAAATTGAAGTGCGAGGCTTTACCGGCAAGGAAGAACGCAATGAGGAAATTCGCCGTTTATACAGCGAAAAGAATTTATCGCAGGTGTTTCTGGCAAACTTTTTCGGTATGTCCCAACCTGCTATATCAATAATTATCAACAAAAAATAAAAAGAGCAATACCGGTTTCATATAATCTGTAAAACTGGTATTGCTTTTTGGTTTAAAGGCTGTTACAATATTACAGCACGGAGTATTGGTGAATCGGTTTTCCACTCCACAAGAGTGGGGGTGGTACTATGACGGTGTTTGAATGTTTATCTTTGATGATAGCATTTGCCACTTTAGTGGTACTTATTCTTTCATCCCGTAAATAACGGCATGAAAAAAACCGCATAACACGGTTACGCGGCTTCTCTCTGAACTAAAAATTTACGTAGGGAAGACCGATGCGACCAAACATCAATACTCCGTGCTTTTATTATACTTGTTTAAGCGTAAAATTTCAAGAACAAACTATAAGCCTGTATGGTTATCGTAAGGATTTCCATGCGGGTTTTTTATTTTAAAAATTATGATGTGTTTCGCTGCAGGGGTTGATGTGCACCATGCAGTGCTTGACTTTGGGGAAGTTCTGTTCAATCTGTTCATGGATATTTTCGGCGATGGCGTGGGCTTCGTACAGCGTTAAATGGTCGTCGGCGCTTACTTCCACGTCCACATAAACGCGCGAGCCGAAAATGCGGGTTTGCAGCTTGTCCACATGGTCAACGCCGTGCTGCGCGGCGATAAGCTGCTGCATTTTTTCTACGGTTTCTTCGTCGCAGCTGCGGTCTACCATGCGGTCAATGGCGTCGGTGAACACGTCGTACGCGCCTTTAATAATCATCAGGCAGATGACAATGGCTGCCAGCGGGTCAAAAATGGGGTAGCCCATCATGGCGCCGCTGATGCCGATAAGGCTGCCGACGGAGGTTAAAGCGTCGTTTCGGTGGTGCAGGGCATCCGCCAAAAGCGCGCCGCTGTTGATTTTTTTGGCAACGCCGCGGGTGTACCAGTACATGCCTTCCTTGCTGACAATAGCCAAAAGAGCTACGGCAAGGGTGATGGCATCCGGCACGGCCAGTTCGCCTTCGCTGCTGAAGTGCAGTATCTTCTGCACACCGGCAAAGCCGATGCCGACGCCCGCAATTGCCAGCAGCGCCGACATGATGATAGATGCGACACATTCCATGCGCTCATGCCCGTACTGGTGTTCCGGGTCGGAATCCTTGCCGGAAATTTTTATGCCGGCCATGACGATGAGGTTGCTGAAAATATCCGACGCCGAATCGACCGCGTCGGAAACGAGGGCGGCGGAATGCCCCAGAATGCCTGCCGCAAATTTGGACGCCGCTAAAAGCACGTTCAGCGCAATGCCTTTTTTGACGGTATCAAGCGCGAGGCTTTGGTTATTATGGTTTTGCATATAGGTTCTCCTTAAAATAAAACACATCTGCGGATATTGTTTGTCCCGCAGATGTGAGAGTTTCTGCTGCCGTAAGGCCCGGCCGTTAATGGCCTGTTCAGTTTGCTTTTTAGCTTGTAGTGCAAAAAGTTTATTTAAATTGTAATAAGGCTTTGATTTTTTGTCAAGCCTGTTTTGTAAAAGTTTATTTAACATAAGTTTACTAAAACTTATTGACAAAATACGTTAGCGGTAGTAAACTACAGAATGTAGATAAAGTTAGAGCAGACTAACTTAAAAATCAAAAGAAGGTTAGCATTTGCTGTAAAGAAGGGGATGGTTTAAATTATGCCGTTAACTTTAGCCGCTGCGGGTGAAGTAAACACCATTAAAATGATACGCGGCAAAATTGAAACTGTAAGGCATCTGGAAAGCATGGGGTTTGTGGAAGGGGCAGCTATTACCGTCGTAACAAAACTTGCCGGAAACTTAATCGTCAATGTTAAAGACGCGCGGGTTGCTTTAAACAAAGAACTTGCTTCAAAAATAATGATTTAACGGAGGTTAGGCATGAGAACACTTAAAGATATTGCAACAGGCCAGACGGTAAAAGTATCCCGCCTTGGCGGAGAAGGCGCTGTAAGGCGCCGCATTATGGACATGGGGATTACGAAGGGCACGGAAATTTATGTGCGCAAGGTTGCACCGCTGGGCGACCCGATTGAAGTAACCGTAAGGGGCTATGAACTTTCGCTGCGTAAGGCGGAAGCTGAAAATATTTTGGTGGAATGATTTGAGGAGGGATTAAAGTGGCTGTAAAGATTGCACTGGTCGGCAACCCTAACTGCGGCAAGACGACCATGTTTAACAATTTAACCGGCGCAAACCAGTACGTTGGCAACTGGCCGGGCGTTACGGTAGAGAAAAAAGAAGGTAAGTTGAAAGGTTACAACGACGTTATCGTTACCGACCTGCCGGGTATTTATTCGCTTTCTCCGTACACTTTGGAGGAAGTTGTTTCCCGTAATTATATTTTAAACGAACATCCTGACGTTATTTTAAACCTGGTGGACGGCAGCAACATTGAACGTAACCTGTACCTGACGACGCAGCTTCTGGAAATGGGCGTACCGGTTGTTATCGCCATGAACATGATTGATATTGTACGCAAAAACGGCGATAAAATCGACACCGAAGCGCTTGGCAAAAAGCTGGGCTGCCCGATTGTGGAAACCTCCGCATTAAGCGGACTGGGCTTGAAGGAAGCCGCTGCCAAAGCAGTTGAGCTTGCTAAAAGCAGACAGGTTAACACCAAGCCGCTGGCGTTTAACGCCGATGTGGAAAAGGCTTTAGACGAAATTAAATACATTATGGGCAGCGCACTGCCTGAAAACGGCGCACGCTGGACGCTGATTAAATTATTTGAACGCGACCGCGAGGTTTGGAAAAAATACAACCTGCCGGACGTTATCCAGAAGCAGCTGGAAAAAATCATCGGCGGCGTGGAAGATAAGCTGGACGACGACTGCGAAAGCATTATTACCGGCGCGCGTTATGATTACATTACCGGTTTGATGGAAAACTGCGTTAAAAAAGCCAAAACCGGCATGACTACCAGCGACAAGATTGACCGCATTGTTACCAACCGCATTCTGGCACTGCCGATATTTGCGTTTGTAATGTTTATTGTTTATTACCTTGCCGTTACTACCATCGGCACGGATATGACCGACTGGACGAATGATGTGCTGTTCGGCGAAATTATCATGCCGGGCGTGCAGGAAGCAATGGAAAGCGCCGGTGCTGCCGAATGGCAGACCTCGCTTGTGGTTGACGGTATTATCGGCGGCTTGGGTGCGCCGATTGGCTTTGTGCCGCAGATGGCTGTAATGTTCTTTCTGCTTGCGATTTTGGAGGACTGCGGCTATATGGCGCGTATCGCCTTCATTATGGACCGTATTTTCCATAAATTCGGCCTGTCCGGCAAAAGCTTCATTCCGTTTTTGATTTCCGCAGGCTGCGGCGTGCCGGGCATTTTGGCAACGCGCACCATTGAAACCGAAACCGACCGCCGTATGACGATTATGACGACGACGTTCATCCCCTGCGGCGCTAAACTGCCGGTTATTGCTTTGATTGCCGGTGCTATTATGGGCGGCGACTGGTACATGGCGCCGATTATGTACTTCATCGGTGTTATCTCCGTTATCTTTGCCTGCCTGATTTTGAAGAAAACCGAAATGTTTGCGGGCGACCCGGCTCCGTTTGTTATGGAGCTGCCGCAGTATCATTTCCCCTCTGTTAAAAACGTGCTGCTGCACACCTGGGAACGCTGCTTCGCCTTCATTAAAAAAGTTGCGACCGTGCTGTTCCTCGTCTGCGTGGTAATGTGGTACCTGTCCACCTACGGCATTGGTGCTGAAGGCTACGGCATGGTTGAACCGGAAGACAGCTTTATCGCCGCTATGGGCGGTGCGATTGCCTGGATTTTTGCACCGCTGGGCTTCGGCGAATGGCAGGCTGTTGCGGCTTCCATCTCCGGCTTTGTTGCCAAGGAAGCAATCGTTTCCACCATCGGCGTGCTGATTGGCGTCGGCGAACTGGCCGAGGACGATGCAAGCCTGTGGCAGGCAACGATGGGTATGTTCCAGAACCCGATGGCAGCATTCAGCTTCCTGGTATTCAACCTGCTTGACAGCCCGTGCCTGGCAGCGATTACCACGATGAACAAAGAACTTGGCAGCCGCAAATGGCTGTGGTTCGCCATCATCTTCCAGAACGTGTTTGCTTACGCGATGACCTTCCTCATCTACCAGTTCGGTCTGGTATTCATTATGGGCGAACCGTTTGGCGCTATGACTGCTATTGCCTGCGTGGTTGCGGTAATCATGCTTTACATGATGTTCCGCCCCGCGCCGAAAGCAAAAGCTGCGCTGCGCTCTGTAAATGCTTAACCAAAATGTGATATAATAAACGTAAGCCGTTATAAGCTGCGCGGGCAAAACCTGCGCAGTTTGCGGCGTTTTAAGAAAGGGGTAACAGCTATGGCTGCATGGATTATTAACGCGCTGCTTTTGGCGGCGATTGTAGTGGCGGCACGCTACTGCTGGAAAAAATTCCGCCGCGGCGAATGTGTGGGCTGCCCGAGCGGCGGCTGCGGAAGCTGCTCAGAAGGCGGCTGCTGCCATTGCCACGAAATACCGCCCAAAACAAAATAACCGCCGTAACCTAATTTGCTTGACAGCACGCGCGTAAATTGATAAGATATAAACTATCAAAATACCGTTAACAACTATGAACGGAAGTAGTAAAAGCACGGAGCTTTTCTAGAGAGGGCGCGCACGGCTGCAACGTGCCTAAGGCGATGGTTTTGAAGTAGTCCGGGAGTTGGCAGGGTGAACTTAAGTAAGCCTGCCCGCATGGCGTGCGTTAAGCGTTTCAAGGTGTCCGGCCAAGGCCGGGAAGATAGGTGGTACCGCGATTTTTGTCGTCCTGTTCGTTTTGAACAGGACGTTTTTTATTGTTAATGCCGATTAAGGACTGGAGGAATAAACATGACAGAAGAACACAACATCCCCAAGGTTTACGACCCCGCTTCTGTTGAAAAGAAATGGTATGAATTTTGGGAAAAGAACAGGTATTTCCATGCCGAGGCTGAACCGGGCAAAAAGCCGTTCAGCATTGTAATCCCGCCCCCGAACATTACGGGCAAGCTGCACATGGGCCATGCGCTGGACAACACCTTGCAGGATATTTTAATCCGCTGGCACCGCATGATGGGCGATAACACCCTGTGGATGCCGGGCTACGACCATGCAGGCCTTGCTACGCAGATTAAAGTAGAAGAAGTTTTGAAAAAAGAAGAAGGCAAAACCCGTTTTGACCTTGGCCGCGACGAGTTTGTAAAACGCGTTTGGGAATGGAAGGAAGAATACGGCGACCGTATTATCAACCAGTTGAAATGCCTGGGCATTTCCTGCGACTGGGAGCGCAAGCGCTTTACCATGGACGAAGGCTGCAGCCGCGCTGTGCGCGAAGTTTTTGTAAGCCTGTATGAAAAAGGCCTTATCTATAAAGGCACGCGCATTACCAACTGGTGCGTAAACTGCCATACCGCATTAAGCGATATCGAAGTTGAACACGAGGACACCCCGGGTCATCTGTGGTATGTGCGTTACCCGGTAGTGGGCGAGGAAGATACCTATCTTACCATTGCCACCACCCGTCCGGAAACCATCCCCGGCGATACGGCCGTTGCCGTTAACCCCGAGGATGAGCGTTATGCAAAACTCATCGGCAAAACGCTGCGCCTGCCTATTTTGAACCGCGAAATTCCGGTTATTGCCGACAGCTATGTTGATACCAAGTTCGGCACCGGCGCCGTTAAAATTACGCCGTCGCATGACCCCAACGACTACGAAATGGGTCTGCGCCACAACCTGCCGGAGATTGTAGTTATCGGCAAGGACGGCGTTATGACCGAAGAAGCAGGCCCGTTTGCAGGCATGGAACGCTACGAATGCCGCAAACAGATTGTTGCCCGCTTAAAAGAAGAAGGCTACCTTGTTAAAATAGAAGAACACAGCCACGCCGTAGGCCATTGCCAGCGCTGCCATAACATTGTTGAGCCGCTGGTAAGCACTCAGTGGTTTGTAAAAATGCAGCCGCTGGTTAAAGCCGCTGTGGACTGCGTTACCGACGGGCGCACCCAGTTTGTGCCGGAACGCTTTACCAAAAACTACACCGGCTGGATGGAAAACATCCACGACTGGTGCATCAGCCGCCAGATCTGGTGGGGACACCGCATCCCTGTATGGTACTGTGATGACTGCGGCGAAATGAGCGCCAGCCGCACCGATTTGGAAAAATGCCCGCACTGCGGCAGCACGCATATCCATCAGGATGAGGACGCACTGGATACATGGTTCAGCTCCGCGCTGTGGCCGTTCTCTACCATGGGCTGGCCGGACAACACCGACCTTTTAAAACAGTTCTACCCGACAAGCGTGCTTGTTACCGGCTACGACATCATCTTCTTCTGGGTTGCGCGCATGCTGATTATGGGCATGGAATTTATGAAGGACATTCCGTTTGAGAAAGTCTTTATTCACGGCCTTGTACGCGACAGCCAGGGACGCAAGATGAGCAAATCCCTCGGCAACGGCATCGACCCGCTGGAAGTTATCGACAAATACGGCGCCGATACCCTGCGCTTTATGCTGATTACCGGCAACACCCCGGGCAACGATATGCGCTTCTACTGGGAGCGTGTTGAAGGCACCCGCAACTTTGCCAACAAGATCTGGAACGCATCGCGCTTTGCGCTGATGAATATGGAAGGCTACGATAAGGACGCCGAGCTTGCGCCTTATACGCTGGCCGATAAATGGATTCTTTCCCGCTTGCAGGATACCGTTAAGGACGTTACCGGTTTGCTGGAACGCTTTGAACTTGGCGAAGCGGGCCGTGCGATTTACGACTTTATCTGGAGCGAAGTTTGCGACTGGTACATTGAAATTGCCAAACCGCGCCTTTACAACAAGGAAGCGGCGGCAGAACGCGCAACCGCGCAGCATGTGCTGGCAACCGTGCTTGTATCTGCCATGAAGCTTTTGCACCCGTACATGCCGTTTATTACCGAAGAAATTTACCAGTGCCTGCCGCACGAAGCGGAAAGCATTATGATTTCCAAATGGCCGGTGGCTGATGAAAGCCTCATCGACCCCGAAGCTGAACGCGGCATGAACGCGATTATGGACAGCATTAAAGCTATCCGCAACATGCGCGCCGAAGTTAACGCCAACCCGGGCAAAAAAATACCGGCAGTGCTGCTTGTGGCAGACGACCTGCGCGAAGTGGTTGCCGCCAACGACAGCTACATTAAACTTTTGGGCGGCATTGATAACCTTGAACTGCGCGCTATGGACGCCGAAAAACCGGAGAACGCCATGGCTGCCGTTGTTACCGGCATTGAAGTATATCTGCCGCTGGCAGGTTTGATTGACGTTGAAAAAGAAACCCAGCGTTTAAGCAAAGAGCTGGCAGCTATGGAAAAAGATTTGCAGCGCGTAAGCGGCAAGCTGAACAACGCGGGCTTCCTTGCCAAAGCGCCGGAGGACGTTATTGCCAAAGAACGTGCCAAATCCGAAGAACTGACCGGCAAAATTGAAGCCGTAAAAAAACGTATGGCATAT
This sequence comes from uncultured Phascolarctobacterium sp., assembly GCA_949295115.1. GTDB lineage: Bacteria > Bacillota > Negativicutes > Acidaminococcales > Acidaminococcaceae > Fusicatenibacter_A. The sequence goes on from CASFJU010000015.1 coordinate 13,485, forward strand.
TTGGCAGAATTAAAGTAAAATTAAATAAAGGTCTTATTTGCGGCGCGGCATTTTGACCGCGCCGTTTTACATATTAAACAACCGGGAGAAGAACAATGAATTATACTGAAAGTTTGGCTTACTTGGACAGCCTTGGCAAATTCGGCATCAAGCTTGGGATGGAGCGCATTGAAGCGCTGCTGAAGGAGCTTGACAACCCGCAGGACAAAATTAAAACCGTGCATGTAACCGGCACCAACGGCAAGGGCAGCGTCAGCAGTATGATTGCCAATATTTTGCTGGCAAGCAACTTAAAGGTGGGCAAGTTTGTTTCGCCGCACCTTGTAAAATACAACGAGCGCATCAGCATTAACAACAACGACATTACGGACGACGCTTTTGCGCTGGTGTTGACTGCCGTTAAGCAGGCGGCGGACAGCATTGTTAAAAAAGGCGTGTGCGAGCAGCCCACGCAGTTTGAAATTTTAACGGCGGCGGCCTTTTTGCACTTTGCGCTGGAAAAGGTTGATTATGCCGTTATCGAAGTCGGATTGGGTGGTTTATGGGACAGCACAAATGTCATTACGCCGGTAGTAAGCGTTATTACCAACGTGGCGCTTGACCACTGCGACAAGCTGGGCAACACCATTGAACGCATTGCCATGCAGAAGGCAGGCATTATTAAAGACAACGTGCCGGTGGTAACGGCGGCGGAGGGCGACGAGGCTATCGGTCCTATCCGCGCGGTAAGCATGTTTAAGCAGGCGCGTTTATACATTTACGGCCGCGCCTTTTGGGGCGAGGAAAAAGAGAGCACGATGGACGGGCAGACCTTTACGCTGCACGCAGGCGACGTATACAGTAGTGATTACGAAATTAAGCTGCCCGGCGAACACCAGATTGCCAATGCCAGTGTGGCGATTGTGGCGGCGAAGCTGGTTTCCAAGCAGGATGACCGCATTAACGAGCTGGCATTGCACATCGGCGTTGCCAATACCTTCTGGCCCGGTCGTCTGGAGCGCATTGCCCAAAAGCCGGACGTTATATTGGACGGCGCGCATAACCCCAACGGCGCGGAAGCTTTGCGCAAGGCGCTGGATAAATATTACCCCAATCAGAAAAGGGTATTCGTTATCGGTATGATGGGCGATAAGGACATGCAGCAGGTTCTGCATACCATCGTGCGCCCGATGGATCTGGTTTATACCGTACCGGCGGACGGCGGCGAGCGTGCCGCGAAGCCGGAAGCACTGGCAAACATCATCGGCGCTAACGCCGCACCGCGCAGCGATGTTTACGCGGCTTACCTTGACGCGCTGGCAGAAGCGGGTGAGGACGGCGTGGTTGTAATTTGCGGCTCGCTGTACCTTGTGGGCACGTTTAAGGCGCGCCTGCTGGAAGAAAAGGCACGGTGCCACTGATGGGCGCGCTTACCAAATACCACAGCGCAGAAAAATATGTGTATTTGCTTTTGCTGTTTACGGCGGCGGTAATACCCTTAAACCAGGTGTTTACGCTGCTGATGGTGGCGGTAACTTTTGTGGCAGGTTTTGCGGTTGCCGTTAAATACCACAAAATTAAGAGCGTGCCGGTACTGCCGCTTACATTGCAAATACTGTTGTACCTTTTGTTTGCCATAACATGGTTTTCATTGCGCTTTTCAGCGGATGAGGCAGTATCTTCTTATAACTTTGGCTATGTTGTGGGGCAGTATGTGCTTTTTGTGTGGCTGGTTTTGCATTATGGCGGCGACGGCAGGCTGGATTTTGACTGGCATAAACCCAAAGACTGGCCGCGGCCTTTACAGATACTGGCGGCGCTGCTGGCAGTTGGTTTTGCCAACGGGCTTTTGGGCGTGTACCAGCATTTTACCGGCGTGGTGCCTACCGACCCGTGGGTTGACCCGTCGCAGTTTCCGGAGCTGAAAACGCGCGTCGTCGGCACGTTGATTAACCCCAACATTTTTGCGGGCTATCTTGTTTTGCTGCTCAGCTTTACGATGCCGTTTGTAAAAATAACGGCGGGCAAAATCCGTTACGCGCTGCTGCTTCTGGCGGCGGTGCTGGGCATAAGCCTTATCTATACCTTCTCGCGCGGCAACTGGGTGGCGTGTGCCTGCGCTTTGGGCTTTTACTTTTTGTTCTTCTGGCGCAAATGGCTTATCCCGCTGGCGGCGGGCGCGGCGGCAGGCGTGTATTTAATGCACGGCGCTGTGTGGCACAGGCTGATGAGTATTTTCGGTACGCAGGATACCAGCGTGGCCCTGCGCTTTGCCTACCTTAACAGCACGCTGTTTATTATTGAAGAACACCCCTTCGGCGTAGGCTGGTACGGGTTTCAATACATCTACCCGGAATACGATTTTTATTTGAACAACCCCAATGTAATTATGTACCACTGCCATAATTTAATGCTGAACATTTTAGCGGAGCTAGGCTGGCACGGTCTTATTGTGTTTGTGCTGATGCTTTTGATGTTTGCATGGCATGCGTACAGGCTGGCGCGTTTTGGCGTGCGCCCGTGGCTGCGTGCCGTGGGGCAGGGCTACATGGCGGCGCTGGTTGGTATTTTAGTCGGCGGATTAACCGACCATGTGTATTTTAATATGGATATGGGATTGATGTTCTGGTGCGTAAGCATGGTAATGATGCAGTGCAGCCTCGTCAACAGGCTGCCCGCACACGAACGGCAGAAAATTGCTTTACATACCGGAGCAGAAAAGATACAATAAACTTATAGAATTCTGAAAATTTAAATTTTATGGAGGGAAAGATGAATTTAAAGGATGTACAAAGGGTTTTAAAGGCTAAAATCCTTGTGGGAGAAGAATTTATGGACCGCCCGGCAGAAACCTGCTGCGGCAGTGACCTGATGAGCGACGTACTGGCTTTTACCAAATGCAACACCCTTTTGTGTACAGGCCTTACCAATATACAGGTTATCCGCACGGCGGGCATTACCGATTTATGCGGCATCGTCATTGTGCGCGGCAAGCTGCCCTCGCCCGATTTTTTAAATTTTGCGCGTGAGGCGGGTATGCCGGTGCTTTCTACCGGTTTAACCCTGTTTGAAGCCTGCGGCCTTTTATATGTGGCAGGGCTGCGCGGCTGCTCGCAGGAAGGGGGCTGCTCCTTATGACGGAAGCCAAATCGGTTAAGATGAGCTACGACGTTGCGGGCGGCGACTTTGACCGCGCTGGTGAAGCGTCGGCCAACATCAAGCGCATGCTGCAAAAAATCGGCATTCCGGCCGATATCGTGCGCCGCGTTGCCATTGGTACTTACGAGGCTGAAATGAACGTCCTCATCCACGCGGGCGGCGGCACTGTAAACGCCGAAATTTTTACCGACCACACGGTAATTAACATTAGCGACCACGGCCCCGGCATACCGGATATCAAGCTGGCGATGCAGGAGGGCTGGTCCACCGCGCCGGATTATATCCGCCAGATGGGCTTCGGCGCAGGCATGGGGCTGCCCAACATGATGAAGTGCAGCGATAAATTTGACATTCAATCCAAAATCGGTGAAGGTACGTCCATTACCATGGAGTTTAACCATATCAGCGAAGATTTGTAAAAGAGGTGATATAATTGGCAGAAGGTTATATTCACTCTGTCCGGTTTGTTCGGGAAAAGTGCAGGGGCTGCGTAACCTGTGTTAAGGCCTGCCCGACGGACGCTATCCGCGTGCGCAACGGCAAGGCCGAGCTGATACCAGCGCGCTGCATTGACTGCGGCGAATGTATGCAGCGCTGCCCTTACCACGCGGTGGAGGGCATATCCGACAAGCTGGAGCAAATAAAAGATTACCAATATAATATTGTTTTGCCGCCGCCTTCGCTGTATGCGCAGTTCCCGGCGGAAATTTCCGAGGACGTTATCCGCGGCGGCCTGAGCCATTTGGGCTTTGACGAGATTTTTGACGTTGCCGTCGCTTCGGAGTATATTTCCCTGGAAATAGCGGATTACATTAAAAACTATAACGGCGGGCGCAAACCGCTGATTTCCTGTACCTGCCCGGCGGTGCTGCGGCTGATTCAGGTTAAGTTCCCCGAGCTTATCAAACAGGTTGTGCCTGTTTTGCCCCCGGTGGAAGCAGCTGCGATTTACGTTAAGCAGGAAGCTATGGAACGTCTTGGGCTTGACGCTTCGCAAATCGGCGTGTGGTTCCTCGCTCCGTGCCCGTCCAAGGACGCCAACATCCGCCAGTCGGTTGATGTTGTGCATACCCAACTGACCGGCAGCATTGCCATTTCGGAAATTTACGGCAAATTGATGCGCAGCATCGGCAGCGTGAAGGAGAGCAAAAAAATTACCGCTTCTTCTTCCTACGGTATGGGTTGGGGCAGCTACGGCGGCGAGCTTGCCGCTATCGGCGTTAAAAACGGGCTGGCAGTACACGGCATTGAAAACGTGTACGACGTGCTGGAACAAATCAGTATGAACAAAATGCCGGACGTTGATTATGTGGAATGCAGCGCGTGCAGCGGCGGCTGTATCGGCGGCCCGCTGACGGCTGAAAATAAATTTGTGGCGGAAAAGAATTTGAAGCTGCGCCTTGCTAAAATGCGTGAGCATGAACCGTCAGATAGGCTGGAAGCCATGGCAGAGAGCATGACCTGCGAAGGCTTCCCAAAATCCGGCGCATACATTAAAAAACTGGTGCCGCGCCCGATGATGCAGCTGGACGACGATATTATGGAAGCCATGAAAAAATTTGAACGCATGGAAGAAGTGCTGAACTCGCTGCCCGGGCTTGACTGCGGCGCGTGCGGCGCACCGAGCTGCCAGTGCCTGGCGGAAGATATTGTGCAGGGCAAGGCAACGGAAATTGATTGCATTTTTAAACTGCGTGCCAGCGTTAAAAAACTGGCGCAGGGCATGCTGGAACTTGCCAAACAGATACCTATTTCCGGTGGCAGCATGGATTTGAACGATGACGGAGAAGAAAAAGATGCAGATAAAGGAAGTAATTAACAGTTTAAACCTTAATTTATTAACGCATACCGGCGATATGCAGACGGAAGTTACCGGCGGCTATGCCTCCGACCTTTTAAGCAACGTAATGGGGCAGGCCGAGCCGGGCATGGTATGGGTAACGATGCAGGGGCACCAGAACGTGGCGGCGGTTGCGTCCTTAATCGGGCTGGCGGCGGTAATTGTTGCCGGCGGCGCGCCCGTTGAGGAGGACACGCTGAAAAAAGCGGACGCCAACAATATCAACATTGCCGCAACCGATTTGCCTGCTTATGTTGTAGCCGGGCAGTTATACGCCCTTGGCATTACCAACGGAAAATGAAAACGCTGCTGGCGGATTTTCACATCCATACTTTGCTTTCGCCATGTGCGGAAATTGAAATGACGCCCCACCATATTGTGCTGCGTGCGGCGCAATACGGCGTGGATGCTGTTGCCATTACCGACCATAACGCTTCGGCCAATGCGGCGGCTGCCGTTAAGGCGGCGCAGCAGTACGGCGTAAAGGTGTTTCCCGGCATGGAGGTTGAATGCCGCGAGGAAGCGCACATTGTGGTGCTTTTTGATACGCTGGAGCAGCTTGCCGAATGGCAGAAGGTTGTCGACGCAAACATGAGCGGGCTGAAAAACAATGCGGAGCGTTTCGGCGCGCAGTTCATTGTCGATGACGACGATAACTTCATCGCCGAAGAAGAACGCATGCTGCTGGGGCCGCTAAAATTACCGGCACGCGAGGTTATCAGCCGCGTCAACGCCATGGGCGGCATTGCCATTGCCGCGCACGTGGACAGGCCTTCGTACAGCCTTTTGATGCAGTTGGGCTTTCTGCCCTCCGATATGGGGCTGGCGGCGGCGGAAATTAGCCCGATGGGGCTTAAGGAATTGAAAGAACAGAAATTAAAAATGCCGCTGGGCGGTTTAAACTACGTAACCGACAGCGACGCGCACATGATGGATAGCTTTATAAGCGGGCCCAAAAACCTGATTACCGTTAAGGATTTAACCGTGGCGGAACTGCGGCTTGCTATTGAAGGCGCTGAAGGGCGCAGCTGGCAGCCGGGCTGTTTCATCACCAGACGTGACGGGTAAATAGTATACACTGTTTAAAGTATACATGCCAAATAGTATTGCACATATAGCGGCATTTTGATATAGTTATACTTGTACATTTAAATTTAAAGATAAGGAGAGAATGTACCATGAGCTTTGTGGAGAGAACATGCAGCTGCTGCGGCGGCGAAAATCCGGAAAAGGCCCGCATCGACGCTATCCTTGCCAAATACGCAGGCGTTAAAGGCGCGCTGATTCCGATTTTACAGGAAGTACAGTCCCTGTACAATTATCTGCCGAAGGATGCGCTGGAATATATTGCCAAACAAACCGGCACGCCCATTTCGCAGATTTACGGCGTTGTAACTTTTTATTCCCAGTTCCATCTTAATCCGCGCGGGCGCAACATCATCCGCGTATGCCAGGGTACTGCCTGCCATGTGCGCGGCGGCAAAAACATTTTGCTGGCGCTGGAAAAAGAGCTGGGCATTAAAGCAGGCCACACCACGGACGACCTGCGCTTTACGCTGGAAACCGTTGCCTGCATCGGCGCGTGCGGTTTAGCACCGGTTATGCAGGTTAATGAAGACACCCACGGACGCCTGACGCCCGATAAATTACCGGCCATTCTGGCAAAATACCAGTAATTATGAGAGAACTTTCACTGCATATACTGGATTTGGCGCAGAATTCGATTGAGGCAGGCGCGCACCATGTACAGATAGATATCAACGAAAACGAAGACGGTTATTTTACCTTTGCCATTGCGGACGACGGGCGCGGCATGACCGAAGAAATGGTTAAAAAAGTGCGCGACCCGTTTGTAACCACCCGCATTACCCGCAAGGTAGGCATGGGCATACCGTTTATGGATATGGTTACGGCGCAGTGCGGCGGCTATTTCGATATCAAATCCAAACCGCACGAAGGCACAACGGTTAAGGCCGCCTTTAAGGCGGATAATATTGACCGTCCGCCCTTAGGCGATATAGCGGGCAGCATTGCCGTATTGCTTGCTGGTGCGCCGCAAATTGACCTTGTTTTTACTTACAGCGCCGCAGGCGGCAAATTTACGTTTGACACGCGGGAAGTGCGTGAAGTTTTGGGGCAGGATACCGATTTTGCCCATCCGGAAATTTACCGCTGGACGGAGGAATATCTGAGGCAGCAGCTGAGCGCGCTGCATGCCGGGCAGGAGGATTGACATGAAAACTTTGGAGGACCTTAAGGCTTTACGCGAAAAGCTGAAAAGCGATATTAAAGTGCGCCAGAACAGCGGCACCAAAATCATTATCGGCATGGGCACCTGCGGCATTGCTGCCGGTGCGCGCGAGGTAATGAAGGCCGTGTTGGACGAACTGGCCGTGCGCCATTTGAACGACGTGCAGGTGCAGCAGACCGGCTGCATCGGCATGTGCGAAAAAGAAGTGCTCGTAGATGTTATGCGTCCGGGCGAACCGCGCATTACCTACGGTAAGGTAAAACCTGCCGACGTAAAAAAAATCATTGCCGAACACGTTGTTAACGGCAGGATTGTAGAGGACCTTGTTGTAGGCAAGATTGAGCAGGAATAAAATCGGGGAGGGTTTTTTATGCAGCATATAAGAGCACATGTCCTTGTCTGCGGCGGCACGGGCTGTAAATCTGCGGGCAGCAAAGAAGTACAGCTTGAGTTTGCCAAACAGCTTGAACAAAAAGGGCTGAGCGACGAGGTTATGATTGTAGAAACCGGCTGCCACGGCTTTTGCGAGCATGGCCCGCTGGTAATTATTTACCCGGAAGGTACTTTTTACTGCCGCGTAAAACCGGAAGACGTTGAAGAAATTGTGGAAAGCCATCTGTTTAAAGGCCGCATCGTAGAGCGCCTTTTATACCATGAGCCGCTGACCCATGAGCAGATTCCGTCCTATTCGGAAATCAACTTTTACAAAAAACAAAAACGCCTTGTTCTGGAGCACTGCGGTGCGATTAACCCGGAACAGATTGAAGAATATATCGCGGTAGGCGGCTACGAAGCCCTTGCCAAAGCCATTACCACCATGACCCCGCAGGAGGTTATCGACGAAGTTAAAAAATCCGGCCTGCGCGGACGCGGCGGCGGCGGTTTCCCGACCGGTATGAAGTGGCAGTTTGCCGCTAATTCCGTCAACGATAAAAAATACGTCATCTGCAACGCCGACGAGGGCGACCCCGGTGCGTTTATGGACCGCAGCGTGCTTGAAGGCGACCCGCACAAGGTGCTGGAAGGCATGGCAATCTGCGGCTACGCTATCGGCGCGGATGAAGCTTATATTTATGTGCGTGCCGAATACCCGCTGGCCATTAAACGCCTGCGTATCGCTATTGAGCAGGCAGAACAGATGGGGCTGCTGGGAGAAAATATTTTCGGCACCAAATTCAGCTTTAAAATTCACATTAAGGAAGGCGCCGGTGCTTTCGTCTGCGGCGAAGAAACCGCACTGATGGCATCTATCGAAGGACGCCGCGGCATGCCGCGCCCGCGTCCGCCGTTCCCGGCTGTTAGCGGTCTGTGGGGCAAGCCTACCAATATCAATAACGTAGAAACCTTTGCCAACGTGGCTGCCATTATCACCAACGGCGCAGACTGGTACTGCGGCTTCGGTACGGAAAAATCCAAAGGCACCAAGGTTTTTGCCCTTACCGGCAAAATCAACAACACCGGCCTTGCGGAAGTACCGATGGGCATTACCATGCGCGAAATTATTTTCGATATCGGCGGCGGCATTACCGGCGGCAAAAAATTTAAAGCTGTGCAGATTGGCGGCCCGTCCGGCGGCTGCCTGCCGGAATCCATGCTCGACCTTTCCGTCGATTATGATTCTTTGATTTCCGTCGGCGCGATGATGGGCAGCGGCGGCCTTGTTGTTATGGATGAGGACACCTGCATGGTTGACGTTGCCAAATTCTTCCTTAACTTTACGCAGTCCGAATCCTGCGGTAAATGTACGCCCTGCCGCGAAGGCACCAAGCGTATGCTGGAAATTTTAACCCGCATTACCGAAGGGCAGGGGCGCGAAGGCGATATCGAGCTGCTGGAAGAACTTGCAGGCAACATTAAGGAAACCGCGCTCTGCGGCCTCGGCCAGACCGCGCCGAACCCGGTACTCAGCACGCTTAAATACTTCCGCGACGAATACGAAGCGCATATTAAAGAAAAACGCTGCCCGGCCGGCGTTTGCGAAAAACTTTCCAATTATTTCATTACCGATAAATGTAAAGGCTGCGGCCTCTGCGCACGCCAGTGCCCGGTTCAGGCCATCAGCGGCCAGCCGCGCAGCCAGCACGTTATCGACGCAGCTAAATGCATTAAATGCGGCTCCTGCATGGCAACGTGCCCGTTTAAGGCTATCGTAAAGGGTTAAGGGGGGCATAAAAATGGAAATGGTTACCTTGACAATCAATGGGCAGACTGTACAGGCCCCTAAAAACTCTACTATATTAGAAGCCGCACGCAGTGCTGGCATTTACATCCCGACCCTGTGCTACCATCCGGAGCTTGCGCCCGAAGGCGCCTGCCGCCTGTGCGTGGTAGAAGCAAGCGGCGCAAGAAGCCTTGTTGCCTCCTGCGTGTATCCGGTTGCCGAAGGCATGGTAGTTAAAACCAACACTCCCAAAGTACGCGCGGCACGCCGCATGGTGGTCGAGCTTCTGCTTGCCAACCATCCTAAAGACTGCCTGTCCTGCCAGAAAAGCGGCGACTGCGAACTGCAAAAAATTGCCGCCGACCTCGGCCTGCGCAAAATCCGCTTTGAAGGCGGTGCGCGCAAAGCCCACACCATTGACGGCAGCAACCCGAGCCTTGTACGCGACCAGGAAAAATGCATCCTTTGCGGCCGTTGCATCCGCGTTTGCCGCGATGTACAGGGCATGAACGTTTACAGTTTTGCCAATCGCGGCTTTGATACCATTGTTTCCACCGCGTTTGAACTTGACCTTGGACAGGTTGCGTGCAGCTTCTGCGGCCAGTGTGCCAGCGTTTGCCCGACCGGCGCGATTGTGGAACGCGACGACACCGAAAAAGTCTGGGATGCCATTAACGACCCGGATAAGGTTGTTATCGTACAGACCGCGCCTTCCGTGCGCGTCGCTATCGGCGAGGAGCTTGGCATGGAGCCGGGCAGCATTGTAACCGGCAAAATGGTTGCAGCCCTGCGCCATCTTGGTTTTGACAAAGTTTTTGATACCGATTTTTCTGCCGACCTTACCATTATGGAAGAAGGCTACGAATTTATCGACCGTTTGCAGAACGGCGGCGTGCTGCCTATGATTACCTCGTGCAGCCCGGGCTGGGTAAACATGATTGAGCTGAAATATCCTGAACTGCTTGACCATCTTTCCAGCGCCAAATCGCCGCAGCAGATGTTCGGTGCGGTTGCCAAAACCTACTTTGCCGAAAAAGCAGGCATCGACCCTGCCAAAATCGTCAGCGTTTCCGTTATGCCCTGCACCGCTAAAAAGGCGGAAGCAGCAAGGCCGGAAATGTGCGCTTCCGGTTACCGCGACGTCGATATCGTCATTACCACGCGCGAACTGGGCCGCATGATCCGCGAAGCAGGCATCGACTTCAAACATCTTAACGAAGAACAGTTCGATTCCCCGCTCGGCACAGGCACCGGCGCAGGCGTTATCTTCGGCACTACCGGCGGCGTTATGGAAGCTGCCCTGCGTACCGTGGCCGATGTTTTAACGGGCGAGAATCTGCCGCGCGTTGATTACAACGAAGTACGCGGCATGGAATATACCCGCGAGGCGGAACTTGAAATTGCCGGCAAAAAAGTAAAAATTGCCGTTGTGCATACGCTTAAATCCGCCATGGCGATGATGGAACGCGTTAAAAACGGCACGGCCGATTACCAGTTCATCGAAATAATGGCGTGCCCCGGCGGCTGCATCGGCGGCGGCGGACAGCCCGTGCCCGTCAATGCGGAAATCAGAAAACTGCGCAGAGAGGGACTGTTTGACTGTGACAGGGCTAATGAGTTACGAAAATCACACGAAAACCCTGAAATTATTGAGCTTTATAAAACTTGGCTGGGCAAACCGCTTGGAGAAAAAGCACGCAGTCTACTGCACACGCACTATCATCAGCAAACACGTTAAAAATACTAATTAAATGCTATAAAATACCCTTTGGACTTTGGAGTCCGAAGGGTATTTCTTTTAAAATTGTAAACAAAACACTTGCCATGTTACAATTTTGCTGTTATTATATTGTATGGGTCAAAAAAGCCATCCGCAGAATTAAATTGACTTGAAATTTCAGAAAATATCTTGTTGCATTCTGTGGTATAATAAGAATAGAAAAAATTCAAAAAAATATCACAAATTAAAAACCGTTAGAAGGAATTTTATTTGTGGTGTCGAAGTATATATAGAACAAGAAGAAGGTATATTAAGGCTTGGGCAGACAAAAGGGAAGCGGAGCCCCGATGAAAGCCGCAGGCCGGCAGCTTACAGTCCGGGCGTGCCTGCCACGGAAAAGCGTGAGCTGGCACTTGGCGTTATTTAAGTAATTATTTAAATTTCGGGATAACACTAAAGTGCTCCTTTTTTATGTTATGGGTTTACCTTATTTGGCGGACAGTATGTTAAACGCCTGCGCGTTGTAAGGTATTTTTCGCCGGATAAGTTGAGTGCCGCAAGGCAGAAACCATATATATTAAACTTCAAGGAGGAAGGAACATGATCGATATTAAAGATCGTATTTGTGATGCGGTTGCGGGCAAAGTTATGAGCGCCGAAGCCGCAACCGATTTTATTCAAAATGGTGACAACTTGGGTGTCAGCGGCTTTACTCCGTCTGGCTATCCGAAAGCTGTACCTCTTGCCCTGTCTGAAAGATACAAAGGCACCGACTTCAAAGTTAACGTTTGGACCGGCGCTTCTGTAGGCCCTGAAATTGACCAGGCAATGGTAGAAGCCGGCATTATGGACCGCCGTCTTCCTTATCAGACCAACGGCACCCTCCGCAAAGCTATCAACGAAGGTAAAGTAAAATATGCCGACATCCATCTGAGCCATATGGCGCAAATGGTTCGCTATGGCTTCATGGCAAACCGCAAAGGCGTAGACGTAGCAATCGTTGAAGTCTGCAAAATCAAAGACCTCGGCGACGGCAAAGTAGGCCTTATCCCGACCACCTCTATGGGCAACAGCTCCTCTTATGTAGCTGGCGCTAAAAAAGTTATCGTAGAAGTTAACACCACCCAGCCGGTTGAACTGGAAGGCATCCATGACTCCTACGTACCTCTTGATCCTCCGAACCGTCAGCCGATTCCTATCACCAAACCGGAAGACCGTATCGGCACCACTTACATTCCTTGCGAACTCGACAAAATCGTTGCTGTAGTTCCTTGCGACATCACCGATAAAGTTCGTCCGCTCGGCGAAATCGACGAAGACGCTAAACACATGGGTGAAAACCTTGTTGCTTTCTTCAAAAAAGAAGTTGCAGAAGGCCGCCTGCCGAAAAACCTGCTTCCGCTGCAGTCCGGCGTAGGCTCCGTTGCTAACGCTGTTATCAACGGCCTTGTAAACTCCGACTTTGAAGACCTCACCGTTTACACCGAAGTTATCCAGGACGGTATGTTTGACCTCATCGACGCAGGCAAACTCCGTGTTGCTTCCGGCACCGCTCTGACTCCGTCTCCGGAATGCCAGAAGAAATTCTATGAAAACGTAGACCACTACAAACCGTACCTGATTCTCCGTCCGCAGGAAATCTCCAACAGCCCTGAAGTTGCACGTCGTATCGGCGTTATCGCAATGAACACCGCTATTGAAGTTGATATTTACGGCAACGTAAACTCCACCCATATCTGCGGCACCAAGTTGATGAACGGCGTTGGCGGTTCCGGCGACTTCGCTCGTAACGGTTACCTCACCGTATTCTTCACCAACTCTCTTGCTAAAGGCGGCAAAATCAGCTCCGTTGTTCCGTTCTGCAGCCACATCGACCATGCAACCCTCGACGTTGACGTTATCGTTTCCGAACGCGGCGTTGCTGACCTCCGTGGCCTGACCCCGAAAGAAAAAGCTCCGATCATCATCGATCAGATTGCTAACCCGAAATATCAGCCGATGCTGCTGGATTATTTCCACAGAGCTTGCGAAGCTTGCGGCAACAGCCAGACCCCGCATCTGCTCGAAGAAGCTTTCGATTTCCATAACCGCTTCAACAAAACCGGCACCATGGAAAAATAATCCCATATTAATTGGGGCTTAAGTCTGTGCCGGCGGTAGCAAGTCCTCCGGCACAGCTTAATATAATTTGTTGACGAAGCCGAAAGGCTTTGCCATAGACCGTCTTTGACGGACACTCTCACCGTACTGTGGCTGTCCAACCATAGTATGAAAACAAAAATTTTAAGGAGGATTTGAGAATGTCAATTGAAACTCTGAAAGCTGGCTTAGCTAAATATCATGAAGATGTAGAAGCTAAACTGGTTAAAACCCCTGAACGCGCAAACCTGGAGCCTAACAGACTCTACACTCCGCTTGACATCGAAGGTTTCGACTATGAAAGAGACCTCGGTTTCCCTGGCGAATATCCTTTCACCCGTGGCGTACAGCCGACCATGTATCGTGGCCGTTTCTGGACCATGCGTATGTATGCTGGTTTCTCCACTGCTGAAGAATCCAACAAACGTTACAAATATTTGCTGGCTAACGGCGGCAGCGGCCTCTCCTGCGCGTTCGACCTCCCGACCCAGATTGGTTATGATTCCACCGATCCGATGTCCGAAGGCGAAGTTGGTAAAGTAGGTGTAGCTATCGACTCCCTGGCAGATATGGAAATCCTGTTCGACGGTATTCCTCTGGACAAAGTTTCCACCTCTATGACCATCAACGCTCCTGCTTCCGTACTGCTCTGCATGTACATCGCAGTTGCTGAAAAACAGGGTGTTTCCGCTGACAAACTCCGCGGCACCATTCAGAACGATATCCTGAAAGAATATGCTGCTCGCGGCACCTACATTTTCCCGCCGAAACCTTCCATGCGTTTGATCACCAACATTTTTGAATATTGCTCCAAAAATGTACCGCTGTGGAACACCATCTCCATTTCCGGTTACCACATCCGTGAAGCTGGTTCCACCGCTTCTCAGGAAATCGCATTCACCATCGCTGACGGCATTGCTTATGTAGAAGCTGCTATCAAAGCTGGTATGGACGTTGACGCTTTCGCAGGCCGTCTGTCCTTCTTCTGGAATGCACACAACAACGTACTCGAAGAAGTTGCTAAATTCCGCGCTTCCCGTCGTGTATGGGCTAAAGTTATGAAAGAACGTTTCGGCGCTAAAAAACCGAAATCCATGATGCTCCGCGTACATACTCAGACCGCTGGTTCCATGCTGACCGCTCAGCAGCCGAACAACAACATCGTTCGTGTTGCTCTGCAGACCGCAGCAGCTGTAATGGGTGGTACCCAGTCCCTGCACACCAACTCCAAAGACGAAGCACTGGCTCTGCCGACCACTGAATCCGTAACCATCGCTCTGCGTACTCAGCAGATCGTTGCTTATGAATCCGGCCTGGCTGACACCATCGATCCGCTCGGCGGCTCCTACTATGTAGAAGCTTTGACCAACAAGATCGAAGCTGAAGCTTGGGAATACATCAAGAAAATTGATGAACTCGGTGGCGCTCCGGAAGCTATTGCTAAAGGCTACATCCAGAAAGAAATTCAGGATTCCGCTTACAAATGGCAGATGGACGTTGAAAAAGGCAACCGTATTATCGTTGGCGTTAACAAATTCCAGCAGGAAGAAGAACCCCCGAAAAACCTGCTCCGCGTAGACGGTTCCGTAGGCAAACTGCAGGCTGAAAAAATCGCTGCATTGAAAGCTCGTCGTGACCAGGCTAAAGTTGACGAAACCCTGGCTGCTCTTAAAGCAGGCTGCGCTGATGAAAGCGTTAACCTGATGCCTTTGATCCTCGACGCTGTTAAAGCTTATGCAACCGAAGGCGAAATCTGCGGCGTAATGAGAGAAGTATTCGGCGAATACCAGGCTCATACCCAGCTGTAATAAACACTTAGCCAACAATAATAGGGAGGTAAGTAGATAATGTCTAATATCAGAGTTTTAGTAGCAAAACCGGGTCTTGATGGACATGACCGCGGTGCTAAAGTTGTAGCTCGTGCATTGCGCGACGCTGGTTTTGAAGTAATTTATACCGGTATCCGTCTGACCCCGGAACAGATCGCTGAAGCTGCTCTGCAGGACGACGTAAAAGTTGTTGCTCTGAGCCTGCTCTCCGGCGCTCACAACACCCTTTTCCCGAAAGTTGTAGAACTTTTGAAAGAAAAAGGCCTGAACGATGTTCTGGTTATCGGCGGCGGCGTAATTCCTGACGCTGACATCCCGGGCCTGAAAGCTGCTGGCATTGCCGAAGTATTCACTCCGGGCACCCCGACCAGCGCTATCGTTGACTTCATCAACGCAAACGTAAAATAATTTAGGTCTTAAAAATTTGCAAGGCGGCTCGTCCGCCTTGCAACCATTAAATTTTTATCAGACCTCAACAAGGCGGTGTGAAATTTGAACATTGTTGAAGGCGTATTAAACCACAACCGTTTAGCACTGGCCAAAGCAATTACGGCCGTTGAAAACGAGTATGACAATGCCGTTGAAATCATGACGGCTTTATATCCCCACACCGGCAATGCTTATGTCATTGGTATAACCGGACCTCCGGGTGCTGGCAAAAGTACTTTGACCGATAAACTTGCCAAAGAATTCCGCAAACGCGGCAAAACTGTTGGCATTATAGCAGTTGACCCTACCAGTCCGTTCTCCGGCGGCGCTATCCTTGGCGACCGTATCAGAATGCTGGACCTGTCTTCAGATGAAGGCATTTTTGTCCGTTCTATGGCTACCCGTGGCAGCCTTGGCGGCTTATCCCAAAAAGCAGGCGATGCAGTTAAACTGATGGACGCATTTGGTTTTGATATCATCATTATTGAAACCGTAGGCGTAGGCCAGTCCGAAGTTGACATCGTTAAAACTGCTGATACTACCATGGTTGTTGTAATCCCCGGCATGGGTGATGATATCCAGGCTATTAAAGCAGGTATACTTGAGATCGGTGACTTGTTCACAATTAACAAAGCAGATCGTGAGGGCACAGACAAGCTCAACATAGAGATTGAAATGATGTTGGAATTAAATCCCGAACATGTTAGCTGGCGTCCGCCGATCAACCGGACCATTGCCAGCAAGGGTGAAGGTATAGAGGCAGTAGTTGATTCCATTGAGGATCATCAGAAATATCTGACCGAAAGCGGCGAAATCGTTAAAATCCGCAAAGCCCGTATCAAAAACGAGGTTACTGCGATGCTTAACGACAAAGTTAACCGCTACATTGACAAAAACGTTGTAGCTACCGATGAATTTGACGCATTGGTAGAAAAACTGCAGGCACGCGATATTGAACCGTACTCTGTAGTTAATGACATTGTTGGTAAAGTTTTGAAATAAAACCACCAAATAATTCTTTAAGGAGGAATTAAAAATGTTCAAAGTAATTTGTGTTGACCATGTAGGTATTGCCTGCAAAGATTTGGATGTATCCAAAAAATTCTACACCGAAGTTCTCGGTCTGGAATGCACTGGTGAAGAACCGGTTCCCGAACAGGGCGTAAAAACCGTTTTCATTCCTTGCGGCGAAACTCTGCTTGAGCTTCTTGTTGATATTACCGAAAACAATGATGGCCCGATCGGCAAATACATTGCTAAAAACGGCCAGGGCATCCAGCACATTGCTCTTCGCGTTGACGACATCAAAGCTGCAATCGAAGGCGTACAGGAAAAAGGCGGCATCATGATTGACAAAGCACCTCGCGGCGGTGCAGGCGGAATGGACATTGCTTTCGTTCATCCGAAATCTGTTGGCATTTTGCTCGAACTCTGCGCTCCTGCAAAAAAATAATTTCTGCTTAAGCGGAAATTACTGCTGCTGACGCAGCAAAACAAATTTTTGATACAGGCAGACGGGCGCAAATAACTACGCCCGCCTGTATGTATAAATAAGTTCTCCCCAATAATATGGAGGTGTAAGATTTGTCTACTCAAGAAAGAATTGAGAAAATGCTCAAACTCTCCGAGCATATTATCGCTGCTGGCGGCGAAAAGAAAGTAGCTAAACAGCATGAAAGCGGCAAATTGACTGCACGTGAGAGAATCGCATTATTACTTGACGAAGGTAGCTTCGTTGAATTGGATCGCTTCGTAAGCCATCGTTGCACCAACTTCGGCCAGGACAAAAAAGAACTCCCGGGCGAAGGTGTAACCACCGGTTACGGCACTGTTGACGGCCGTCTGGTTTATGTATTCGCTCAGGACTTCACCGTTGAAGGCGGCTCCCTCGGCGAAATGCATGCTAACAAAATCGTTAAAGTACAGCGCCTTGCTCTCAAAATGGGTGCTCCGTGCGTTGGCCTGAACGATTCCGGCGGTGCTCGTATCCAGGAAGCAGTTGACGCTCTGGGCGGTTACGGCAAGATCTTCTTCGAAAACACCAGCGCATCCGGTGTTATTCCTCAGATCTCCGCAATCATGGGTCCTTCCGCAGGCGGCGCTGTTTACAGCCCGGCTCTGACCGACTTCATCTACATGGTAAAGAACACTTCCAAAATGTTCATTACCGGCCCGGCAGTTGTTAAATCCGTTACCGGCGAAGAAGTTACCCAGGAAGAACTCGGTGGCGCTATGACCCACAACCAGACTTCCGGTGTAGCTCACTTTGCTGCTGAAAACGACGAAGACTGCATCAAACAAATCCGTTATCTGTTAAGCTTCCTCCCGTCCAACAACATGGAAGGCGCTCCGATTATCGAAACCGGCGACTCCCCGACCCGTACGGACGAAGCTCTGAACACTTTGATTCCTGATAACTCCAACCATCCTTATGATATGAAAGATGTTATCAGAAGCATCGTTGATAACGGCGAATTCTATGAAAACCAGCAATACTACGCTCAGAACATCATTACCTGCTTCGCTCGTATGGATGGCCAGACCGTAGGTATTATTGCTAACCAGCCGAAAGTTATGGCAGGTTGCCTTGACATCAATGCATCTGACAAATCTTCCCGCTTCATTCGCTTCTGCGACGCTTTCAACATTCCTCTGTTGAACTTGGTTGACGTACCGGGCTTCCTGCCGGGCACCAACCAAGAATATGGCGGCATTATCCGTCACGGCGCTAAGATGCTCTATGCATACTCTGAAGCAACCGTTCCTAAAATCACTTTGATTACCCGTAAAGCTTACGGCGGTTCTTACCTCGCAATGTGCTCTCAGGAACTTGGTGCTGACCAGGTTATCGCTTGGCCGACTGCTGAAATCGCAGTTATGGGCCCTGCCGGTGCAGCTAACATCATCTTCCGTAAAGATCCTGATGTTGAAGCTAAAACCGCTGAATACATTGACAACTTTGCAACCCCGTATCAGGCTGCAAAACGTGGCATGGTTGATATCGTAATTCAACCGAAAGATTCCCGCCCGACCATCATCAATGCACTGCAGATGCTGGAATCCAAACGTGAAAGCCGTCCGGCTAAGAAACACGGTAACATTCCGCTCTAATGCATAGAAAGGGGAAATCGTAATGGGATTTTTTGGATTATTTGGTAGCAGCAAGAAGAAAGAAGCTCCGAAAGCTGCTCCCGCTCCGGCTCCTGTAGCTGCAGCAGCTCCTGCAGTTCCTGCCGGTACTCCCCCCGAAGTAATTGCAGCTATCAGCGGTGCAATCGGCATGGTTATGAACGACGATGAAATGATTGCAGCAATGGCAGCAGCTATCCAGCATGCTGGCGGCGGCGTAGCTGTAGTACGTATCAAAAAACCGAGTACGCTTTGGGCTCAGACTGGCCGCTTGTCTTTGATGAACAAAAGACAGGAATGCTATTAATTTTTAGTTTTGACTGCGGCAGGTTCTCATTGCCTGCCGCACGAAAATAAAAAATTTTTAAAAATTGAAATGGAGGAATTTCAAATGAGAAAATTCAAAGTTAACGTTAATGGTGTAGCTTACACTGTTGAAGTTGCAGAAGAAGGCGTTGTAGCAGCTCCGGTTGCAGCAGCTCCGGCTCCTGCAGCAGCTCCCGCTCCGGCTCCGGTAGCAGCTCCTGCTCCGGCTCCCGCAGCAGCTCCGGCTCCCGCTCCGGCAGCAGCTCCTGCTCCGGCAGCAGTAGCAGCTGGTGACACCCCGCTTACCGCTCCGATGCCTGGTAAAGTAAGCAAAATCGTAGCTAAAGCTGGCGACGCTGTTAAAAAAGGCGACGTAGTTCTTATGCTCGAAGCTATGAAAATGCAGAACGAAATTGCTGCACCTGTTGACGGCACCGTTAAATCCATCAACGTAGACGTTAACGAAAACGTAAAACCTGGCCAGATCATGGCAGTTATCGGCTAATTTCCTTCAATTCTTCAAACATAATAGCGTGCCGGCAGTTAGCTACCGGCACTGCTATCAGATGAATTTATAGGAAAGCAATTGAATATTGGAGGTTTAAGAATGGATTCTTTACTCGTACAATACCCTTATCTTGAAGAACTCCTGAAGGGTATTCTTGGTCTTAGCTATACTCATGTAATTATGTGGCTTATCGGCGGCTTGCTGATTTTCCTGGCCGTTAAATACGACTATGAACCGGCTCTGCTTCTCCCGATCGGCTTCGGTGCCATTCTGGCAAACATTCCGCATTCTTCTGCAGTATCCACTGAACCGGGTGCTGAAGGCTTCTTGATCACCCTGTACAATGCAGGTATCGCAAACGAACTGTTCCCTGTACTTATCTTTATCGCTATCGGTGCAATGTGCGACTTCGCTCCGTTGATTCGCCGCCCGACCGTTATGCTGTTCGCAGCAGCTGCACAGTTCGGTATCTTTGCTACCGCTATCGGCGCTACCTTCCTGGGCTTCTCCTTCCCGCATGCTTCCTCTATCGGTATCATCGGCGCAGCTGACGGCCCGACCACCATTTATGTAGCAAGCCGTTATGCAGTAGAACTGCTTGGACCTCTGTCCGTAGCTGCTTACTGCTACATGTCCCTGGTTCCGGTTATCCAACCGCCTGTTATCAAAGCTGTTACCACTCAGAACGAACGTAAAATTCGTATGGGCTTTGAAAACGAAGAACCTGTATCCGACACCACTAAATTCTTGTTCCCGATCATGATCGTTATCGTAGCAGGCGTTGTATCTCCTCTGTCTGTTGCTCTTATCGGTGCTCTTATGTTCGGTAACGTTCTTAAAGAATCCGGTGTTGTTGACAACCTGTCCAACTGCGCTCAGAACGAACTGTCCAACCTGGTAACCCTCGTACTTGGTATTACCATCGGCGGCACCATGACTGCTGAACGTTTCCTGAACTTCCAGGTACTTCTCATCATGGCTCTCGGCGCTGTTGCATTCGTATTCGATACCGTCGGCGGCGTTCTCTTCGCAAAAATCCTGAACATGTTCAGCCCTGCTGACAAGAAGATCAACCCGATGATCGGTGCTTGCGGCATTTCCGCATTCCCGATGTCCGGCCGTGTAATTGCTAAAATGGCTTTGAAAGAAGACCCGACTAACTTCATCATCCAACATGCTATCGGCGTAAACGTTGCTGGTCAGGTTGCATCCGTAGTAGCAGGCGGTCTTGTACTTGCTATGATTCCTGCTCTGGAAAAAATGTAATCTGTAACTTGTAACTTTGCTTATTAGCGTGCATTCCACTGGAATATTTTTGGAGGTGTAAAAATGGGTGCAACTGAAAAAGCCATCATTATGATGTGCGTAGCTCTGCCGACCATGTTTGTTGTTATTGGACTTTTCGTTGGTTTAACGAAAATGCTTCACAAATCTTTCCCGGCAGAAGAAGATTAATTTAAAACCTGTGACTGAAGGTTTAATCAGTTATTAACTAGTTTATAAGCGAAAGCATCGGGTAGGGGAGACCTTACCCGGCGCCGGAGCTTAAAAGCCGTCAAGTAAATACTTAACGGCATTATTATGTTTTTAGCTCTATTGGGCTAATTTATGAAGATTGGAGTGACGAAATTGGATATTTCACTTCCTGCATTAATGTCCATCCTCGCATTAGTTATTCTTGTAGGTATTTCCTGCGTGAATGAGGATCTTAACGTAGGCTTCCTTGGTATTGCATTCGGCATTATCGTAGGCGGCATCTTCGGCGGAACTCCCGCAACCAAAATTATGGGTGCATTCCCGCTGAGCCTGTTTATGATTCTGGTTGGCGTAACCTTCCTTTTTGGTATGGCGCAAACCAACGGCACCATGGAAAAACTCACTGCTTATTCCATCCGTGTCTGCAAAGGTAACACTGCTTTAATTCCTATCATTATCTTTTTACTTTCCGACTTCCTGACTACTATCGGACCTGGCAACATCGCAGGCTGCGCTTTGATGGCCCCTGTTGCTATGGCTATCGCAGGCAAAGTTAGAATGCCTGCATTCCTGATGACCCTGCTTGTTGTAGGTGCCTGCAACGCGGCTGCATTCTCTCCGTTTGCACCGACCGGCATCATTTCCAACGGCATCATCGCTAAAGTAGCTCCTGAACTCGGTATCCCGGCTACTGACCTTGACGCACTTGCATGGATGGTATACTTCAAATCCACCATTGCTCAGGGCTTCGTAACTGTAGTAGGCTTCCTGGTAATGGGCGGTGCTAAATGGCTGAAAGAACAGAAAGGTGCTTCTCTTGACATCGACGAACTGGCTCCGAAACCGGAACCGTTCAACGCTGCACAGAGCACCACTCTTGCTATCGTAGCTATTCTGGTTCTTTTGGTAGTTGTTCCTGGCCTGCCTGGTATTAAAGGTACCCTGCCGAAAATGCTTACCAACATGCTTTCTAACGTTGGTTCGATTTCCTTCGTACTTTCCATCATTCTGATGCTCACCGGTTATGGTGACTCCAAAGCTGCTGTAAAAGTTATGCCTTGGTCCGTTATTATGATGGTTTGCGGTGTATCCGTACTTATCGACGTTATGGATAAATCCGGTGGTCTTAACTTCCTCGTACAGATCATGTCTTCTGTTGCAGGCCCGACCACTATCTGCTTCTGGGCAGCCTTTGTTCCGGCAGTTCTGTCTGCATACTCCAGCTCCTCTGGCGTAATCATGCCGATGTTCCTGCCGATGACTCCTGGTTTGGTAGAATTGACCGGTGGCGATGCTATCTCCATCATCTCTGCTATCAACGTAGGTTCCCACCTGGTAGATACTTCTCCGCTTTCCACTCTCGGCGCATTGTGCATCGCAGCTGCACCTGAATATGAAGACAAAGGTATTCTGTTCCGTAAACTTTTGATTTGGGGCCTTTCCATGTCCATCGTTTCCGGTATCGTATGCTTTGTATTCTTCGGTGTGCTTGGACTGTAAGAAGTATAAGAATAATCTAACGGTTATTTACTAATAACCCTTCAATTCTGAATGGTATTTTCGCAAAGTGAAATAATCCGATTTCACGCCCCAGCTATTTTATCCTAAAATAGGAGGGACCAAACAATGGATATTTCACTTCCTGCATTAGTGTCAATTCTCGCACTGGTTATTCTGGTAGGTATCTCCTGCGTTAACGAAGATCTCAACGTAGGTTTCCTCGGTATTGCATTCGGTATCATCGTTGGCGGCGTTTTCGCCGGCACCCCTGCTACCAAAGTTATGAATGCTTTTCCGCTTAGCTTGTTCATGATTCTGGTCGGCGTAACCTTCCTCTTTGGTATGGCGCAGACCAACGGCACCATGGAAAAACTTACTGCTTATTCCATCCGTGCCTGCAAAGGCAACACTGCCCTTGTACCTATCATTATCTACATTCTTTCTACTTTTATCACCACTATCGGACCTGGCAACATCGCAGGCTGCGCTCTGATGGCTCCTGTTGCTATGGCAATTGCTTCTAAAGTTAGAATGCCGGCATTCCTGATGACCCTGTTGGTTGTAGGTGCCTGCAACGGTGCAGCATTCTCTCCGTTTGCTCCTACCGGTATTATTTCTAACGGCATCATTGCTAAATGCGCTCCGGAGCTCGGCATTCCTGCCGATTACCTCAACACTCTGGCATGGAAAATTCACTTCAACTCCACCATTGCACAAGGCTTCGTTAACATCGGCGGCTTCTTTGTAATGGGCGGTCTGAAATGGATCCGTGAACAGAAAGGCGCTGCTCTGGATATCGACGAACTGGCTCCGAAACCGGAACCGTTCAACGCTGCACAGAAAACCACTCTGTTGCTCGTATTCATCCTTATCCTCTTAGTAGTTGTTCCTGGTCTGCCTGGCGTTAAAGGCACTCTTCCGAAATACATCACCAACATGCTTTCCAACGTAGGTTCTATCTCCTTCGTTCTTTCTATCATCCTGATGCTCACCGGTTATGGCGACTCCAAAGCAGCTGTTAAAGTAATGCCTTGG
>CASFJU010000016.1 GCA_949295115.1 uncultured Phascolarctobacterium sp.
AATTATGCATCAATATCTTTTTTATATCGGCGACTTCCCCATCCGCATGTACGGATTGGTTTTATGTATGAGCATCTTTCTGGCGACCGGCGTGGCATATTTTTTAGCAAAGCAGGACGGACGCTGGCACGAGCATGTGCTTGACATCGGTATTTACGGCGGCTTTGCAGGACTTATAGGCGCGCGCCTGTGGGACGTGTTCTTTTTTGACTGGGATTATTACCAGCACCACCTTTTGGAGATACCCTTTGTGTGGCAGGGCGGCATGGCGGTGCAGGGCGGCATTATCGCAGGTGTGCTGACAGGAATCTGGTACTGCAAGCGGCACAACATTGACTGGGTTGCCTTTGCCGATATTGTAACGCCGTCCATCCTCATCGGGCAGGCGGTAGGGCGCATGGCCAACCTTTTAAACGGCGACGCTTTCGGCACTCCTACCGGCGGCAACTTCGGCATTTTGTACCCAGTCGGCACACTGGCACATAAAACCTACGGTGACCAGCCGCTGTGGCCCGCCGAAGTGTGGGAAGGCCAGCTTGACGTTGTAATCTTTGCGCTGCTGTTAATCTTCCGCGCTTACGGGCATGCACGCGGGCAGGTAATGTGCCTGTACGTCATGCTTTATTCCGCCGTGCGCTTCGGGCTTGAGATGCTGCGCGGCGATTACGTTGAACCCTTCCTGTTCGGTTTAAAATCCGCCCAGGCGACGAGTTTGATTTTCTTTTTGCTGGCGCTTGCCGCATTTATTTACTGCGGCGTTAAGGATAAAAAGGCTGTGCAACCCGCCAAAACAGGCAAGGGCAAAAAATAATAATGAGATTAAACTTATCATAGCCCACAAATATTTTTAATAAAACAGCTTTTTCACAAACTGTTCAAATTCCGTCTATTTGTTTGTCACAATTTATGTGTATAATAAAACCATAGCAAGTGAGAACTTGCTAAACCCTTCCCATCAAATTCATCATAAACAGCTTTCCTAGAGAGCGGCGCTTGCATTAATCCCCTGCAAGCGCTGTTTCTCTTTATTACGCAAAAAATCCCCGGCACGCACCGGGGATTTTTGTTTTATAATCCGTCAATGTAATTTATAATATAACTAACAACAATTTATAAAGGCGGTGAAGTTATGCCTGTCAATAAAATCCTGCAAAAAGTAACCGATGAATTAAAGCAGCTGCCTTTTGTCAAAGCTGTCGTACTCGGCGGCTCGCGTGCTACCGGTACGGCAACCGGCACTTCCGACATCGACATCGGCATTTATTATGACGGTATTGATTATAACGCACTTAATAACGCTGCCAAACGCCTGGATGATGAACACCGCAGCAGCCTTATCTGCCATGAAGGCGAATGGGGGCAATGGGTTAACTGCGGAGGCTGGCTGATAATCGACGGCGTACACGTTGATTTAATTATGCGCAACTACCAAAAAGTTAAAAACATCGTCCAAAGTTCCGAAAGCGGCAGTTTTTCGTTAAACTATCAAACCGGTCACCCTCATGCCTTTTTAGATATTATGTACCGCGGTGAACTTGCCTCCTGCCGGATACTTTACACGGCAGACAGCGACTTTGTTAAAACAAAACAGCAGGCAGAACAATATCCGCCTGCTTTGCAAAAAACTTTGATGGATTTCTTTTTATTTGAAGCCGGATTTTCCTGTATGCTTGCAGAAAAATCTTTAACCAGCGGCGATGTTTATTATCTGGCAGGGCAGATATTCCGCTCTGTTTCCGCACTCAATCAGGTGTTGTTTGCTCTTAATAAAAAATGGTGCCTTAACGAAAAGAAAGCTGTTTTCCGCATCGCTTCTTTTAAAATTGCACCGGCGGATTATACGGCACGCATTAACGAAATTTTTACCAATATTGCAGTAAATCCTCATATTGCAACGGCAATATTAAAAAAGCTGTGTGATGAAACCACAGCGTTATGCACAAAAATAAATCCATAAAATCAAAAACCTGCGTATAAAACGCAGGTTTTTATTTTACCTGTATCGCTGCATCGGGCGCAAAATCTCCGCCTGCAAGCCTTTGTCATTTTTAACCATTACGTTTACCGCCCAGATGCCGCGCCCCGCGTCGTCCTTCATGCGCGCAGCCTGCACCAGCGGCCTGCCGTTAAATTTAAACAGTTCTTCCAGTTCCAGCAGCAGCACAAAATCCGCACGCTTCCACGCCGTCATCAGCGCTTCGTCAAACAGCACGGTTGCCATAACAATTTCTTCCATGCACCAGCATTCAATTTTGTATGGCCTGCCGTCGCTGAAAGCTCCTTTGGCAAAGCCTAAATCAAGCACGCCGTCGTCTCCGGGCTCATGCGCCGATACAATATAACCGCTGCGGTCGGGTTCGATATATTTCATTAAAAGTTTCACTCTCCGTTATTTATATTGGCTGATGATTTTTTTGCAGTATTTAACAAATTCCTTGCGGTGAGCGGCAGGTTCCATAAGTTTTACGCCGCTGCCCCATTTGATAAGCTGCATGTAAAAGGCTTCATCGCAAACGGTCTGGCCGCCGATGGTGACATTGCTGCCTTTTTCTTTTACAATCTTCGCCGACGCGCCCAGATATGCCATAACCGCGTCTTTAAGCTCTGCCGCACATTTCAGTTCCACAGCTTCAGCAGCTTCCGTATTTACCGGCTCTGCCTGCTGCGCTTCTGCCGCTGCGGCTTTGGTTGTTTTGTCTGCCCGTTTTGGTTTTGCCGCCGCCAGTTCTGCCTTAACGGCTTCTGCGTCGTACTTGCTTAACAGCGAACACAATGCTTCAATAATGCCGTTTGCACCGGCAGTACCGGTTTCTTTTAACGCCTTGCCTGCCTTAACAACGTCCTGCGGTTTCAGCACGCGGCTGACAAGTTTATAGCTGTTGGCGCGCTCGCGGACAGTTTCAATATCAAGCCCCATGCCGCGCAGCACTTCCACATCGTCATACAGGCTTTTGCGCTCGGCGGCTATGCCAACCGCTGCCAGTTTTTCCACAAGCTCGGCAATGGTAATGCCGTGCGCAGCATCGGTTTCTTCCATTAAAAATTTTTGTAAATATAGTAATTTTGCTTTCTGGTTGCTCTGTTTTGCCATGTTCAGCACCTGCCAATGCAATGTAATATATTTATTCTATTTAACAAAAGTTTGATATTACCTGCAAAGAGGAGAAAATTTTACGTTGGTTTTTGTTTTTTCTGTTTTTACTTTTCGGCTTTGCAGTTACGATAGTATTTTTTATTTTTACTCTTTTACTCATGTTCATTCTTTGTAACCAAAGAACGAACCAAGAAAGTTCCGCGGCTAGGCGGATTTTCCCGCTTCGCCGCTATCGCGGCTCGCTACGCAACTATTAGCATAACAACTACAAAAATACGAAATTCGCTTCGCTCAGGTTCGATTTTTGCAGTTGTTCTTTAATAAATGTTGCTAAAATCCGACTTTATTACTTATTACCAAAAGATTAGCGCACATCGTAGGATAGAAGGTTGCTGAAAGTTTGGTAACATTGCTGCCAAAATAAAAAAGTAGCTAAAGTGCGAATTTGGGCGGAGCGCGACTTTCAAAAAATAGGCGAAACTTTCACTAACAAGGCACTTGCAGCTTTTGCCGGAGGATGTTTGAGCGAAGCGAGTTTCTGATTCTGAGCCGTTAAGTTTTTTGAGGAGCGAAGGCTTTTTGGTTACTTTTTAGCCCATAAAAAGTAACATGAATGAACGATAAAGAAAATTTAGAAGTAATATCGTAACTGCAAAGGCGTAACCTAAAAAATAAAATAAAAGCCCATCCTTACGGATGAGCTTTTTATTTTATTTCGCCCCGGGCTTAACCACTGCCACCAGCGCATACGCCGCTATGCACACCAGCCATTCCATATATATAATGTTCGGCACAATGCGCACTGCCGGTACAAGCTGCCACAAAATCAACATTACAAAACCGGCCAGCAGCGTCCAGAAGCCTGCTTCCTTACAGCTGTATTTAGGGAAGAACAGCGCCACGATAACGATAACGCTGAACGCCGCCGTCAGGCTCAGGCCTATCATAATCGTACCCAAAATGCTGGATACCGTCATCGCCAGTCCCAAAGTCATAATGCCGCTGACCATTACGCACAGGCGCGTCATTAAAATCTGCTTGGCGCCGTCAGCCGCAGGGTTGATAAAGCGTTTGTAAATATCGTTGCTGAACAGCGTTCCCGCCGATAACAACAGGTTGCACGCGGTGGAAACGTCCGCTGCCCACAAAGCCGCCAGCGTTACGCCGGCAAGTAACGGCTGCAAACTTACAATAACTTCCGGCAGTGCCAAAGCAGCCTGCGCGTCCGGATACATCGCCTTGGCGCAGATGCCCAGAAACGCCGCCAGCACGCCGACCGGCAGCATAATAATGCCGCCCCATACAAAGCCTTTTTTAGCCGTTGCCGCATCCTTAGCGCCCAGCGAAATCTGCAAAATGCTCTGCAAGGACAGGTTTACCGTAACAAGCGTTACCACCCAGCTGGTAATCGTCATCATGCCGACGCCTTCGGTAAAGCTGAACCACGGCACGCCCGCAGGCAGCGACGCAGCCAGCCCTTCCATCCCGCCGACGCGGTAAAACTGCACCACGGTGGCGATTAAAATACCTACATATATAAGCACAATGTTAAGCACGTTGGACAACGACGCCGACCACATGCCGCCGATAAAGGTAATGCCGATAAACACAATAGCGCTTACAACCATGCCGGTCTGAAAGTCGAACACGTCCGGCATAATGGCGTGCAGAATGCTGCCGCCCGCAATGTATTGCAGCGAGATGATGACAAGCTGAATAACAATCTGGCAGAACACGCCCAGCACAACAGCCTTCATGTCGTGGTGGCGTTCAATCAGTTCGGAAATCGTGGTGATGTTCTGCTCGCGGTATTTTTTAGCCATAAACAAGCCCATCACAATCGCGCCCAGCGCCCAGGCAATAGTGTACCAACCGGCAGAAAGCCCTACGCGGAAAGCATGTTCCGACACGCCGATGGTGGACGCGCCGCCAACCGCAAGGCCGATAATGGTAACGGCAATCAGCGGCGTTGAAAGTTTGCGCCCTGCCAGCGCGTAGTTTTCTGCTTCGCCTTCGCTGCGCTTTTTAGCGTACCAGCTGATGGCAAACAGTGCCACAATGTACAATATTAAAATTGCTAACGAAATTGACATAAAATCCTCCCCTTATTTGGCAGCTTCCCAAAATTTCAGTAACGGTTTTATTTTATGCAAACACGCCGCCAAAGTCAATAGAACTCTGTATAATCTGCGTAAAAAGCTGCATAAAAATGCCAAAATGTTTATAAAAGCGTTACATTAAAAACAAATTGCGTCTTTTGCCGCGCCCCGCCTTGGCGGGATAAAAAAATTTTTGAAAAAATTTTAAAAATAGTGTTGACATGAGCGCCAATAACCAGTATAATATCATTTGTCAGCAGCGAGAGCGCTGAAACGTGACTCCGTAGCTCAGCTGGATAGAGCGTTTGACTACGAATCAAAAGGTCGCAGGTTCGAATCCTGCCGGGGCCACCAATTTAAAAAATGACACCGCAGCAATGCGGTGTTTTTTATTCTCAAAATAAGGTAAAAAAAGAGATGGCATTGCCATCTCTTTTTTATTATAATCATTCTTTTTCATATATGGTTAAATTGCCGTTCAAATCAAATTCAGCATTATATTTTTCACGTGTGCCTTCAACACCCCAGCTTGCATACATGCCGTCAGGTCCTAAAATATAAACCAGCATGTCTTCAACTTTGCCGCCTTCAACATCTTTGGCTTTTGCTTCTAACTGTTTGTACATATCCGGTACTTTAGCAAAATTAATGCTGTTCATCGGCGTTACATTGTCTTCCATACGCCCGTCGCCGCTAAGCTGTACAGGGTCAGGACCCTGCCATTTGCCATTACTATAAGCGTAATGGTCAACATCTTCCGTGCCCGGTTTAACAATATAAATTTCAATCATGTCACCGGCGCCTTCCTGTTCAGGATGCGTTAAAGGAATGTCCTGAAAAACCATTAAATCATGGCCTTTTAAGCCGTCTTTGTTTTTCAGCTCATCCATAATGCGAACAAGCTCGCCCTCATCCTTAAACATATTTTTGCTGCTGCCGCCACCACAGCCAACAGCAACCAGCATTACCAAAGCCATTACCAGAACCAACAGTTTTTTCATAAAACCGCCTCCTTGAAATATATTGCTATTATATTTTAATTATAAACCACACTCAAATAAAAAACAATTATCGTTTATAATTCTTTTGGCGTTAATAAAAAAATCCCGGCGTAAACCGGGATTTTTGTTTTATATATTATTGTTATTATCGGCCCATGAGGCTGCCGCCGGTGTACCAGTCGTAAATGCCGATAAGTCCGAACAGAATAAATACGGTCGCCGCGCCCCATTTAACCGCGCGCTCCGGAATACGTTTGCCAAGCACGTTGCCGACAACAACGCCGAATCCGTCGGCAATCATCATGCCGGTGGTCGTGCCCATCCATACGGGGATAAGACTGTTGAACTGCGCCGCCAGCGCCACGGTTGCCAGCTGCGTTTTATCGCCCATCTCCGCAATAAAGAAGGCAACGGCAACGGTCCAGAACGGGCTCATGCCGCGGTCCTTGTCCTCGCCTTCCAGCTTATCGCCGCGGATGGTCCACAAGCCGAAAATAATAAACGAAATCGAAGCCGCCAATTGAATGGTGCTCATCGACACAAATTCGGTTAAATAAGAGCCTACCGCCACCGCAAAAAGATGGTTGAAAACAGTTGCCGCAAAAACGCCAGCCATAACCGTCTTCCAGTTATATTTGGTGGCAAAGGCCATTGCCAGAAGCTGGGTCTTGTCACCCATCTCGGCCAGAACTACAAAAATACATGCTGTCATAAACGCTGTCATAAAAAACACCCTCCTGAATTTTACAATAATAATAAATCAGCGCTATGGCGTATCTGCCCGTGTACCACATCCCTCGTCCAGTGTATTTATAAAATAAAAAAACGAGACGCCTTAGCACAAAAGAAATACAAAGCCTGTACATCTTCTGTGCTAAAGGTCTCGTTTTTAGCTGTTATGCTAAAGAATAAGCCAAACCGCAAGCGGCTAGTATGTTGACTTATTGCCGGGAACTACTCCCCTTTAGTTACATTATTGAGTTAATGTAAAGATTTTAACAAAAGCGCAAAAACGTGTCAAGTAAAATTTTAAAAATTTTTGCGCGCACCGCTGACAAAAGTCCGCGTGTATACAGAATTTCATTGATATTTTACATAAAAAATGTTATACTTTTCATAAGTTATATTATAGCAGTATGACTTAATGATGAGGGAGTAGTTACCGCTTACAAAAGCGGGGCATCTCAACAAGCACGGCTGATTAAAATCACCTGATTTGCCTTAATTAACGAGACTCATGCAGGCCAAGTCATAAAGCTATGAGCTTGCGCAGATGTTCAAAAAAATTAAGGGAGGCAACATCAATGAAATTCTACCTGGAATCTGTGGAGAATACTTTTAAAGAAGTTTCTTCCAATCCAAACGGCCTTTCGACCCAGGAGGCCGAAGCAAGGCTTCAGAAGTACGGCAAGAACAAACTTGCCGAGGGTAAGAAAGTTACCCTTATGCAGCGCTTTTTAGAGCAGCTGTCCGACCCGATGCTGATTATCCTGATGGTAGCAGCGGTCGTATCCGGTATCACGAACTATCTCTCTGGTGAATCACCGGTCGACGTATTTATCATCATGTTTGTTGTTATTTTGAACTCGGTGCTCGGCGTTATTCAGGAAAGCAAGGCAGAAAAAGCCATCGAGGCTTTGAAGGAAATGTCCGCGGCAATGAGCAAGGTTTACCGCGACGGCAGCCTTGTTACCGTTAAGAGCGAAGACCTCGTTCCCGGCGACGTTATCGCGCTGGAAGCAGGCGACGCCGTTCCTGCCGATTCCCGTATTATTGAATGCGCCAGCATGAAGGTTGAAGAAGCAGCCCTTACCGGCGAATCCGTACCGGTTAACAAAAAGGTTGAAACTTTAGCCACCAGCGGCGATGAAAAAGACGTTCCTCTGGGCGACCGCAAAAACATGCTGTATAACGGCACGGCTGTTGTATACGGCCGCGGCAAGGCAGTAGTTGTTGGCACCGGCATGAACACCGAAATGGGTAAAATTGCCACCGCCATTACCGAAGCAAGCGAAGGCATGACCCCGCTGCAGAAAAAACTGAGCCAGCTCAGTAAAATCCTTACCTACATGGTACTCGGTATCTGCGCATTCATCTTCGCGTTCAGCGTATGGCGTGCAGAAGCTATCGACTCCCGTCTTGTACAGGATTCCTTCATGGTAGCGGTAAGCCTCGCGGTAGCAGCTATCCCGGAAGGCCTGGCAGCAGTTGTTACCATCGTGCTTTCCATCGGCGTTACCAAAATGTCCAAACGCCATGCGGTTATCCGTAAACTGACCGCCGTTGAAACCCTGGGCTGCACCGAAATTATCTGCTCCGATAAAACCGGTACCCTGACCCAGAACAAGATGACGGTTGTTGACCACTTCCACTTCACCAAGGACCGCCCGTATCTGGCGAAAGCCATGAGCCTTTGCTGCGACGCCGAAATTGACGACAACGGCAAAGTAACCGGCGAACCTACCGAAGCAGCACTTGTAACTTATTCCTATACCGTCGGCAACCCGAAAAACAAACTGGTGCCGGAATATCCGCGTATCGGCGAAGCTCCGTTCGACTCCGTAAGAAAGATGATGTCTACGGTTCACGAACGCCTGAACAAAGAATACCTCAAGCTCCCCGGCGTTTGCGATTATGTTCAGTTTACCAAAGGCGCCCCGGGCGAAGTATTAAAGCTTTGCACGCACTACCTTGATGAAAACAGCGTTATCAAACCGCTGACCGACGATAAACGCGAGCTTATCGAAAGCCATATCCGCCGTATGGCGAACAATGCACTGCGCGTACTGGCCTGCGCTAAACGTGAGTATGAAAAACCGCCTACGGATTTCAGCCCGGAAGCACTTGAACATGATTTAATCTTCGTCGGCATTACCGGCATGATTGACCCGGTTCGCCCCGAAGTTGTTGACGCTATCAAACGCTGCCACAGTGCAGGCATCCGCCCCGTTATGATTACCGGCGACCACATCGACACCGCTGTTGCCATTGCCAAAGAACTGGGCATCGCCAAAGATGCCAGCCAGGCAATTACCGGCGCACAGCTTAACGAAATCAGCGAAGAAGAATTCAACGGCGGCGCTGTTGAAAATTACTCCGTATATGCACGTGTACAGCCTGAACATAAGGTTCGCATCGTAAAAGCATGGCAGGCACGCGGCAAAGTAACCGCAATGACCGGCGACGGCGTTAACGACGCACCTTCCATTAAAAACGCCGATATCGGTATCGGCATGGGCATTACCGGCACCGACGTTACCAAAAACGTTGCCGATATGGTTCTGGCCGACGATAACTTTGCAACCATCGTTGCAGCTGTTGAAGAAGGCCGCCGCATTTACGACAACATCCGTAAATCCATTCAGTTCCTGCTTTCTTCCAACCTTTCCGAAGTTATCAGTATCTTCGTATCTACCATGATGGGCTTTACCATCCTGCTGCCTATCCACCTCTTGTGGATTAACCTTATTACCGACGCTTTCCCGGCACTGGCACTGGGCATGGAAAAAGGCGAAGCCGATATTATGGACCGCAAACCGCGTTCTTCCGATGAAGGCATCTTTGCCGGCGGCATGGGCTTTGACTGCGCATACCAGGGCATTATGCTGGCAGGCGTAACGCTGGTATCCTACTTTGTAGGCCACTATGTTGAATCCGGACGTTGGGAAGTTGTTGACAGCCTTGACGGTATGACCATGGCGTTCATTACCCTGGCAATGGCCGAAATCTTCCACTCCTTCAACATGCGCAGCCAGCACATGTCAATCTTCAGCGCACAGGGCCATAACCCGTATCTGTACGCTTCCATGATTTTCTCCCTGGTTCTGAGTACCGGCATCGTTTACCTGCCTGTTATCAGCGATATGTTCAAATTCCAGCATATCTCCTTTGAAGAATACTTCATCGCAATGGGCATGGCCTTCTCGGTAATTCCTATCGTAGAAATCGTAAAATTTATTCAGCGCAAAATGCGTCATCAGGCATAACCGCTGACATAACCACAAACTTAAAGAGGTATGGCAAATTGCCATACCTCTTTTTTATACGCTTACGCGGATATAAAAACGCACCGCAGGGATAACTTAAACCGTCAGCCTTGCAGTGCGTTTTATTTTTATCAGCCTTCGCCCTTAACCATTTTTTGATACTGACTGCCCCACTCGCCCATAGCGTCGATAATCGGATGCATGGATTTGCCCAGTTCGCTCAGCGAATATTCCACGCGCGGCGGTACTTCCGCATAAACGGTGCGTACAACAAGCCCGTCGTTTTCCATACTGCGCAGGCTGTCTGTCAGCACCTTCTGGCTGATGCCGTCCAAATCCTTTTTCAGTTCGTTAAAACGCCATGTGCGCATTTGCAGGTTGCGCATAATCAAAAGCTTCCACTTACTGCCAATCAGCGCCACGGTTGTCGCCACCGGGCAGGCTGGCAGTTCTTCCTTTGTCAGCATTGCCGTAACCTCCGTACCAAAACTTTAATTTGTTATGTTACATTAAATTATAGCCTTTTGCGGCGTTTACTGCAACAGCAGTTACCAAAAGGTGACTAAGTAATAGATTTGTGCGTACTTGTTTGCTCGTTAAAATGCTTTTATAATCAAACCTGTAAAAAGCAAAACGGAGGTACAAACCATGCAGAACAAAATTTTAAATACCATCACTTTAAGCGCAGGCAGCGTAACCGTATACGAAAACAACGGGCTTAAACTGCACAGCTATGCCACCGGCGACGCGCTCGCCGACGTTGCCTACATTGTTGAAGGCAAGGACGAACTAATTGGCATTGAACTGCCTGCCTTCACCGCCAGCCTCGAAGCATGGCAGGAATACATCAAAACCCTTGGCAAACCCATGCACAGCATTTTTATCTGCTGCCATCCCGCCGGGGCGGATTATATTAAAGGCATGAAGGTTTACGGCACGGCAGGCGCAAAAGCCTCAATCAGCGGCGGCACTGCCAAAGCCATTACGGACGGTTTGCAGCAGGCCTTTGGCGATGACTTCCACGGTAAGGACGCAGCAGTGATTACCGACATTGTCAGCGGCAAAATTACGCTGGGCGGTGTGCAGTTTGAACTGCTTGACCGCGGCGAAAGCTACGACCTTGTTATCCCTGCCTTTAACACAGTTTACACGCACATGCTGGGCAAAACCACGCATTCCATTCTTATAAGCACAGAACATATAGACGCTTTTGCCAATGTGCTGCGCGAATATCAGGCTGCCGGTTATGAGCTTATTTTAACCTCTCACGGCGGACCGGAAGGGCAGGACGCTGTGGAAGAAAAACTGCGCTACCTTGCAGAAACCAACAAACTGGCACAAAGCTGCACCAATGGCAATAATTTTAAAGCCGCCATGCAAAAAGCCTTCCCCAATTACGACGGTTTAAACTACCTTGACATGACGGCGGCGGCGTTGTATAAATAAGCAAATAAAACAAAAAGTACGGCTGCAATCAAGCAACCGTACTTTTTTATTGTTTGGTTTTATTTTACTGCTTCTTCCAGCTTGGCAAGGCTTTCCGTTACCATGCCGTACTGGTTAATGGCGGCGTATTCGCACACCTGTGTTGCCTGCGGCGCGTATTTTTTAAGGGCAACAAAGTATTCAGCCCAGTAAATATTGCCGCTGCCTACGGGCAGATGCGCGTCCTTCGTGCCATCGTTGTCGTGGATATGCACACCGACCAGTTTGCTGTTTAAATCGCGCAGCACGTCGGGCAGCTTCCAGCCGTTGACATGGGCGTGGCCGGTATCCAAAAGCGCCGCTGCCTGCGGAAAGCGTTTAAACAAACCGAGGTATTCCTCGTAATCAAACAACAACGTGCCGGTAGTGCGCAGGCCGACGTTTTCCAGTGCAACGGTTACGCCGTATTTTTCCGCTAGTTTCAGCAGCTTTTCAATGCGCCCGTACACAAGCTCCTGCACCGCCAGTTTTTCTCCGCCCATGCGCCACGCTTCGTTGCTGTGCACAACCACAAACGCCGCATTTATTTTCTGCGCGTAGGCAAAGGTTTTGTCGTACACATCAAGGTACGCCGTGTCGTTAGGGTCGGCAAGGTTTACCGCCACGCACGGCCCGTGGATGCTGAAACGGCGGCTCACGCCGTCCTTCTCCTTCAAATCCTTCAGCACATAATCCCAGTAATGGTCAGTGCCGAACTCATAAAAAATTTCAATATCATACTGCATCGGCAAGTCCTTTAAAAAGGCTTTGCTGAAGCTGCCGAAAGGCAAATCGCTTACCGAAAATTTCATCTTACAATCTCACCCTTTTGTACATAACCGATATTTTCTTTGGTTTCTGCGTTAAACAGGCTTACCTCGTCCCAGTTAAAGTCAAGGCCGATGTTGCCGCTAATTTCCGCGCCAGTGCCCGGCAGCGTTACAAACACCGTTTCACCATTTACGTTAACGGTCACGGTACGCTGGTTGCCGGTATTTTCCTGGTAGCTTACGCAGCCCTTAATTTTGCCGTCAGCCGCAGGCTTTAAATGCTCCGGCCTTATGCCGACAAGCACATTGGTATGCCCTGCCAGAATCTTCTGCCACAGCTCCGGCACGTCGCTTACCACGTCGCCGATTTTGAGCTTGCCGCTGCTGTAATAGCCGCTGACGATGTTCATCGCGGGCGAGCCGATAAAACCAGCAACAAAGGTGTTGGCAGGGTGATGGTAAATAACGTCCGGCGTGCCGGCCTGCTGCAAAACACCGTCGCGCATAACGACGATACGGTTAGCGACGGTCATCGCCTCAATCTGGTCGTGCGTTACGTAAATCATGGTCGGTTTGTAAATTTCGTGGATGCGGACAAGCTCCGTCCTCGCCTGCTGGCGCAGCTGCGCGTCAAGGTTGGAAAGCGGTTCGTCCAAAAGGAAGTACGGCGATTGTTTTACCAGCGCCCTGCACAGGGCAACACGCTGTTTCTGCCCGCCGGAAAGGTCTTTCGGCTTGCGGTTTTCGTAGCCCTGTAAGTTCAAAATTTTCAGCGCTTCAGTGGTGCGCCTTTTAATTTCGTCCTCGCCCAGCTTCTGGATTTTTAAGCCAAAGGCAATGTTATCCCAAACAGAAAGGTGCGGGAACAGCGCATAGCTTTGGAACACCATTGCCACGTTGCGCTCTCCGGGAGGCACGTCGTTAATAACCCTGCCGCCCATAACAAGCTCGCCGCTGGTAATTTCCTCCAAGCCTGCAATCATGCGCAGGGTTGTACTTTTGCCGCAGCCGGAAGGCCCCAGCAGAATAAGCCTTTCGCCTTCTTTAATTTCAAGATTCAACGATTTTACAATTTTAGCGTCGCCGTAAGATTTGCAGACGTCTTTAAAAACTATGCTATTCATTAACCTTTAACCCCCGATTGCATAAATGTATTAAGGATGAACTTCTGGCAGAACACGTACAGAATCAGCGGCGGCAGGCTCGTCAGCACGGCAACCGCCATAGCAATGCCCCATTCGCTTCCGCCCTCGGCGCTGATAAACATCTGCAAGGCCAGCGGCAGAGTGTACATATCTTTGTCCTGCAAAACCAAAAGAGGCCAGAAATATTCGTTCCACGAGTTGATAAAGAACAGAATCGCCACCGCGATAACGGAAGGCTTAATCAGCGGCAGAATAACGCGGCGCAGGATGACAAACGGTTTGGCGCCGTCAAGGATAGCCGCTTCCAGCAGCGCTTTAGGTATGCCGCGCATCGTCTGGCGCATCAGGAAAATACCCATGCCATCCGCGAAAGCGGGCAGCATTACGCCCAGCGGGTGGTTTAACAGGTTCAGCTTGCTCATCAGCAGGTAGTTAGGCATAATCAGCACCGTTACCGGGATGAAGAACGTCAGCAGCATGCTGTTAAAAATCGTTTCCTTGTATTTAAAATCGTAGTAGATAAAGGCAAACGCCGCCAGGACGCTTGTGATAACCTTCATCGCGGTTGTGCCCGCAGCTATGATGAAGGTATTGTAAATGTAGGTTAAAAGCGGGAAGTCCTCCAGCACCGTTGTGTAGTTGTTAAGCGTCGGCGGGAACGGCAGCGGATTCAGCGTAGCCTGGAAAATCTGGTCCATATCCTTTAAAGAAGTGGATATCATAAAAACTATCGGCCACAGCTGAATAAAAACTGCAATTAAAAGCGGGATATGCCACATTAATTCTTTTTTATCAGTTTTCATAATATACCTTCTTCTCTAAATATTTGGTCCTGAACAGCAGGAACGCGATATAGCAAATCATCGTGATGATGGCAAAGGCTGCGGATTTGCCGGTCTGGAAGAATACAAACGCATACTGGTAAATGATGTACACAAGGTTGGAGCTGCCCTGGTCAGGCCCGCCCTG
Source organism: uncultured Phascolarctobacterium sp. (assembly GCA_949295115.1). Lineage (GTDB taxonomy): Bacteria > Bacillota > Negativicutes > Acidaminococcales > Acidaminococcaceae > Fusicatenibacter_A. The sequence continues at coordinate 14,529 of CASFJU010000016.1, forward strand.
CGTAAGCATGTTTACCGGTACCAGCACGTACTGCAAACCGAACACCACGGTTATTGTAAACACGTAAATTGCGGTGGACGACGTCATCGGCACAATAATCTGTTTAAAAATCTGCCAGTTGCTGGCGTTTTCCAGCTTGGCTGCTTCAATCATTTCCTTCGGCACTGCCAGCATGGCGGCCAGCATTACAATCAGGTTGTAACCGAAAACCTTCCAGCCGATGATGGTGCAGATAGCAAAAATTACCAGCCAGTTTTCCTTAAACCAGCGCGGCGATTCCAAATCAAACCACGAAAGCACAATGCTTAACGGGCCTGCCAGCGGATTATAAATCCACAGGAACAAAATACTGGCAACTGCAAGCGACAGCGTTGCCGGCATGAATAAAGTTGAACGGTAAAAGCCCTTGCCGCGTTCAATTAAGTGCCCCAGCACAAACGAAAACAGGTATGGCAGCACAAAATTCAGCACCAGCATGATGGCTACAAACACAACAGTGTTGGCAAGTATTTTGATAAGCTCCTCGCTGCCCAGCACGGCGGTATAGTTTTCGATACCGACAAACGTCATATTGGGGCTGACCATATTCCAGCTGAAAAAGCTTAAATACAGGTTTTGCAGCAGCGGCCAGTACGAAAACACTGCAAAAAAGAAAATGCTTGGCAGCAGAAACAAAAACGCGTGCCATTTATTCTTTTCCATCTTAATTTCTCCTTTAGTTAAAAATCAGGCTGCCGCAGCAAGCAGCAGCCTGAAACTTCATCAGCCCTTATTACATCAGGCTGTTAATTTTTTCTGCGGTTTCGTGCAGAGCCTGCGCAGCGCTTTCTTTGCCGCTCAGGATAATGTCGCGGGCGTCGATGAGGAGCTGTTCGGCCTGCAGGCCGTTAGCGCCGGGGAAGCTTGCCCATGGTACAAGGTTAGGCATTAAGGAAAGTGCAACCTGCACGTTTTTGTTGGTGTCAACCAGTTTCTTAAAGCCGTTCGGGTCATTTTCTACGCCTTTGCGCGGCGGCAGGTAACCGGTGCCGGTACTCCATTTAAGCAGAGCTTCAGGGGATTCCAGATATTTGATGAATTCAACGGCTGCTGCTTTTTTAGCATCGTCGTTGCTGAAAATCATCAGGAAGTTGCCGCCTGCCGGAACTTTCAGCTCTTTGCCTTCAAACTGCGGGAACGGTGCAGCCATTACTTCAAACTTGGCGCTCTTTTCAAAGTTGGCGCGTTTGCCGATGGTGGTGCAAACCATGCCCAGCTTGCCGCTGAGGTAAGCCTGGAAGCCTTCTTCGTTGGTAGCATGCAGGCCGGTGCCTTCCTGTACCATGTCAGCCAGCAGCTGATATGCTTCGGCAGCTTCCGGAGTATCGAAGCCTGCTAAAGTTTTGCCGTTTTCTTTCTTCAGCATGCTGCCGCCGTTGGATTCGATGATAGCCTGCTGGGTCCAGTTATCGGCATATTCCTGCATGAAGAAGCCCATGTTGCCGGTGTTGTCTTTAATCTGCTTGGCAGCTGCTTTAACTTCGTCCCAGGTTTTAGGCGGGTTAGCGGGGTCAAGGCCTGCTGCTTTAAAAATTTCGGGGTTGTAGTACAGTACCGGCACGCTGATGGAGTACGGAACGCCAATCTGTTTGCCGTCGTCGGTCTGCGCCAGCGCCAGTACGTTAGGCAGGAAGTTGTCTTTTAAGAAGTTGGGGTCTTTAGCGCTTTCAAAGGATTGGTTGATATCCTGATATTTCAGGTTTTCGGCAGCGTAGTTCAGGAAGGACCAGCCCATCTGCACTACGTCCGGGTTCTTGCCGGAAGCGATTGCGGCCTGTAAGTTCTGGGTAAGGCCTTTGTACATATCCGGGTTGTATTTTTCTACAACTTCAATGTCAGGATGTTTTTCGTTAAAATCTTTTACAAGTTCTTTTACTGTTTGCCCGCCGAAGCTTTCGGAAGCAACATGCCAGTATTCAATTTGTACTTTTTTGCCGCTTCCGCCGAAGCTTTCGGAAGCAACATGCCAGTATTCAATTTGTACTTTTTTGCCGCTTGCAGTATCGGCAGATTTGGTATCGCCGCCGCAGCCGGCAAACAAAGCTGCGCACATGGTTGCCAGCAAAACGCCGGCTATTTTTTTCTTAAAGTTCATTTTCAAACCCTCCGTCTTTTTATTTGGTTGCTTGTATCTTATCAGGTAAATTTAAAATTTATTATGTAAAATTAGTAAAATCAAAATAAAATAAATTTAGTTTCCGTTAACAGGGCGTTAGTTTTGTAAAATCCGCGTAAAGCGGTATGCCACAATAAATTTACATCCCGCGCGGCGGGGAGCGTTGACCTTGCCGGAAGTTTTAGATACAATATTATTAGTACACTTAAGGAGGTTACTGAAAGAATGAATAAAAGTTTAATGATGGTTATTGCCGCCCTGCTGGTTATTGTAGGGCTGGTAATGAGCGGTTACAACAACCTTGTGGAGATGAATGAAAACGTCAACGGCAAATGGTCGCAGATTGAAAACCAGCTGCAGCGCCGTAACGATTTGATTCCGAACCTTGTGAACACCGTTAAAGGCTATGCCGCACACGAAAGCGACGTGTTTAAGGCTGTTGCCGATGCGCGTGCCAAACTGGGCGGTGCGCAGAGCGTTGCCGAAGCAAGCGAGGCAGATGGTGAACTTTCCAGCGCACTCAGCCGCCTGTTGATGGTTGCCGAAAACTATCCGCAGCTGCAGGCCAACACCAACTTTACGCAGCTGCAGGACGAACTGGCAGGCACTGAAAACCGCCTTGCCGTATCCCGTCAGGATTACAACAACGCGGTGCAAGAGTTCAACGCCAAGATCAGGCAGTTCCCCACCGTTATTTACGCAGGCATGCTTGGCTTTAACCAGCGCGATTATTTTGAAGTGCCGGAAAGCGCCAAAGCCGTGCCGCAGGTACAATTTTAAGCATTAAGGAAGCTTAAACGATGATTAAGCATGTTTTACTGCTTTTGGTTTTGCTGGCGCAGATGTTTTGCGCCGCAGGGCTGGAGGCAGCGGAGATACCGCCCAAGCCGCAGGCAGGCACCAACATTTATGTGCAGGACTACGCGGACGTTATCTCACCCAAATCAGAACAGATAATTTATTCGCTGGGGCGCGAGCTGGACGCCAAAACAACGGCGCAGGTTGCCGTGCTGACAGTGCCGACGCTGGACGGCGAACCGATTGAAATCTATGCGCTGAACGTGCTGCGCAGCTGGGGCATCGGCAGCCGCGAAAAAAACAACGGCGTGCTGATTGTAGTTGCCACCGAGGACAGGCAGAGCCGTATTGAAGTAGGCTACGGGCTGGAGGGCGCATTGCCGGACGGCCTGACCGGACGCATACAGGACCAGACGATGCTGCCGTTCTTCCGCCAAGGGCAATACGATAAAGGCATTGTTAACGGTTACGCAGCAACGGCGGCAACCGTAGCGCAGGAATACAACGTCAAGCTGGAAGGCGTAAGCTATAACCCGCCCGCGCAGAAGCAGCAGCAAAGTGATTTGCCGGTGTGGGCAGAGCTGCTTATCGGCGCAGGTGTTGTACTGCTGCTGATTGTCGATAACCTGTTCTTCGGCGGCTTCATCACCCGCATGTTAATTATCTCGCTGTTCCGCGGTGGACGCGGTGGCGGCGGTGGATTCGGCGGCGGAGGCGGTTTTGGAGGAGGCAGCGGCGGTGGCGGCGGCTCCTCCCGCAGATGGTAAATTACATAAAAAATTAGCACCGTACTGATTAGTGCGGTGCTTTTGTTATTTTAAGATATAAAATTCTCTTGTGGTAATTTACCACAGATGTTATAATAAACCTAAAGCAGTGGTAATTTACCACAAAGGAGGTTTTATTATGTCCAGCGTAAGTGTAAGAATAGATAAAAATTTATTTGACGCCGCAGCTATTGAAGGCAAAGCGGAATACCGCAGCGCAGCACAACAAATTAACTTTTGGGCTAATGTAGGCCGCAACGCTTTGGCAAACCCGGATTTACCTATTGATTTTATTGCCGAGCTTTTAGTAGCCAAAGAGTTACCGTCTGAACCCTTTACTTTTGAAGGAGAACAAAATGCCCCAACCAATCCATAATATCCAACAGAAGCCGCCTTTCGCCAGAGCCTACAAAAAACTGCCGCCGGCAAAAAAGCAGATCGTCAACGAAGTAATTTTAACTATTGATAAAAACCCGGAAATCGGTACGGAAAAGAAACAGGATTTGAAAGGCGTTTACGTTTACAAATTCAAAATTGATAATAACTTAATGCTTTTGGCCTACACCTTTGACCCCACAACACTAACCTTAATTTTATTAGGCGTACACGAAAACTATTACCGTGATTTGAAAAAATATTTGAATAAATAAGATGAAACAGCGCAGATGAATTTTCATCTGCGCTGTTGGTTTTAATTAAAACTTAGTTTTAAAAACTTTTTCATAACCGCTTGTTCTTAAATGCATGCCATCAGAAAAATCTGTTTCTTCTACACCGCATAAAGCAGGATTATACGAACCAAATGTTTTTAAATTTTCTTTACGAGCAACTTCTCTAAAAAATTCTTCCGCTTTTAAAACATTCTTAAATTTGTTATTCTTTTCAATATATTGATAAACATAAGGATGATATGGCGGAAACCAAAAACTTACTTCAACATTTTTTGATTTTAAAAATTTTATAAAACTATAAAATTTATCAATATCATTTTTATCCAATTCATCAAAATTATCAAGCTGATATATTCTGCCATTATTTATATAAGTCTGAGCATTTTTATAAATTTGTTTTGCAGTTAATTTTTCTGTAATATTTCCATATTTTACAGTTCCTGTACTTAAAATAATATCTTTTTCATTATAACTATCTTTAACTGCTGAAGGCATTCTTATATCTTCTTTTAATTCTTTAATGGAATTCTTTAAATACGAAATAGAAAAGAGTGTTTTAACTTTTTCTAAAATATAACTAATATTATTATATTCTTTTATTTTCTCGCCTTTAAAATTCATTAATTCTAAACCGGTATAATATTCTCTTTCCAACGATTTCCAACGTGTATCTCCACGATTTTTATTTAAATTCCAAGGTTCTACTGCTAAAATGACCTTTTCAGGCACATCTTGGTATTTATTATAATAAACCGCAAATAATACTATATCATCATTAAAATTAGCTCCGCTAACGCTATAATTTCCAAAACTGTTTTTATCTTTATCAAATTCTGCCCCAATACCCATTGCGCGGCTTGAGCCTAATACAATAGTTTCCGGTTTTGCCTTTGTCTGCCAAATTAGTTCTTTCTTAAAAATACGCTCATCAAAATTAGTTAATCCTGCTACAGCTTTTCCTTCAACCAAATAGCTGACTGCTAAATCAACTTTTTTATTATTAAAAATACCTGCCGGGTCTATCCAATAATTAAATCCTGCTATTATTCCTAAAATAACTATACTTATTATTACAAATCCTTTTGCAAACTTATCAAATGCAATCATTTGTTACCTCTAAATCAACTTAAAATTGAAAATATAAAAATTGTGTTACCTGTCCAAGTTTCAATACCGGATAAACAAACATTAATATCAATGCAATTAACCAGCAAAAATTAGGCACAAATCTTCTTTCAACTTTTACAGTATCTATTCCAAGCAACACTACTATCATTACGGCTAAAAGTCCGCCAATATGCTTTAAAGCAATTACACCGCCTGTTAAATTACTCACATCAAACATGGCTGTCAGCACATTTACTGCGTCGCTGAAGGTTGTTGCCCTGAAAAATATCCACGCAATATTAACAGCGTTAAAAGTTATAAACCAGTTCAGCCATTGCGGCAAGGTATATTTGGTTTTACGCCACAAGTGGTTTATGCAAATGTAAATACCGTGCAGCACACCCCAAAAAATAAATGTCCATCCTGCACCATGCCACAAACCACCTAAAAACATTGTTATCATAATATTTCGCAAGTGATGCCCTGTTCTATTGCCGCCCAGCGGAATATACAAATAGTTTTTCAAAAATGCCGATAATGTCATATGCCAGCGGCGCCAGAAATCTATAATGCTTGTCGCCCGGTAGGGCAGGTTAAAGTTAAGCGGCAGATTATAGTTAAACATCAGCCCAAGGCCGATTGCCATTTCAGAGTAACCAGAAAAGTCAAAATATAATTGTAGGGTATAGGCAAGCGAACCACCCCACGCATCAAGCATGGTTAAATTGTTTGTTGCATTAAAAACCCTGTCAGCAAAAATCGCCAGTTTATCGGCAATAACCACTTTTTTAAACAAACCTATGGTAAACCACAAAATACCGTAGGTTAAATTTTTATAATTTATTTTATACCGTTCGCTTTGCGAGAACTGCGGTATCATGTCACGGTGATATAAAATAGGTCCGGCGATTAAATGCGGAAAAATTGTTACAAACAGCAGGTAATCACTTTTGCTGTATGCTTTGGTTTCACCGCGGTATACATCGACAAGATAAGCTGTTTGGGTAAAGGTGAAAAACGATATCCCCAACGGCAAAACGATATTCTGCATGGCAAAACCGGCATCAAATAAATAGTTAAGGTTTTCAATAATAAAATTTGTATATTTATAATAAGCTAAAAACAACAGGTTAAACGCAACGCCAGCAGCTAAAACTTTTTTGCTGCGGTTAGCAGTCAGCCACCTGCCAAACAAATAGTTGACGCAGATAGAAGCTAAAAGCACCGGTAAATTATTGATATCCCAATAAGAATAAAAACAAACCGAAGTAAAAATCAAAAACAACTTTGCAGCCTGATTTTTAATATATTTAGCCGCCAGATAATAACCGATCAGCGTAACAGGCAAAAAAATAAAAATAAATTCATAAGAATTAAAAAGCATAACAATCTCCCACTTTAAATTTACTATTATTTTAACACGCACTTCCCCCTCTGCAATACATACTAACTTACGTACTGCAAATATTTTCTTTAGCGCTTTGCTCACATAAAAAATCCGGCATATCACTGGTATGCCGGATTTTTTTTCGCTCGGCACTGCACACCATAACTCCGTTATGCTGCGCAGTGTTTCACCCCTAAACCCAAAACAGCTGCGGTACAAAATACCGCAGCTGTTTGTATTATGTGGTTATTCAGTTAAAACTTATCAGCCTTCGATGGCGATGTATTTTTTAGCTTCAACGGCTTTCGGATCTTTTTTAGGAATGCTCAGGCTCAAAATACCGTCTTCGTATTTGGCTTTGATATCCTGTTCGCTAACGGCGTTGCCGACATAGAAGCTTCTCGTCATGCTGCCGCTGTAACGCTCACGGCGGATGTAACGGCCTTCTTTATCTTTTTCATTCTTATCAACGCCTTTGGCAGCCGATACGGTCAAATAACCATCTTCCAGATGAGCGGTGATTTCATCTTTTTTAAAGCCCGGCAGGTCGATGTCAAGTTCATAACCGTTATCGGTTTCTTTAACGTCGGTTTTCATCAGGTTTTTGCTGTGTTTGCCATACAGCGGGTTCCTGCTGCCGAAGAAGTTCCTTTCAAAATTATCGTCCATGAAATCGTCGAATAAGTTTTCTCCAAAAATGGTAGGTAACAACATAATAAAGACTTCCTTTCAAAACTTGCAATCTATTTCAGCAGCTTTAAAGGCTGTCGCTTCTGAACGTGTTTAAAGGCCCCGGTTCCTTTCGGGGCCTTCCCTCGTTCTGAATATAATATACCACTTGTTGTTAGCACTGTCAATAGGTGAGTGCTAAAATTTTAAAAAGTTTTTTATTTTTTTCTATTTAAAATTAAAAACTGCCATGGTTTTACCCACAGCAGTTTGTTTTAAACCCGTTTACTGTTCAGCCACACCGCTAAGGCGGATACCAGCAGCATAGCTGCCAGCACCGCCCCGGGCAGAACGATTTTAAACAGCAGCTGCCAGCCGCACGCCGCCATAACCGACCACAGCGTACCCAGCCACAGCGCAATTTTAATATTCTGCGCGCCAATTTTTTGCAAGTTTGCGCTTAATTTTACGGCTTGCGCCAGATTGGCGATATTTCCGTCATTAAGCACAATATCGCCGCATTGTGCCGCTGCCTGATTGTATAAAGCGGCACTTACCTGCGAGCCTTCGCCGCGTTTTAACACCGCCACAAATTCACCGGCACGGCAAAAAGCATCGGTCAGTTCCTGCTGGTGCGCTTCTGTCAGTTCTGCCACCGTCTGCGCAAAACCGGCCTTACTGCCGGTGTATTCCGCAGCCTGCTTATTGCCCGCAGCAAACACTACCGTACGCACGCCCAAAGCACGCAGCTCTGCCAGTGCAGGTGCAATGCCTGTGTTAACGCGCTGCCCCACGGCAATAATGCCCAGCAGCGACCTGCCGCCGGTCACGTAAAGCACCGTTTTGCCCTGCGCCGATAGTTCATCGCCCATTTTTATGTACTGCACGGGTACGGTTGCCACGCTTAGCACAAAAGCAAACTGCCCCAGGCGGATGTTTTTACGGCTGCACTGCGCCGTAACGCCGCCGCGCATTTTAACCACGCCGCTGCACACCGGCAGTTCCATTCCCGCCGCCTTTTCTTTAAACAGTGCTGCCGACGGGTCGCCCGCAGTGCTCATCACGCTTGCGGCAAGTGCCAAAAGCTGCGCTTCGCTGATGGCAACACCGGTAACGTCGGTAATTTCCTGCTCATCTGTTTTGGCAAAACTTTCATCAAATACTGCCATAGTTATATGGCGGCAATTTTCAGCCGCTGCCTTACCAGTAAAGGTAAAGCCGCATTTTTCCGCACGGCGCGATGCATAATATATTGGCAGCCTGGCACCCAGCATAAATACGCCCGCACCTGCTGCCAACAGCACACTGCCCAGTACCTGCCACGCCACTGCCGCTCCCCAGCCGCGGAACCACCAGCTTAATGCCGCCGCAAGTGCCAGCGCAAACACAGCAGGCAGCAGCACCGCCGCTGTTCCGTTCGGCGTCAAAACTCCGTCATCTTCTGCGTCTGCCAAATTGCTTTGCGTTTTAAAATACGCCGCAGCAAAAATTAACAACAACATCAGCGCCAGCGGTGCAAAAAGCAAACCGTTAAGCGCCGAACCGCCCTGCAACGCGCTTATGCCAACTGCTATACTGCCAATCATCCCAGCCGCACAGGCTGCAAACGCCAGCCCTTCCATAGCAGGCACACCGCCGAACAAAAGCTGCCTGCCCCTGCGCAAAACAGCTTTGGCGTAATATAGTAGCGGCAGCAAAAGCACAACCTGCCCGGCAAATAATGCTGCGTTCAAACGCCAATCCGCCTGCGCCGCAAACAGCGGCAAAACTGCCAGCACGCACAAAAGCAGCGTCAGCAACAGGCAGATATTTAAATTTTTGCGTAAATCTTTTTTATCCGTCATCATAACCTCAACGCTCCACGCGCACCTCAAGCCTCATTAAATAGTCGTCCGCATAACGCTCGGACAGGTAATTGGTAATGTCATTCTGGTAAATATCGCCGCAAATTTTATAGCCCATTGCCGTCACTTCCTCGCAAAACTTACGGTATTCCTCCTTCAGCCCGTAATACGAGCAGCGGATGTACTTGGTGGCATAGCTGCCCGCCGTTTTAATGTGCAGGTAGCGGCTTTTGATTTTTTTATCAATGTGCGACGAATACCAACTGCTGGCAAAACTGCCGTTTTTAATATTTTCGTAAGCAATTATCTCACCTGTTACAAAATCATCGTAGGCGTTGTGTTTGGTACAGTAATCCCAGTGGCGGCTTACCACCGCAAACAGCTCCTTCTCCGACTGGTTCGTAATCGGGTCGCTGATGATAAAATACTCCTCCGGCATTTCTTCAACGGTAATTACGTCCTCCTCCACGTCAAACGATTCCCGCATCTGCGCCAGCGTGTTGCGCAAAAGCCTGCGGCGGCGCGTAAGCTGGTCAATTTTCGCCTTCAGGCGCTTGTCCTGCTCCTTTAAAAGCGTAACAAAAGCGTCGCTGTCGCGCCTGTCCATGTAGTTTTTTATCTGCTCCAATGAAAGCCCCAGTTCCTTCAGCGTCGTTATCAGGTCAAACATATAAATCTGGTTCAGCGAATAATAACGGTAGCCGTTGGGCGCGGTGCGCAGCGGCTTTAACAGGCCGATATCGTCGTAATGGAACAGCGTATCCTTGGTTGTATTGCAAAACGCGGCAAATTCACCCGTTTTTAAAAATCTTTGTGACAATTTTAAAAGCACCCCTTGACTATGGTGTAGCACCATACTTTAAGATTATTATAGCGGTTAAATTGTTTTACCGCAAGTGAAAGGGTGAAATATTATGAAACATTTCTATATGCTGCTGGCAGCCATTGCGCTGGAAGTAAGCGGCACCACATTTATGAAGTTTTCCGTAACGCACGAATGGCTTATCGGCTACCCGGTAATGCTGGCGGCCATGGCCTGTTCGTACTTCTGCTTAAGCAAGGCGGTTAAAAAAATCCCCATCAGCGTCGCCTACGCCGTTTGGGAAGGTCTTGGCCTCGCGGGCACGGCTTTAATGGCCTGGCTGATTTTTAACGAAACCATGCCGCCCATTAAACTTTTAGCCTTCGGCGTCATCATCGCCGGGCTTGTAATGATTAAAAAAGGCACTTTTAAAGTAGGATGTGATTGAAATGCAGATGACAGGACTTTTTTATATAATTCTCGCCGTTATCGCGGACGTAATTGCCAACGTCTGCCTCAAAAAATCGAACGGCTTTGCCGACAAAAAGTACGGCTTTGCCTCACTGGCACTTATCGGCGTTGCCTTTTTGCTTATGGCACAAGCGCTGGTAACTCTGGACTTAAGCATAGCTTACGCTGTCTGGGGCGCTTTGGGCATACTATTAACCACTTGCGTGGATAAAGCCTTTTTCGGCCTGCGGATTAAACCGCTCGGTTTTGCAGGCATTGCCACCATGATCAGCGGCATCGTGCTTTTAAAAATGGTATAACAACCCCCTCCCTGCTCTGCCGGAGCAGCTGCCCTCAAAGTTTAAGCTTTGGGGGCTTTTTTATAAATTCCATATAAAATTTTAAACTTACTTAATGCAAAACGCATAAAACTGTGATACAATGAGTAATATAGAATTATTATTGATTATGAAAGGGTGGTAACGTATGAAAAAATCCTTATTAACTCTCGCACTCGCCTTTGGCTTTGTTGCTGCACCTTTTACTACCGATATTTTAAGCAGCACCGCCGAAGCAAAACCGCTGCCGCCGCGCCCCGCTGCACGCGAAGGGCTTGTGCCGCATCAGGTACGCATTGATAACGAAATTGATTCCATCAGCGCACGCTTTGGCGTAGCCGAAAGCACTGTTAAAAAATTTTACAACCAGGGCTGGAGCTTTAAAGAACTGCGCCACGCCGCTTTTTTAAGCTATGCCACCGACAAGGACATGGGCGCCGTGCTTGATTTAAAAACCGAATACAACAGATGGCCGCGCGTTGAATATATGCTGGGGCTGACACCTAACGACATTAAAGCCGCGCATGATAAAAACGACGCCGAATATTTAAGCACCGTGCTTGGCGTTGACACCGCCGTAAGCCTGCCGCTGTTTGAACAGAACTTTGGCATGGGCGACGTTGCCCACGCAGTGCTGATGGCTAAATATTGCAGCAGCACTGCGGCGCAGATTGTTGAAATGCACAACCCGCCCGCAACTGATTGGGACGCCGTTGCCACACAGCTTGGCATTACCGAAGACCAGATGTACCAGGTACGTTTGGAAATGGAAAAACTGAGACCTTGATGGGTGGAATTGTAAGTAAAACAGTTATAAGTAAGCAGTTATAAGCAAAAAATAAAAGCAAAAAGCGAAGGCATAATGCCTTCGCTTTTTTGAGTAAGTTAATTTAGTTAATTACGATTAAGTTAATCGTAATTAACTAAACTCCAAATTTTATCTTGCATTATTATATTTAGTATATTATAATTAACTTAATCGTAATTAACTAAATTTGAGGTAAGAAATATGTTTATCGGAAGAAACTCAGAACTACAACAGTTAAATACCCTATATAAACAGGATAAATTTCAGTGCGTTATTATCTGGGGCCGCCGCCGTGTAGGCAAAACAACACTTATTAACGAATTTTGCAAGGATAAAACAGCAATTTATTTTACCGGTATCGAAAGTACAGCCAAAGATAATTTGGAAAACTTTAGCAAAAGCATTGCCGCGATAAACGGCAGCAGCGATAATGCGCCGGTGTTTAAAGATTTCCGCAGCGCACTGATAAACATCAATGACTTAGCCCAAAAACAAAAAATAGTGCTTATCATTGATGAATATCCTTATCTTGCCCGCTCCTACAAACCAATTTCTTCCGTTTTGCAGGAGCTTATAGATAACACGCTGAAAGCAAACCCCAACCTGTTTATTATTCTTTGCGGATCATCCATGTCGTTTATGGAAAAACAGGTGCTTGGCTACCAAAGCCCGCTTTACGGAAGGCGTACCGCCCAATTTCATATCAAACCGTTTAATTTTTATGAAGTTGCTTCTTACTACAAAAATTTCAGCCCGGAAGATATAGCGGCAGTCTATGGCATTACCGGCGGCATACCGCTTTATATGTCGTTTATTAACGATAAGCTACGCTTAAAGGAAAACATCATTAACAACTTCTTAATGCCAAGCGGTTATATGTATGAAGAACCCAATAATCTGCTGAATCAGGAACTTCGCGAACCGGCAATTTATAATGCTATTATCCGCGCCGTTGCCACAGGCAGCTCCAAAATCTCAGAAATTGCTTCTAAAGTCGGTATTGATAACGCCAAAGCCAGCAACTATATTGATAAACTGATAGAGCTTGGCATTATTGAAAAAGAAACACCTGCCGGCGCCCCCAAAAGCAGCCGCAAAACAATTTACGGCATTAAAGACGGCATGTTCCGCTTCTGGTATAAATTTATACCGCAAAACAATATCTTAATCCAGCGCGGCAAAGCTGAAACAGCATGCCAGAACATTGAACCGCAGTTCAGCGATTACATGGGAAAAGTATTTGAAGATATCTGCGCCGATTACTTATGGGAAAACTACGAAAGCCTGCCGGTAAGCTATCAGCAAATAGGGCGCTGGTGGGGCACAAACCCAAAACTGAAACGTGAAGAAGAAATTGACATTGTTGCTTACGCGGATAATAAAGCAATTTTAGGCGAATGTAAATGGCGCAACGAAAAAACAGATAAAAATGTTTTGGAAACTTTGCTTGAACGCCGCAAATTGCTTACGCATTTTGATGAATGTTATTACTATATCTTCTCAAAAGCAGGTTTTACAAAATCCTGCATTGAACTTGCCCAGACTGATAACAGAATCAGGCTAATAAGTTTTAAAGAAATGCTATAAAACTAAATACAGTTAAAACGTATAAACGCAGCATAACATAAGTTATGCTGCGTTTAATGAATATTTTAAAATTTAAACCACTTATGTACTGTTTTTTGTATTAATCGTGTGTTTATTTGATTATCATAATAAAAATCTTTTTGTAAATTTTTATTATGATATAAAATTGCCACTATAATAGCAGACACTGTATCCTCATCTAAAGAGCTATTATTATAGCTATGGGAAACTGTACAACCAGTAATTCCGGCTATAACTGATTTATCAACTTCTTTATATTTTTGATAGTTTGATAAAACAAATAATCCGTTATAACCGTTTATAACTTTTTTAACATATTTATCTTTTCTTCAATAAGTTTTTTTGCCTCTTTATTGTAAGACTCTATTGCTGATTCAACCTCACTTATTGGCCTGTCATCAATATCAGCATAACGAATAGCATTTTTTAAATCTGAAAGATATTCTCTCACCAAATCATAAGCTCTATACGAGTATTTCGTTTTATAATTATCTCCTCCAAAAAATCCCCTTCCAGCATAAACTTCCATATCATCGGTGTCAATGTATGATCTATAACCCTCTTTGTCTGTATGAGGTATATCATGAAATTCTCTCATTATTCTTGGCACTATTTGATATTCATCAAAATGTTTTAAAATCCACATATAATTGCTTTTTTCTACATCCGGAATACCACCAGGATATGCTTCAAATTTTACAAAATCAGCAGGAAATTTAATCTTACCATCAGAACTACCCTCAACTTCATTTACAAAATCTAAAAGTACTTTCTCATATTTGGCGTTAGCCTGTCCCCAAAAACTGTTTCTATCAAATGTATAATATTTTTTTAATTTATCCTCTCTGTATTGAACTAACACTTCTGTTATAAAGCGCGTATACTGCGAGTAAACATTCCTGTCAAATTCGCTCAAAGCAGCACTTTCAGCGCTGCTTTCACTTGAATATTCATACCCACTGGAATAACGCATATTAGGAGAACTAATACTGTATCTATTTACATCCATTTTTATATCTTCTTTTTTTAATACAGGTTTTTCCACTTTTTCTAATTTAGTTCTTAATAAATTAGCCAGACTGTTTTTATCTAAATTTTTAACTTCTCCTTTTTCAACAATTTTAATAGCACCAGCAGGACAAATTTTAACTATCTCCTCTGCTTCTTTCAATAACTGTGTTGTTATAACACATTTAGGTGCAGGTACAGCTTTACCAGCAGCATCTTCTACAAGCAGATTAGTTTTTTGCGTACACATACCACAGCAAGCACATTTTTCGCTAACTTCAAAAGTTTTCATAAAATTCCCTCCCAAAATTTTTAAGCAAGTTGTTCAACTTGTTTTATAAAATTATTGCCGATTTCTAATATCTTGGCTGTTTCAACAGCTAGTTCGCCATTAAGTGTTATTACCGGCGCATCAATTATTTTCTTAATAGTGCTGGCAATATTTATGCAAGTCATCAGAGCCTTTCTGTCATCCGTTGTATATGCGCTGCGACTATAACCATTTTTATCAATAATAGCCAATGTATGATTGATTGATTTCATAAATAAAATATTAAGACGGGCTAGCAAATCTGCAAGCGCATTGCACCTGTCAACAACTGTATCTAACGAAGTAGCTAATGCTTCTGCTTCACTGTAAGCAACTTCAGCCATTCTCAGCTGCGCATTAGCAACCTTAAGGTTTCGTTTAGATTCTTCTGCCATTGTATATCCAATAGTACCTATACCGCCAAAAAATAATGTACCCTTTAATAATGTATATGTAATTTCACTATCTGACATAGGTTTTACACCTGTTTGTACTACCGTCTTTATGTGCATTACTTCATCAGGAATAAGTGTAATTTTATTTAGTTTTTTTATTTCGTCGCTTTCTTGAAAATCAATTTTAATAATTTTTTCATAAACATCTAAAAATTTATACATTGAGGTAACAACTATTCCTCTTTTCCTATTAGCGATTTTTCTTAAAGCATTATCAACATTTTCTTTCTTTTCCTTCAGTAAAGCTTCTGCTTCTAACTGTCTAGTAACAGCTTTTGCGAATTTTCTCTGTGCTTTTGAATCCATTTTCATAGATTGATCAGTTTTGTAAAATGTATAGCCGACGGCTACAATTAATGGTAACATCAATATTCCCCCTTACAAAACCAGTACTGCACTTTCATCATCAAAAAATTCATTAAATTCATCTACTGATTGAAAGGCACATTTTTCATTAAATATCGATAAAATACAATTCAAACCGTCAGCAATGCCTTCAACATTATTCTGCAAAATAGAGATTTGAATATACTCAAACCCGGTATTAAAAGCTTTTTCCAATTTTTCTCTCTCCTTTTCTCTTAAATTAACTAAAATTTTCTTTTGTTCTTCCAAAGCAACCAAAGCATCACTTACAATGCGATTAAATTTAGCAAGCCGCTTAGCCACAATTTTCTTTTCCTGTTGATATTTCAAAACAGTAGCACTAATTTGGCTTACAACAAGTGAAGCTATAACTGCACCTGCCGGTCCGCCACAAGCAAAACCAACTTTAAACGCCAAATAACCTGCGCCACTCAATAATATTTCCGTCGCACATTCTTCCTCGCTTATTTCCCCATCTAAACATCTTAAAACAGAACGTCCTATCACAATTACTGTAGTAATTTCTGCTATCGGCAATTCTTGCGCAACAAATTTTGCTATATCTTTGCCAGCATATTCTTTACAAATACTAACTACTCCGTCTTGTGCTAATGAAACACCTGCTGATGAAGCAAAACTGCTACCTGAATCTACAGCTATATCCTTCAGTGCTTCTCCAACACTTTTTTCTCCGGCAGCAATCTGCGCCAGATTATTACATGAAGAAATAGTAAGTGCTATAAGTGCCGAAGCAGTTCCAGTATGTACTGCCTTACCTACTGATTTAGAAGGATTAATATCAATAGTGTTTTTAGTCAATTTTTTTATTTTTCCGGAAAATTTACTTGTTTTTGCATCAGCAAACACCGCTGCTTCGGAACTCGCTTCTTTGCTAAGCATATTATAAGATGTGGCAACATCTTCAGGATCACCTTTTTTAATTTTATCCAATAAATATTCATGATTCGATTTATTGGATTTTGCCTTATTTAAAGCCTCTGAAGTTGTAGCTAAATTATAATCAGAATTTGCAATTCTTTTTAATTCAGCTTTACTAACATCTTTCCCATATCTTTTTATAAGTTGGTCTAAAGGTACTACATGGTCAATATTAGCTGTTGTTTTAGTAGTAAAACGGCCTTTTGACGAATAGTAAAGTGTTTGCCCAGTATATTCATCTACTGCACTTCTTTGCCCATTAAAATATCTATTTTTATAACTATCCTTATTGTTATTTCTTCTACCAAAATCATCTACATCTTTTCGAGTAAGTTTGCCCATAACGCTCCTCCTTAGATTTATAAATCATATAAATTTTGTCAATTGCATCAATAAATTCTTTACGCAGCTCTATTGGTTCAAGAATCTCTATGCTACTACCTTGCAATAAAGCCCATCTAATAAACCCTTCTCCAAATACTTTCGCTCCGTATACCTTCCATTCACCTTTATCAGCTATAAACCAGTGGTTTGGCAAACGGTCTTTAAAAGCTTCTACCGCTTTATTTTTACATTTTACTTTTATTTGCAACAGTTCTCCGGCGTACATAAACTGCAAGCAGTTACGCATTTTTGCAGCATTATATTTTTCATAAAGCCGCTCGCTATAATGCTCGTCCGTTAATTTAAAACTTTCGATACGGTCGACTCTGAAAAACGCAGGGTATTTATATTCTTCACCGTCTATAAATGCTATCAGATAAAAGTAAAAATCAGAAAAAATAAAAATTAATGGTAAAATACGCCGTTCTATACATTCTCCGGTAGCTTTTGTATATATTACATCAATTTTAAAATGCTTTTGTATTATAAAAGTTAAATCTTCCAGCATTTTTAAAATAGCCTTTCCGTGTACCGGCGATACATAGTTATCCAGTTCACTGTAAATTGAATTAACTGCTTCCTTCCGTGCCATTGGGTCTGTCATCATTCGTATAGAAGCTGCTAATCCTTGCATTTCGTCCTTACGCAGCACCCTCGCACCAAGCAGCACCTTCATAATAGTTATAACTTCAATACTGCTTAACTTGTGATTTTTCAAATCGGAAAGGTACTACACGTTATCAGCTTTATTAAAACAGATTTCACCTGCGGCGTGTATCTCTGCCAAAAAGTTACGTATGTCCTCTATATCACGGTCAAATGAACGCTCACTTATACCATTGAGCTTTGAAAAATCCGTTTTATTTATTTTTTCACCCTGTGTAAACTTATGAAAAAGCATTAATATTCTACTGATTTTATCCATTTAAAAACACCTTTACGTTGGTTTATACTTAAATTATAGCAGAACTCAACGTCAAAATATGTCGTTGCTTATATTATTTTAGAAAATTTATACAAATATTTTTACTTTTTAACACAAAATAAAAAAGACACCGGCGCTAACCGATGTCCTTTACTTTTAAGTTGGCGGAGTGGCAGGGATTTGAACCCTGGCGGGAGTTGCCCCCCCTAACGATTTAGCAAACCGTCCTCTTCAGCCACTTGAGTACCACTCCAATTGACTTACTTATATAGTATACACTATGTTTCGCTAAATTTCAAGCGTTTTTAATTTTTATTTTTGCATTTTGCCGCTGTTTAATCCTTGGGCGGATTTTTTGCGCGAGCGTTCGTAAACCACGTCGCCGTTGGCCAGCGCCCACAAATAAAAGCTGGCAACCGATGCATACGGGCTGTAACGCTTATGGTATTTTGCCAACAGCGCAGGCGTTATTTTTTTGTGCCCGTACAAAAGCTTCAGCCCGTTCTGGATTGCAACATCGCCGCCGCTTAAAATATTGGCGCGCCCCAGCGAAAATATCAGCTGCATTTCCGCCGTCCATTTGCCGATGCCGTCAAGCTTCATCAGTTCTGCGCACACTTCTTCATCGCTCATCTGCGCAAAGCTTGCAAAATCAAGCTCGCCGCCAAGCACTTTAGCAGCCAGACGCTTAATATACACAGCCTTACGGCCGGATAATCCGCATGCGCGCAGTTCGTCCTCCGTCACGGCTTCAATCGCCTGCGGTGTTACCTGCCCGCCCAAAAGCGTCACAAAACGCTGCCACACGCTGGCCTTAGCCTTGCGCGATATCTGCTGCCCGGCAATGGAATTTACCAGCGACACAAAAATATCCGGAAACAGCTCGCGCCTGATATAACCTGCTTTTTCAATCACTGCCGCCAACCGTTTATCCTTCTTTTTTAAGTAATTCAGTTCCTTATCGCCGTAGGCAAAATAAACCATGCGCACCCCTATAACAAAAAACGCGCCGTAAAAGGCGCGGGCGGTAAAATCGTGGCGGAGAGGGTGGGATTCGAACCCACGGAGGCTTGCACCTCGCTGGTTTTCAAGACCAGAGCCTTAAACCACTCGACCACCTCTCCCTGCTAATTTTTAATTATATGATAAATACGCGCCGCCGTCAATATTATTTTAAAACTTCGTCGGTACGCGCCAGCACAAAGGCTTCTATTTCCATGGCTTTGGCCTCCAGCTGCTGCATTTTGGCACGCGCCGCCGCCACGTATTCATCGTCCTTAATCAACCCCAGGTTGATTTTTACGTTGTACAATGCACTACGCAAAGCCGCACGCGCCATAAGGGCGGATACCGTACCGTCGCTGATGGCGTTGGGGTTGCCGAACACGATGAGCTTGCGCGCCAACTTCAGCACTTCAAGGCTTTTGTTGGCAATCTGCATGGGCACTTCTGCCGCAGCAATGGCTGCCTGCCCGATTGCCGCCGTGCGCATGGCTTTTTCCGTATCCGTAGCCTTCGGCATTTTGTAGGCTTCCATAAATTTATTGAACACTGCCGCATCGTCGTCCGCCAGCTGTGCCAGCTCCAAACGCAGCTTATCAGCAGCGATGATGATTTCCAGCGCCATTTTATCGTTGGCTTCGCTGCCGGCCTTGCCAGCCGTTAAATTGCCCAGCATCGCCGTTAAGGCTGCCGCAGTCGCGCCGCAAAGTGCAGATGCCGCACCGCCGCCCGGCGTAGGCTGCTTGCTTGCCAGTTCTTCCAAAAATTTTTCGCAGGTTGTATCAAGTAATTTTTCCATAATGCCCTCCTATTTTAACACCAGCCGCGAATCCACGCGGTAGTTTATAACCTTCGCTTTTGCCAAAGCCCTTGCCAGTATTTCTGCATCCTGCCCGGCAGGATAGGGGTTTTTGACGTTTTTGATGCTTGTATAGCCGTCACCGCCGTCCAGCAGAAAATCATTAACAGCAACGCGGTAAAATTTATCCGGTTGCAAAGCCATGCCAGTCGTTTACGCTATAAATATCAAGTTCTACAGGAGCGGCAAAAGCTGTTGCCGCCCACAAGCATAATGTGAATAGAATTGTTAGGAATTTTTTCATATTGTACCTTTAATATTACTTTTCAAGGCTTTCAAGAAGAGCTATATCATGTTTATCCTTATCTCTTAATTCATATCCTGAATGGAAAATCTTTTGTCCTTTTAAAGATATACATGGAATTGTTTTTCCTTCAAAAAAGGCACTGCCAAAATAGTCTTTTTCAAATTCATACCATCCACCACCTAAAGCCGCTTGTTTTGATGTTCCATCATCATTTAAAACAAACGGGTGGATGTCTAAATAGCCAAGCTTATCACTATATAACTCTATTCTTATGGGGCGCCAGTCAGTATCAATTTTATACCCCAAATCCATAAGGATATTTAACAATTTTTCTGTATATTCAGCATCAAAATTTATATCTATATCCCTATGAATCCTTGTCTGTTTGCCTGCTAAAATATCTACACCCCATCCGCCATCAAGCCAATAAGTAATTCCCATATTCTCAAACAATTCTATTACTTTTATTAAATCTTCTTTCGTTGTTATTTCTTTTCTTCCCATACAATTTCTCCCTTATAACTTTTGATTTATCATTCGTTTGCCACTCTCTAAAATCAATAACTAAGAAGGCACTCACCAGCACACGGAAACATTTCTAATCTAACTAAAAAACTTCCACGGTACGAATTTGAGCGAAGCCGCGACTTTCAAAAAATAGGCGAAACTTTCACTAACAAGGCACTTGCAGCTTTTGCCGGAGGATGTCTGAGCGAAGCGAGTTTCCGTAGGCGCTGCAAGTGGCAAACTTCTTTGATTCTGAGCCGTTAAGTTTTTTTGATTAAGAAAATTAAAAGCAATATAGTAACTACAAAGACGTAACCAAAAATAACCTACCCTAATTTTACCACACTCAAACTCTCAATTAAACATCTTAAAGGTATAAAAAAGGCAGGGCTTGCGCTCTGCCTTTTATTTATTATTTAAATATCGTTTTACCAGCACTGCCGCTGCGTAACCGTCCAGCGGTTCGGGCGGTACACGCAAGCCTTCTGGCAAAAGCGCGCGCCAGCCGTGCGGCTTATTGAGCTGCCAATACAAAGTACGCGCCTGTTCCGTGCTGTGCTTTTCGTCAATTTCTATCACCGGCACGCCGGTAAAAACCTGCCCCAGCACCTTATACACCGGTTTGGTGTTGGTGCCGTTGCCGATAATTACAGCTTTAATCGCCGCGCCGCATTCTGCGTTCAGCTTTGTTAAAACTTCCGCCAGCGTTTTGGTTTCCACCCATTGGGCGCTGATAACTTCGCCGTCAGGCTTAACCTTTGCCACGCCGGTTTTATAGCTGCCGGGGTCAATGCCAAGTAAAAACTCATTCTTTGTCTGCATCTTCAACCTCTAAACGCAGCAGCACCGGGCCGGAGGTATAAATATCGCCGCGGGCGTAAGCCTTAAGCATAACCTGCCCGCCCAAATCAGCCATTTTCTCACCGGTCTGCACCATTGTGCCGGCGTCAAGGTTGCCTACCTTGCCGGTCAGCGGGTCGGGCATTACGCCTGCGCGCACCGCCGTATGGTTAACCTCGTTCAAAAATGCCAGAATCTCACGGTCAAGCCCGTATTTAATATCGCTTACATCAATAACCTTGCTGAAAATCAGCTCGTTATCCTTGTAAACACATTCGTTATGTACAAGTTCAACAGTACAAATAGCCGGTTCACCGGCGATGATGTTTGCCACGGCGCGCAGCCTTACAAATACATTGCCGTCGGCAGACTGGATTTCCTTCAGCGCCGCCTGTGCCAGTTCGTTAGGCAGCCACAGCACGCCGACAGGTTCTTCGCTGCGGATGCCCATGCGCTGCATTGCCGCTTCGTTAGCCGCGCTCAGGAACATTTCCATCTGCTTGGCGTTTTCTTCGTCGTTCAGCTTGCTGCTTAAAACACCGGCGTAAATCACTTCGCCGCTGCGGTAAACCACGCTGCCCTCACGCATAGCCACAATGCCGCGGCGCAGGCGTTCCGTAGTTTCTTCCAGCGAGCCTACTTCTGCTTCCAGAGTCGCTTTCGATTCCGTCAGGGAGTTTACTTCCGCGCGGGCGCGCCCCAGTTCTTCACGGCTGGTGCTTACTTCGGCCGCAAGCTGCGCCCTTTCGGCGTCCAGCTCCTGTATTTCCTTGTTGCGGTCAGCCAGGTCGGCGCGTGCCTTTTCAATTTCCAGCGACGCTGCTTCTTTTTCCTTGTTCAGGCTGCGCAGTTCGTCCTGTAACTGCTCCATGCCGAACATAGCAGTCCTCGCGCTGTCGGACGATGCCGCCATTACGATAATCGTCGTAGCCGCAATTAAAACGCCCGTTATTACCGTCATCAGCACCGAGGTATAATAAGGCCTCAGCCCGAAGACGGACAGTTTTTTCTTGCCGATTTTACTGCCCAGCTTGTCGCCGATAAAGGCAATCAGCCCGCCGACGACGGCCAGGATAATTATCAGGCGTAACCCAAACATAAACTCACCCCAAAATTATTATGCGTTTTTCTGGCGCAAAAGATAAATACCTACACACAAACAGATAAGGTTCGGCAAAGCGCAGGCCAACAGCGGGTTCATCGCGCCGCCTTTGCCAAGGCCGGTGGTAAACGTCATAATGGCGTAATAAATAAAGATAACGATAATACTTAAACCCAGGCCGATGGATGAGCTGGTACGCTGTTTCTGCGTGCCCAGCGGCGCGCCGATCATCGCAAAGAAGAAGCTGGCCATCGGAATGAAGATACGCATGTAAATTTCACACCAGTGGCGCGAGGTCGGCTGGTCCTGCATCTCAAGCATGTGGATATATTCACGCAGCTCGCGGATAGTCATTTCCTCAGGCTCTTTCTGTTCCCAGGAAATCTGTTCCGGCGCAATGTCGAGCGGGATTATCTGCTCGTCAAACTTCGCCGTGCTCTGCAAGCCTTCTTCGTCATGTACGGAATAAACAGTGCCGTTGAACAAACGCCAGCTGCCGTTTTCCCAGCGGCCTTCCTTCGCCGTCTGGATGCGCGCCAGCTTGTGGTTGTCAAATTCCTCGATGGTAATGTCCATCATTTTGCCGGAATGTTCTTCAAAGCGGCGGGCATAGGTCAAACGCTGGGTGTCGCCGCTCATCGTTTTGATGATGACGTTGTCCTGCGTTTTCGGCTTGGTGTTGCCCTTAATCTGGTATTCCAGTACGCGGGTGTACTGCACTTTGGAGGCAGGCACTACCTTTTCCGCCCAGACGACGGAGAACATGCTGACGATGAACGCCACAATAAGCACCGGCGCGACAATGCGGTAATAGCTGACGCCGCCGGATTTCATGGCGATGATTTCACTGCTGCCGGATAATTTGCCGAACGCCATCAAAGACGCCAACAGCATCGACATCGGGAAGGTATAGTTGATAACCTCCGGCAGGCTGTAAAAGAACAGCCAGGCAATGGTATCCCAGCCCGCGCCGTATTTGGTCATGTACTGCGTAATGCGGTACAGCATGGAGCTGGCAATAAAAATACTGGAGAAGGAGGCGATACCGAAGACAAACGGATACAGTAATTCACTTAACACATAACGGTCCAATAAACGTAAACGCAATCTTCATCCCCCCTACATGCTGAAGTTTTCGCCCAGGTAGTATTTGCGCGCTACCGGGTCGTTGGCAATGGTTTCGCTGTCGCCATGCAGCAGTATCTCGCCGTTGGCGAGGATATAGGCCTTATCGACGATGCTCAAAGTTTCGCGCACGTTGTGGTCGGTAATTAAAATACCGATGCCGCGCTGTGCCAGATGGGCAATCATATTCTGGATATCGGCCACGGCAATCGGGTCGATGCCAGCAAAAGGCTCGTCCAGCAAAATAAACGCCGGGTCGGTTGCCAGAGCGCGGGCAATTTCCACGCGGCGGCGTTCACCGCCGGAAAGCTCCGTGCCTTTGTTTTTGCGGATATGACCGATATGGAACTCCTCAATTAAAGCATTCATTTTTTCAATGCGCTGCTTTTCGGGGATGTTGTTGGCTTCCAGAATCGCCAGCAGGTTTTCCTCCACCGTCATTTTGCGGAAAATGGACGCCTCCTGCGGCAGATAGCCGATGCCCGCACGCGCGCGCATATACATCGGCAAAGCGCTGATATCTTGTCCGTCCAACGTTACCGTTCCGCTGTCAGGCTTGATAATGCCGACAATCATGTAAAACGTGGTGGTTTTACCGGCGCCGTTAGGGCCGAGCAAACCCACAATGCTGCCCTGCTCCACACGGATGCTGACGTTGTTGACAACGCGCCTGTCGGAATATTCTTTTATAAGGTTAGCTGTTTCAATTACCACTATGCTGCCTCCACCTGTTCAGTGTTTTCCGCTGTTACAGCTGTTTCGGTTTCTGCGCCCGCTACGTTTTCAGCCGGTGCAGGTTCTTCTTTAGGTACATAAACTATTTTAATATCGCCAAACGCTTCGGCGCGCTGTCCTTTGGCAGCGTTGCCTGCGTTATGCATAAGCAGGCGGTTGCCGGATACGGTGTTGCCGTCCTGCGTTGCGGTAGCGTTGCCGATGAGTTCAACCGTACCGTCGTTGTTGGTGTCGTAAACAGCCTTATCGGCAGATGCCGTTAAATTACGCGGCGGGCTTACGATATCGACGTTGCCGGTAGCTTCCGCCATGCCGGTTTTGCCGTTATAGGTAATCTGCGCCGCAGTTAAAACGCTGCCGTCGGTGCTGCTGAGCTGACCCCACGAACCGATGGTTTCGGCGTATTCAGCGTCGCTGTGGTAGTCAATCTGCTCTGCGGTCAGGGTTTTATCTTCTTTCGTCACGCTGGCGCTGCCAACTGCCGAAACATAATCTTCGCTGTGCATTACAAAGGTTGCGCAGGTAATGTGCGCGTCGTCCTTATCGGCAACAACGCCGCCGGTCAGCCTGCCGGTCATGGTTTTGCTGTTAAATTCCGCTGCGGCAGAGGTAGCCTTGCCGCCGTCGTGCAAAATAACAACATTGCCTTTGGCAGTGCCGTCGCCGCTTTTCATATCGTATTCAATTTCGTCAGCCTTTACGCTGAAGCCGCCTTCGGCCGCATAAGCCGGTACATGCACCTGCGCGCCCATAATCAGCAGGGCTGCCGCCAGCGCGATAGCTGTTTTTATCTTCATTGTTACAGTTCCCCTTTCTGTACTTCGGCATGGCCGCTTAATTTAAAATGTTCAAATTTGCTGCTGGTTACAATTTTATCTGCCAACGCGGTGTGCTCGTCCTTTACAACCTTTACCTTTCCGGTCGCCGTAATAACGTCGTCCTTCTGGTTCCAGGCAATTTCTTCGGCAGTTATCTCGCCGCCGGTGGAAAGTACGGCTTTAACGCCGCGGTCCAGCGCAAAGTTTTTGTCGTCGTTATTTATTTTGCCGCCGCCGGCTACAACGTCGATAACGGAGCCGTCCTCGCGGTAAATTTTGCCTTTAACGCCTTTCAGCACAGCTTCGCCGCTGCCGGAAACACTTTCCAGTTCTTCAACGGAAAACTCCCACAGCACTTTGCCGTCCTGCTCGCGGTTAACGGTTGTATTTTTTACAACGGCGCTTGCAACTTCGGTTACAACATTTTCCGGGTTCTTCGGCGCCTCGCCGCCAAACATCAGCCAGGCGATGATGGCCGCCGCCACGGCAATGCCGCCGGCAATCAGTAACAATCCTTTATTCTTCACCCTGCTTTAGCTCCTTTTCCTCCGGCGGCGTATAAGGGGTATTCCAGCGGTGCTGGAACCACAGCCAGTTATCCGGGTATTCTTTGATAACTTCTTCGACAATCTGCGTCATTTTTAAAGTTACCTTATAATCATCGGCTTTGCGGTCGCCGGTATTTTCGTAGTAAATGGGGTCCTTAACAATGGCCTGATGCCCGTAATTGCCTTCCTTGCGCACAATAAATATCGGCACAATCGGCGCGTCAAACTTACGCGAAAAATACGCAGGGCCGGTCGGTGTCGATGCCATTTTACCGAGGAACGGCACGAAGATACCGTCGTAGCCGCCGTCCTGGTCGGCAATCAGCCCCAGCATGCGTTTTTTCTTCATCGCACGTGCGCAGCCCAAAATTTCGCTTGTCCCGCGCGAGAAAATTTCCTGCCCCACGCCGGTACGCAGTTCGTTCATAAAGTCGCTGTAAATATGGTTCGGCTGCGGTTTTTCAACAGCGCTCAGCGGAAATCCGTTCAGCGCCAGCGCCGCGCCCAGCCATTCCCAGTTATCCATGTGGCAGGCCAGCATAACAACGCCCTTGCCTTCTCCCAGCGCTTCCCACAGCACTTCGGGGCGGTCAAAGCTTACCAGCCCGCGGATATTGTCTTTATTTAAAGCCGGCATGTACATTATTTCCATAAAGGTTGCGCCCAGTTTGACGAACAGGCTGTGAATGGTTTTCTTTGCCTGCTCATCGCTGTAGCCAAGGCGTTCTTTAATGGTTTCTTCCGCCCTGATGCGCTGCTTTTTGGCAATGATGTAGTACAGCCTGCCCAGCCCCAAGCCGATTTTGACAACCAGCTTATAAGGCAGGTGGCTGATAATCCAGCTCATGCTTTTTAACAAATAATAAAGCCACATTATTGTGAATCTCCCTGTCCCTGCTTAAGATAAGCATCTACAATTTCAGTCCATTTGCCCTGCGCTTTTAAAATCAGCTCTGCCGCTTCGCGTACTGCTCCGCGCCCGCCGCATTTAGTGCTGATGAACTGGCTGGCCGCAAGCACTTCCGGCGCTGCATCCGCCGGTGCGCAGGCAAGCCCTGCATAGGTAAGTGCAGGCAGGTCGTTCAGGTCGTCGCCCATGTAGGCAATTTCCTGACGCGCAAGACCGCCCTGCTCTGCCAGTTCTGCCAGTATTTTTCTTTTATCTTTTATGCCTTCGTAAAGTTCTGTAATGCCAAGTTCTTCCGCACGGCGGTGGATAATTGCGCTTTTGCGCCCGGTTATAATCGCCACGCGCACGCCGCTGCGCAGAAGGCAGCTTAAGCCCAACCCGTCGCGCGCGTTGAAGGCTTTAAACAGTTCGCCTTCCGCGCCGATGTTGAGGCTGCCGTCCGTCAGCACGCCGTCCACGTCCAGCGCCAGCAGTTTTATTTTGGCGGCATTTTTTACGTCACTCATCATTATACCACGCCCTGACGTACAAGGTCAGTCATATGCAGCAGCCCGATAACGTGATTTTCCGCATCGACAACGGGCAATACGGTAATCGGTTTCGGGTGGTTGCTTTCCATAAGGTGCAGCGCTGCCGCTGCCAGTTTTTCTTTGGTAATGGTTTTCGGATTGGCGGTCATCAGTTCCGTTACCGGGCGTTTCAAGAAATCCACGCCTTTGCTGAGCCCGCGGCGGATATCGCCGTCCGTCAGCACGCCCAGCATTTTGTTGTCGTTATCGACAACGGAAACTGCGCCCAAGCCTTTATCGGTAATGACAAAGAGCGCTTCCTGCACGCTGAGGTCCGCTTTAACAAGCGGATTCTCGTCGCCGCTGTGCATAATGTCCGCAACGGTAAGCAAAAGTTTGCGGCCCAGCGAACCGCCCGGATGGAATACGGCAAACTGGCTGGCAGTAAATTTATGTTCGGAAAGCAGCGCCAGAGCAAGCGCATCGCCGTACGCAAGCGCCGCCGTAGTGCTGGAAGTAGGCGCAAGACCGAGCGGGCAGGCTTCCCTGCTGACACCGACGTTTAAAACAACATCCGAATTTTTGGCCAGCGTGGAATTAGGGTTGCCGACCATGGCAATCAGCTTTGCGCCGATTCTGCGCAGCGAAGGCAGAATATGCAGCACTTCGCCGGTTTCGCCGCTGTTGGACAGCGCGATAACAACGTCGTTTTCCGTTACCATGCCCAAATCGCCGTGGATGCCCTCGGCCGGGTGCAGGTAAAAGGACGGCGTGCCGGTGCTGGCCAGTGTGGCAGCCATTTTGCGGCCGATGATGCCGGACTTGCCCATGCCGGTAATAACCACGCGGCCGTGACAGGCCATAATCATTTCCACCGCAGCCTTAAAATGCTCATCTATGCGTTCAACCTGTTCCAGAACAGCTTCTGCTTCCAGACGCAGCACTTCGCGCGCCTGTTCCAGCATCTTGTCTTCCATCAGGAAATCACTCCTTTAATTAAAACGTCATTAACCACGTACAATCTTATCGATTGCCAGAACGTCTTTCAAAAGCGCTTCAAGGTTATCCAGTTTAACCATGTTCGGACCGTCGGAAAGCGCTTCCGCCGGATTATCGTGTACTTCGAGGAACAAAGCGTCGATGCCTACCGCAGCGGCAGCCCTTGCCATGTGCGGCACATACTGGCTCTGCCCGCCGGAGGAAGTACCCTGGCCGCCCGGAATCTGCACGCTGTGCGTAGCGTCCATCACTACCGGGTAACCCAGCTCGCGCATAATCGCAAGGCCGCGCATATCGGTTACCAGCGTGTTGTAGCCGAAGCTTGCGCCGCGTTCCGTCAGCATAATGTTTTTATTGCCGCTTTCTTCAATTTTTTTGATTACGTTTTTCATATCCCACGGAGCAAGGAACTGGCCTTTTTTTACATTAACCGTCCTGCCGGATTTGCCGGCCTGGTAAACAAGGTCGGTCTGGCGGCACAAAAAGGCCGGGATCTGCAAAATATCTGCCACTTCGGCAGCTGGCTCAACCTGATAGGTTTCGTGGATATCGGTAACGACAGGCACGCCCAAATCCTTCTTAATCTGCGCTAAAATCGCAAGGCCTTCTTTTAATCCCGGCCCGCGGAAGGAGCTGTAAGAAGAACGGTTTGCCTTATCGAAGGATGCTTTAAAAACATAGGGCATACCGAGTTTATCGGCAATAGCTTTGGCGCGCTGCCCAATCATCAGGCTGCGTTCGTAACCTTCCAGCACGCACGGGCCTGCCATCAGCAGCATCGGGTTGCCCTGACCTACTTTGTAATCGCCAACAGTTACTATATTCATGTCTGCCTCCTTTATCGTCAAATCGCAAATGTATTATTTATTCTTTTCTGCAAAAAGCTTGTTGATGGCTTCCAAATCTTCCGGCGTATCAATACCGATGCCCTGAAAATCGCTTTCCAGCACTTTGATTTTATAGCCGTTCTGCAAAGCGCGCAGCTGTTCAAGCCCTTCCACCTGCTCCAGCACGGTCGGCTCAAGCGCGGCGTATTGCAGCAAAAAGTCGCGGCGGTATGCGTAAACGCCTACGTGTTTATACACTTTTGCGCCTGCAACCTCGTTGCGCGGATACGGAATCAGGCTGCGGGAGAAGTACAGCGCATAGCCGTTATCGTCGGTAACAACCTTAACGGCGGCAGGGTCGTTGTATTCGCTTTCCTGCATCGGCACTTTCATCGTAGCCATTTTTAAATCATCGTTGCCGTCAAAGGCTTTCGCCAGACGGTCGATAATATCCGGGTCAATCATCGGTTCGTCGCCCTGCACGTTGATAATAACGTCAACGTCCGGGTACTGCATGGCAACCTCTGCCAGACGGTCGGTGCCGCTCGGATGGTCGGGCGAAGTCATTACGGCTTTGCCGCCGAAACCGATAACGGTATCGTAAACCTTTTCGTTGTCGGTTGCTACGATAACGTCGTCCGGCTCTTTAGCCTCGCAGGCACGCATGTAGGTATGCTGAATCATCGGCTTACCGGCAATCAGCGCCAGCGGTTTGCCCGGCAGGCGCGTAGAAGCATAACGCGCAGGAATTACACATAAAACCTTCATTGCTTTTTCGTCTCCTTTTGGATAGCAGCGACAATTGCTTTTTCAAACAAGTCCTGCCCTTCCGTAATCATAATGTCCATGTTTAATATGTACAGCGGCAAATCCCTGTTGAAATAAATAAATTCCGTCGGGATTTTAACCGCGTCCTTAGCGGTGGTAATCAGCGCCACAGCCTCTTTGCTGGCCGCGCGCTCGCTGATGTACTGCATTTCAATCATGCCGTAATCATGATGGTCGGGGTAGCGGATGGCTTCAAGGATATCAAGGCCGATACCCGCCAGCGTTTGTTCAAACGAGGACGGGTTGCCGATAGCGGAGAAGACCATAACCTTTTTGCCTTCCAGCTCGGAAAGCTCCAGCGTGTTTTCGTGGATGCCCTTGTACCAGTCGGCAATTTCGACAAAGTTTTTCGGATGGTGGATACTTTCGATAACCGGAGCTTCGTCGTTGTATTTAGCCAGCGTTTTGCGCAGGTTAATACGGCTGAACTGCGAGCTCTGGTCGGTTTTCGTCAGCAAAAACAGACCCGCCCTGTCAAGGTGCTTCAAAGGCTCGCGCAGAGTGCCGCGCGGCAGCAGGCTGCCGTTGCCGAACATGTTGTAGGTGTCAACCAAAACAACGTCAAGGTCGCGATATAAATGCCAGTGCTGGTAGCCGTCGTCCATGATGATGACTTCGGCATTTAATTTATCCACGGCATACTGGCCGGTAACGGCACGGTTTTTACCGATAACAACCGGAATGCCCGGCAGGGTTTTCGCCATCAGGTAGGCTTCATCGCCTGCTTCATACGCCGTCATAAAAATCTTTTTACCGTCGCTTACAACGCCCAGCTCCTTGTCCCAGTGGGAACGGTAGCCGCGGTTAAGGATAACAACGCGGTAGCCCATGTTTTTAATCATGGCGGCAACCTTCTGCGCAGTCGGGGTTTTACCCGTACCGCCTACGGTAATGTTGCCGATAGAAATTACGCAGCAATCCAGCTTTTTCTGATTGAAGAAGCCTACTTTATACAGCCACAGCTTGCTGCAAACGCCGAACTCGTACAGGAACGAGAAGAAGCGCAACACGAACAGCAGAACATTGCCCGCCAGCGAAACCTCTGCGCCATGCACCAACTGGTACACATACTGGATAATAAAATCACCGTTGCGCAGGCTGATGCCGCCGTCGTCCTTCAGGTTGCGGATATTTGTCGGGTAACGCGTCATAATGGTAGCGGGAACGGTGGTAATGCGCAGCAAATCTTCCAAATATTCAATACTGCGCACCGCAGCGCCGCGGTTTTCCTTAATAACCTGCAAGGAAGCCGCGCCCATTTTGGCACGTCTTTCGTCATTCTGAATTATATCAAGCAGTTCTTTGGTAAGCTCGGGCACGCCGTTAACCATTTTGCAGGCGCCAACCTTGCTCAGCAAAGAATATGAATCTTTAAAGTTCTGCATGCTCGGGCCGACGATAATCGGTTTGGCATGTGCGGCAGGCTCCAGTACGTTGTGCCCGCCGTGATTAATCAGCGAACCGCCGACAAATACCACATCGCCAACGGAGTAAATTCTGCCCAGCTCACCGATGGTGTCAATCACAAGCACCGGATACTGCGGGCGGTTGCCATCCAGCTTCAGCAGTTTGGAACGCAAACCAACATCGTAACCGAAGTTGCCTACAAGGCGCACAATCTCGCCGGTGCGTTCCGGTTTGCGCGGCGCAATAACAAGGCGCGCGTTAGGGTAGCTTTCCTTAATCGTTTTAAAGGCTTCCAGCATGGCTTTTTCTTCACTGGGGTGCGTGGAACCGGCAACAATAACGGGGTAAGCCCCTTCAATGCCCAGTTCTTTTTTATAGCCGTCCAGGTCCTCCTGCGTTACTTCCGCATAGGTCTGGTCAAACTTGGTATTGCCGGTAACGTAAATCTTGCTGGGGTCCGCGCCCAAATGGCGGATATAATCGGCGTCGATGCTGGACTGCATGCAGAAACGGCTTACGGTATTCAGCATATCGTCCCAGATTCCCAGCAGGTAACGGTAGGTTTTAACGGATTTTTCGGAAATACGCCCGTTAACCATCATTACCGGAATATTGCGTTCGCGCAGGGCGCGCAGCAAATTAGGCCACAATTCAGTTTCAACCGGCATAAAAATGCGCGGGCGGATGCGTTTAACAACGGATTCCGACACAAACGGCATATCCAGTGGGAAGTAAATAATGGCGTCTGCTTCCGGAATAATCTGGTGCGCCATGTCATAGCCGCCTACGGTAACGGCTGAAACCAGAATCGGTATATCGGGCATCGCCTTGCGTATTTCCTTAACCAAAGGGCTGGTAGCTACAATCTCGCCGACGGACGCGCCGTGAATCCAGATGCAGCCCTTTTGGGCAACGGCTTCAATTTCTTCATCGTGAATACCGCCAAGGCTCTGGCGCAGACGTTTGGTAAAGCCTTTTTCACAGATTGAACGGTAGATGAAATAGGGCATTACCAGAAAGAAAGCGCCAATCATCAGTAAATTATAAATTATATACATCGGCTAACCTCATTTCGTTTCCTTGTTGCGGTACTGAATCTGATAAAGATGGGCATAGAGCCCGTTTTGTGCAATCAGCTCGTCATGCGTGCCGGCTTCCACCAGCGCGCCGTGTTCAAGCACCAGTATTTTATCGGCGTTTTTAATCGTCGACAGGCGGTGGGCAATAACAAAGGACGTGCGCCCGATCATCAGGCGGTCCAAAGCTTCCTGCACCACGCGCTCGCTTTCGGTATCAAGCGCCGAAGTGGCTTCGTCCAAAATCAGAATGCGCGGGTTTTTAAGTATTGCCCGGGCAATAGCAATGCGCTGGCGCTGGCCGCCGCTGATGTTCACGCCGCGGTCACCCAGCTGGGTTTCATATCCCTGCGGCAGCTGGCGGATAAATTCATCGGCGTTGGCCGCTTTGGCTGCGGCGTAAACTTCTTCTTTCGTCGCGTCCAGCCTGCCGTACAGAATGTTATCGTACACACTGCCGTTAAACAGCATGGTTTCCTGCGGCACAATGCCTACCTGCCCACGCAGGGAATCAAGCGTCAGGTCTTTAATGCTGTAACCGTCGATGCGGATATCGCCGCCCGTAACATCATAAAAACGCGGCAGCAGGCTGGCAATGGTGGATTTACCTGCGCCGGACGGACCAACAATAGCGGTTACCTCACCTGGGTTAACGGTAAAAGTCAAACCGTTTAGCACTTCTTCATCGGGATTATAACTGAATTTAACATTATCAAACTCAACCTTGCCTTTAACAGGCGGCAAAGCTTTGGCATTCGGTTCCTCCTGAATGGCTTCCGGCAAATCAAGCACGCCGAAAACGCGGTCGCCTGCTGCCAAAGCCTGCTGAATGCTTGCCGCAACTTTGGTTAAGCGCTTAATCGGGTTGGCAATGTTAACCGCATAGGTTAAAAACGCAACCAAAGCACCGGCGGTAATATCGCCGTCGATAACGCTGCGCCCGCCGTACCACATAACGATGGTTACGC
The DNA here is from genome assembly GCA_949295115.1 of uncultured Phascolarctobacterium sp. Taxonomy (GTDB): domain Bacteria; phylum Bacillota; class Negativicutes; order Acidaminococcales; family Acidaminococcaceae; genus Fusicatenibacter_A. The sequence goes on from CASFJU010000016.1 coordinate 47,627, forward strand.
CGACGGCAGCCACAAATTCAACTACCGGCGTCAGCAGCGAGTTCAGCTTGATATTCTTCATATTAGCATAGAAGTTTTCTCTGTTCTGATTATCAAATTTATTGGTTTCGTATTCTTCGCGCACAAAGGATTTAATGACGCGTGCCGAAGAAACGCTCTCCTGCAGAACGGAAGTCAGTTCAGCGGTGCAGGCCTGAATTTCGCCGCCATTTTTACGGATTTTCTTGCCAAAGTAATCCATGCACCACAAAACAGCAGGAAACGTACAGAAGGTAAACAGCGTCAGCTTCCAGTCCAGCCACAGCATGGCCGCAATACTGCCGACAAGGATAAGCCCTTCGGTAACAAATTCCACTGCTTTGTCAACCATTGCCGTCTGCATGGCAGCAACGTCGTTGGTAACATAGCTCATAATCGTACCGGTTTTATTCTTATCGTAAAACGACATGCTTAAACGCTGCAGTTTACGGAAAATATCGCCGCGCACGTCGATAACAACCTTCTGGCCTACCCAGCTCATCAAATAGCTCTGTCCGTAAAAGAAAATGCCGCGGATAATGAATACTATAATAATACTTGCGGCAATGTAATTAAGCATTACCGTATCTTTATCTACCAGCACCCTGTCGACAACGTCTTTAATAATCCACGGCAGGTACAAATTACAGCCTGCCGCCATCATCGTACAAAGTATGGCTATCGTTATTCTCAATGCGTACGGACGCACATAACTTAACAAACGGAAATATAAACTCATCTTTTCTCCTTGGCTACGCGGAGAATCAGCTCCGCAACTCGGTTTACCGCACCGGGGGCGCCCAATCTTTCTTTTACGTATTCCAAATCCTGTTTCATCTGCGCGTTGCGCTCAGGCTCCAGCAGATGCAGCGCTTCCTGCGCCGTTTTTTCAGGCGTAAAATCTTCCTGCAAAAGCTCCGGCAGGATGTGCTTACCTGCAACAATGTTCGGCAGGCCGATATCCGGGATATTGATAACGCGGCGGGCAATAAATGCCGATATGGGCGAAGTTTTATACACAATAACGCTGCCCAGACCGCACAAAGCAGCCTCCAGCGTTACCGTGCCGCTGGTTGCCAGCGCAAGGTCAGCCACGCTCATCACGTCGTAAATATGCCCTTCCACGATTTTTACCTGCAAACCGCTTGCCTTAATCATGCCCTCCAGCATTTCTTTGGGTATGGTCGATGCGCGCGGCATGGCAAAATCAATGTCCGGCTCTTTTTCTGCAATTATCTTTGCCGCCGCAAGCAGCGTCGGCAGCATTTTCTGTATTTCCATCAGGCGGCTGCCGGGCAGCAGCAAAATTAACCTGCGCCCTGCCTGCTTACCGGCAAAGGCTTCCGCCTCTGCGCGCGGCAGTTCGGTTTTTACTATATCAATCAGCGGGTGCCCGACAAATTCCACATCGGCACCGGCTTCTTTGTAAACATCGTATTCAAACGGAAAGATAGAAGCTATTTTGGTAACAAGCTTTGCCACCTTCGGCGCGCGCCCCTTGTTCCACGCCCAAGCGGACGGCGGAATGTAGGAAACAACCGGTATACCCTTTTCTTTCGCCAGCTTCGCCAGCTTCATGTTAAAGCCGGGATAATCGACCGTTACAAACACATCAGGCTTGCGTTCGTCCATTACCCTGCCGAAATCGCTGCGCAGCTTAAACAGCGACGGCAGTTTTTTAATAACTTCTATAAAACCCATTACGCCATGCTCTTTAATATCAAACAGCACTTCGCCGCCGGCTTCGCGCATGCAGTCGCCGCCCATGCCGAAAACTTCACAGCACGGGTCTATTTTTTTCAGCGCCCTTGTCACGGCACCGGCATGAACATCGCCGGAAGCCTCACCGGCAGAAATAAGTATTTTGGCCATAACGGTTCCTTTCTTCTATTTGTTTTAGTTTATTGCATACCAACTCATTATATATTATAACACAAAAAGGCCGGACTTTACGTCCAGCCTTGCGTTTTTTCTCAATTATTTTTCATTTTATTTTGACACAATCGTAATTCCGTGCTCGTCGGCCAGTTTAATTACCGCTTCGCGCTCCGTCAAAAGCGTGTGCCCTGCTTCAATAACCAGCGCCTTGCAGCCGGATTCAATCATCGACTGAATGGTTTTCGTGCCGACGCCCGGCACGTCAAAGCGGTCGTCCTGCGCAGGTTTCGCGGTTTTGGCAACAACGGCGTCCTTACCCAGCTTGCCGCCGCGCAAAATGCAGGCATCGGTGCCTTCGATAGCTTCAACAGCCATAACCGCCATATTTTTTACAACAACGGTCTGCCCGATATCAAGACGCCCTATTTCCTTCGCCATTTTATAACCGAAGTCCATGTCCGCCAGTTCTTCCGGCGTCGGCTGGCGTTTCGTCAACACGCCCGGTCCCGGCATCAGCGGCTTAATCAGGTAAGTCTGGTCCATAACGAAGATATCTTCGCTCTGCAATTCCGCCACAATGGCGTTCATAATCGTATCGTCCTTGCGGTCCGGCACGGACGACAAAATTTTAATGGCACGCATATCGGGAATGATTGCGCCTTTTTTATATAAAATTTCCTTCGTAACCTTGCCAATCATGGTTACGATTTTGACGTTATTCTTTTTTAAAGTGGAAATAATTTTTCCGATTTTACCGATGTGGATATCATAATAAACATCGGCAACTTCCGGCAGCTCCGGGTCAATATCCGGCACAACGCCGATAGCCACAATGCGGCAGCCGCGTTCTTTGGCCGATTTGGCAACATCGACCGGCAAATGCCCGATACCGGAAAGGATGCCGAGAATTTCAGTTTCCATCAAAGCACCACCTTATTTTTTCGGGGTTCTTAAAATGCCGCGCTCTGCGGTACGCAAAAAGCGCATTAAATGTTCAACCGGCTCGCAGCTGTCCAGTTCGTGTTCCATGGTGGCGATAGCTTCCTGCAAGGTCAAACCGCTGCGGTACAGAATGCGGAAAGCCTTTTTCAGCTGGCTGCGTTCCTCCTGCGGAATACCTGCGCGCGCAATGCCGACGCTGTTCAAACCAAAAACATAAGCCGGCTGGCCGGAAACAATCATAAACGGCGGCACGTCCTGATTAACATGAGCCTGACCGCCAATCATAGCGTTGCGGCCGATTTTGCAGAACTGGTGCACAGCGGCAAGTCCGCCGATAACGGCACGGTCCTCAACCGTTACATGCCCTGCCAGCGTTGCCACGTTGGACATGATTACGTTATTGCCAACCACGCAGTTATGCGCTACATGGGTGTATGCCATCATTAAAAGGTTATTGCCAATAATGGTTTTGTTGCCCTCGCCGGTAGCACGGTTAACGGTCGTGCATTCACGGAACACGCAGCCGTCGCCGATAATGGTAGAGCTATACTCGTCGGCAAATTTTAAATCCTGCGGCACTGCGCCGATGGAGCAGCCCGGGAAGAACACACAGTTTTTGCCAACCGTGGTATGTTCATGGATAACGGCGTGCGGGTAAAGTTTGCAGCCGTCGCCGATGACAACGTCGTCGCCGACAACCGCATAAGGCCCGATTTCCACGTTCTTGCCGATTTTGGCATTGGGATGGACAATCGCCGTCGGATGGATGTTATGTACAGGCATAATTACCGAATTCATCATATTCACTCCTCAAAATTAACCGCTCATTTTAATCTGCAAATTCTTATATACCGATTTGCAACCTAATATCTATATTCGGCAAACCGTATTATATTTTTACCCTTCAAAATCAGCTTTTAGAGGCGGTTAACTGCAAAATACGCCTTTTTACTAATTATTTCAGCAAAATTTAACGTATTTTGGTAAATTATTGTTTCGGGTCCATAATGGCAAAGGTGCATTCGCATTCGCAGGCAACCTTGCCGTCAACTCTGCCCTTACATTCGCAAACGCCCATGTTGCCGCGGATTTTGGTAATAATCGCTTCGGTAACAACCTGGTCGCCGGGGATAATCTGTTTGCGGAAACGCACATTGTCGATTTTGCCGAATACTGCGATTTTGCCGCGGTTTTCTTCGGGATACAGCAGGGCTACGCCGCCAACCTGAGCCATGGCTTCAATCATCAGCACGCCCGGCATAATCGGGTCGCCCGGGAAATGACCCAGAAACTGCATTTCATTCATTGTAATATTTTTAATTCCCACGGCGCGTTTCATAGGTTCCAGTTCGATAATGCGGTCAACCAGCAGCATCGGGTAACGGTGGGGAATAATTTTCTGAATTTCACTTGCTTCTAAAACGGTCATTTTGCTTCCTCCTTTAACTGATAGGCTTTGATTTGTTTAGCGAGTTTGGAATTAAACGCATGCCCGGATTTAACCGCGATGACATGCCCTTTAATTGGCCCCAGCAGATACAAATCACCAATAACGTCCAAAATTTTGTGGCGGATAAGCTCGTCATCAAAACGCATTTCGGACAGCACCTTATCTTCATCAAAAATTACAACGTTTTCAATGCTGCCGCCAAGGCCAAGGCCCATAGCCTGCAGCTGTTTAATCTCGTGCATAAAGCCCACGGTGCGCGCCCGCGCGATTTCCTTCAAAAAGCTTTCTTCCGTCAGCTCCACATCAAAATACTGTGTGCCCAGTTTGGGATGCGGGTTCATGGAAACGAAGGAAATACGGTAACCGTCGTACGGCTGCACGGTAATGTATTTGTCGTCTTCGTAAACGGCAAAGGACTGCGGCACGGCGTAAACCTTACGCTCCGCGTCCTGCTCCACACGCCCTGCCTGCAAAATCAAATCGCAGAACACTGCGGCGCTGCCGTCCGTTACCGGCGGCTCCGGCGAAGACATTTCAATGCGGCAGTTATCGATGTGCATCATCGAAAGCGCCGCCATCAAATGCTCAACCGTAAAAACTTCCGCGCCGCCCGCGCTTAAAGTAGTAGCCCTCAGGGTAGAAGTTACGTTTTCCGGCAGCGCAGGAATTTCCGGCCTGTCCGGCAAATCGGTACGCACAAAAACAATGCCGGTGTTAACTTCCGCCGGGCACAGGGTAATCAGCACATCCTTGCCGGAGTGCAGCCCGATGCCTGTATGCGATATTTTTCTGGCTAAAGTCTGCTGATATTCTTTGTTCGGCATACTTCTCCTCCTGTCTGCAAGTTTATTTTTTACCGGCAAAACGCTGCCGGCCGTCCTTCCAGCGGTCATGCACCCAGAACCACATCGGCGGGTTTTCGATAATCTCGTGTTCCAGCACCGTGATGAGTTCCTTGGTAACATCGTAATAATCCTGTTCTTTATTTTTGGTCTTCGGCGTATACAGCGGCGGGTAAATCTTCGCGCGCAGCGTGCCGTCAGGGTTATTATGCATAAAAATCGGCAGTATCGGCGAACCGTACAAACGCGAAAGCACCGCCGGCCCGTAAGGCGTAATGCATTTCTTTCCGAAAATGTCAATTTCCACGCCGTCGTCGTTGGTGTCCTGGTCAAACAAAACGCCCAGCAAATGCTTTTCCTTCAGCATACGGCTGATGGCTAAAAGCCCGCTTTTACCGCGGTTGTAAGCAACCTTCTGCCCTACCATCTCGCGGTATTCGTTAATGAAGCGGTCCATCTGCCCGTTGTTCTGCTTGCGCGTGATGCTCAGCATCGGGTAGCCGTGCAAAGCTACCGTCGCGCCCAGAAGCTCCCAGTTGCCGAAATGGCCGGTCGCCATAATAACGCCTTTATTTTCTTTATAAGCGGCTTCCAGGTATTCCAGCCCTTCCACCGTCACCAGCCGGTCAATATTCTCAGGCTTTAAAAGCGGGAAGCGCATAACCTCCACAATCATCCTGCCGAAGCGGTGCAGGCTGTCCTCGGCAATCTGCCGCGCACGCTTTTCGTCAACGCCAAGGCATTCCTGCACATTGGCGGCTGCCATTTTAAGGCGCCACGCAGGCGTAGCCATAACAGCCACGCTGCCTAAAAAGTGTGCCACGCCGTTGCGGATAAACTTTGGCGAAACGCACATCAGCCAGCTGAAAAATTTAACAATATGATACGCAATCAACTAAAACACGTCCTGCAAATTATTTCTTCAATTCGGCCAGAGCTTTTTCCAGCTCCTTAACCTTCTTCACAAGGTCGCCCACCTTGCGCAGGTTAGCCTCCTGCTTCAGCCACTCTTTATACGGCTGTGCCGGGAAGCCCGCGCAGACGGAATTGTCCGGAATATTGTGGGTAATGCCCGTCCTGCCCGCAAACTGGCAGTTATTGCCGATGGTAATATGGCCGACCGTGCCAACCTGACCGGCAAAGACGCAGTTATCACCGGCGGTTACGCTGCCGCTGATGCCGACATGCGCCACAACAAGGCAGTTTTTGCCCAGCACGTCGTTATGGCCGAGATGCACAAGGTTATCAATCTTGGTGCCTGCGCCTACTACCGTGCTGCCTGCGGTTGCCCTGTCGATGCAGGAGTTGCTGCCAACTTCGACCTCGTCCTCCAGCACCACATTGCCCGCCTGCAAAACAAAGCTGTGCTTGCCGGTGGTTTTATCGGTAATGTAGCCAAAGCCGTCGCCGCCGATAACAGCGCCGGACTGCAAAACAATTTTGTTGCCCAGCACGCAGCCCTCGCGGATGGTAGAGCTGGGATAGAACAGGCAGTCAGCGCCTACCTTGACATTTTTGCCCACATACACATGCGGGTAAATTACAGTGCCGTCGCCGATTTCCGCGCCTTCATCAATATAGGCAAACGGCATAACAGCTACGTTTTTGCCGATTTTAGCCGTCGGTGCGACATAAGCCCTGTCGCTGAGAACGCGTTCAACCTCAGCCCTGTGGCGGAACAATTCCAGCAGTACGGCAAAAGCAGCACGCGGGTTCTCCACGCGGATGACCGGGCGGTTATCCGGCAGCTTCGGGTCGTCAAAGCCCAGCACCATAACTCCGGCCTTGCTTAAATGGCAGTGTTCCACATGGGGCGGCACAGCAAAGGAAATATCCTGCGGACCGGCTTCTACCAGCCCGTTAACACCGGTTACCTTTAATTCCGGCGCGTCGTTTTCAAGCTTGCCATGCAAAAATTCTGCTAATTCACGGACAGTTTTTTCCATTTTGCAGCCTCCTGTACAATCCGGCTATTTAAAAAGCGGACGGCCCTGCCGCCCGCCCTTTCACCGGTTTTATTTCATTTTGGCAATTACGTCCTGCGTAACATCAACGCCGCCCTGCGGTACGGCATCTTTAATCAAAACAGCGCCCAGGCCTTTTTCCTTGGCAACTTCGTTCAAAGCCGTATCAAGGCTGGCTTTTAATTTATTCTGCGCTTCGGAGCGGACAACATTCATTCTGGAGGTAAAGTCCTCCATCACTTTCTGGCGCTCCTCGCCGGTTTTGCCTTCCAATGCGGCATTCATTTCCTCCTGCAGGGCTTTGCCTTTGGTGGTTACTTCCTCCTGCACGGTTTTTACAACTGCGGCTTCGCTTTCCACGGCACGCATGTCAACCACGCCAAATTCGGCGTTGCGGCCGGAGCAGCCAAAGGATAACAACGCAGTCGCTGCAAGTAAACCGGCAATAATTTGTTTTTTCATGTTTATTCGCTCCCGTTATTTTGATTTTTTAAGCTCCAATACAACCTCTCTGGTAATATCGTCAGCCTTTACATTAACCTTAACTTTATTAAAAACAATGGTGTAGCCGCGCTCTTTGGCAAGGTACGCCACTTTGCTTTCAATGTCATGCCTGATTTCACCGGCAATTTTGTCATTGCCTTCTTTAATCTTATCCAGGCGTTTGTCTATAACTTCCAGCACCTCGCCGAAAGCCTCAGGTCCCTGCTGCAAATCCTTATCGTCTTTGGCGATATCGTCCCGCAGCCTGCCCTGCAGTTCGCCGCGCAGTTCATCGGCGTAAGCCGCTATGCGCTGCTGCATGGCTTCACGTTCCGGCGCTGTCTTTTCGGCAATAATTTCAGCCTTGCGCTGATTTAACTGCGCCAGCCTGCCGTCCATTTCCATGCGGATAACATGCAGTTCGTCCTGTAATGCCTGACGCTGTTCCGGCTTCATGCGCACCGCTTCCAGCTGCAAACGGATATTAAACATACGCAGCTGATAATCCTTTTCGATGCTTTCGCGTTCCGCCGCCAGTATTTCATCGGCTTCGGCCGCCGCTTTCTGCAAAACTTCGCGGAAACCATGCTGCTCTATTTCCTGCTTCGCATACAGCGAGGTGCGGAAATCGGCTTCGTAATAACTGCTTTTGCTGTTCTGCTTAATCTTCTGTAAAAGCGCCAGCCCCTGAATCTGCTTGCGGGCAATGTCCGCCTGCTGGTCGCGGTAAGCTAAAAGCTTGTCATATTCCGCCTTGCCCTGCTTTAACGCTTCGTGGCGCGGATGGCTTTTAACCGCTTCCTCCCAGTTGAGATAGGCAATCTTTTCGCCCGAACCGGGCAGATTGCCGCAGGCGCTTACGCAAAATACGGCTATGAACATCAATAATGCAATTTGCAGATAACGCATACTATCTTCCTCTCATAGCCTTACAGCAAACAGGACCCGCTTGGGGTCCCGTCAGATTATTTTCCGCTTTGCAAGGTTTTCGCTACTTCGTCAGTAATATCGAGACCGCCGTAAACTACGGTATTTTTTTCAACTACAACCGCCAGGCCTTTTTTATCGGCAACTTTTTTAATGGCTGCTTCAATTTTCTGGAACACAGGCTCCATTAATTCCTTTTCGCGGTTGGCGATTACTTCCTGCAGCTGCTGGTAGTAACGCTGTTTTTCGGTATCGTTCATATCCTTGCTTTTTTCGTCAAAATTTTTCTGTTGCGTTGCAATTTCTTCTTTCATGGCTTCCTGCACACCGGCAATGTCCGGGGACTGCGACAGGAGCATCTGGTAGTTAACCACGCCGATAGCGGATTCGGAAGAAGCCGCCGAAGCGATGCTGCTGAAAGAACCCTGCTGCACCGTAATGGCAAAGCAGCTGAGCACGAAGATTGCGGCAACAAACAAAGAGATCATTTTTACATTTTTCGGATTGCGTAATTGCTGCATCATAATAAATATCCCTGCTTTCAAATGTAATTATATTTTTAATTATATCAGCCCTGCGTTTATCTTTCAACTAATGCCTATAAATTTCCCACGATGCGGAAATAAGGCTTGTCATTGGAATAAACGTATTCGGCGCTCAAAAATTCGTGGATTCTGTAACGCACGGCAATTTCCGTCGTATCCGTATCGCTGAAATATTCCGTGCGCAAGCGCCATTTGCTGGTAAAATCATACTCGCCGCGGAAAACGTTTTCTGCATTCGGGCTGCGGCGCATATAACTGAGCGTCGCCTTGCCCCAGTGCCTTGCGTAGCCTGCGGAAAAATCCCAGTCCACATCGTCCAGCGTTACGCCGACTTCGCCGAAAATTTCATCGCGGTCCGAAATAAACTTGCCAAAATGGGCGCGCCCGGAAATATTATCCTCGTCGCGGCCGATATCGCCGTAACCTTCAAACCAGATTTTGTATTTATCCGAGCCCATGTTGATTTCCACGCCAAGCGTGCCGCCCGGCACAAGCTTAACGGCCGGCGCCAGATTGTGCAGCTTTACGGATTTTTCATTCTGCAAATCTGTCAAAAGCAGGTTTTCCAGTTCCGCCTGATGGCGTTTGACATATTCTACCGGCAGCCCGCGCAAAGCGTCCGCCTTTTGGGCGTAGTGCTGTTTTAAATCCAGCAGCAAAAGGTTCGGTATCGATTCCGAAGTCATGGAATAATCGACGTTCTGCACCAGCTGGCCGACCGGGTAGATTACAACCTGCACCACCGTGCGCTCGTCTTCGCGGACAACATCGACGGCTGCCTTGAACTCCGGCAGTTTTTCCTCCACTTCGCTGCGCACCAGGCGGCGTAGTATGCCGCCAGCCCAGTCGCTTGCATCGACGGAAGAACCTTTAATAATATTTTCTATTCTGTTTTGCAGCTGCGGCAGGCGTGCTTTCAAAAACTCCGCCGAACCCGGCTCCACGCCGGAAAACTGCAAATCCACAAACACATCGTCAACCGCTGCGCTCCACGGCGCAACGCGCATATCAATGGCGGTAACGCTGCCCGCGCTTACGCTGACGCTTTCCATACGGTAGCCTGTCAGCACACGGTCGCCCACTTCTGCCAGCAAACGCTCGTAATCGCCGCGCGCGGCATTGATGTTGACGCTGTCCTTATCGAGAAAAAGCTGTTCTGCCACTACCTGCATGCTTCTGGACATCCTGTCGAGCAGCACGCCGCTGGTACCGCCGTTATCGGTAATGCGCACCTGCACGCTGTCCACCGGCTCTGCCCACGCAGGCACAGCCGCCGTAACAAGCAGGCAGCACAGCAATAAACTTCTTAACTGCATAACAATTTAATCAGAACTGTCCGCCGAAGCTGAAGTGGAACATGCCGCCATCGTCGCCCCAGCCGTAATCCAGTTTAACCGGTCCGAGCGGGGAATTGATGCGCAGACCTGCACCGACGCTGTTCTTAATCAGCCCGAGGTCAAAATCGTCCTCAAAGCGTTTATCCCAGGCATAGCCGTTATCGGTAAAGAGTACGCCCTGTACTTTTTTGATAATCGGGAAGCGGTATTCCAAAGTAGCCTTTAACATACTGTTGCCGCGGAACTGGTCGTCCTCGTAGCCGCGCAGGGTATCACTGCCGCCCATCGAGAAGCGCTGGCTCAAAGGCATGTCGCCGTCAGCCCAGCCTGCGCCAAGGTTCAGCGCCCAGACGCTTTCGCCGCCGGCACGGTAGTAATAACGCCAGTCGGCAGTCAATTTGGTGAAGTCAAAGTCGCCGCCAAGGCCGGCCCATTCTACGCTGTAACCGATACGTTTGCCTTCGTGCGGGTCGTAAATGTTATCACGCGAATCGAACACACGGCCTAAAGTGATACTACGAGTTAAGCCGAAGTTTTCTTCACGGCGTTCTCTATAATCGCTGGGATAATAATCATGCCAATGACTATTTCCCGGTCCAAATTGTGGTTCATAGTACTGGTCGCGGTCGCCTTCGTAACCGTCGGCTTCACCTTTATAAATATCGTCGCGGTTTTTCAGCGTAATATAATTGCTGATAAATTCGTTGTCAGTCCTGCGGCTGAAGGTCAATTCCTGGCCGCGGCGCTTTTTATCGTAACGCGCAATCTCATGTGCGTCGATGTCGTAGTCGGCATATTCGTTGGTAACATCGTACAGCATTAAGGTTGCTTTGGTTTCTTTATCGTCAATCCACGGTTTTACATAAGTAAATTCGTAGTTCTTTTCATCTTCGCCGCCGAACTCCCAGCGTACATTCACACTGTCGCCCGTACCGCGGAAGTTTCTGTCGCCGACGGAAACCATGCCGATAAAGCCGTCAGCATTGCTGTAGCCTGCGCCGATGCCGAAAGTACCGGTGTTCATTTCCACAACGGTAATTTCAATTTCCACGCCGTTCGGTTCCTGACCCGGATTCAGCTTAATGTTAACGTCTTCAAAATAACCGAGGTTATAAATGCGCTGCATGCTGCGGCGTGCGTCCTTGGCATTGAACGGCTCTCCTTTTTTCAGTTTCATTTCGCGGGTAATAACATAATCTTTGGTTTTTACATTGCCTTTAACCTTAAAGTCTTCAACAATGCCTTCGTTAACTAAAAGCAAAAGCGTTCCATCCGGCAGCATGCGGATATCCGCCACGCGCGCGAGGATATAGCCCTGCTTGTTGTATTCTGCTTCAAGACGCTGCACTTTTATATTAACGTCTTTAATGTTGATGATTTCGTCTTTCGGCAAATCAAGGATTTTTTCGATTTCGGAATCGGAAATTTTGGTGTTGCCTTCTACTTCCAGCTGTTTATAAACAGGGTTTTCCAGTACATGGTAAACCAGCTGCACGCCTTCCGGAACTTTGATGAATTCCGGCTGCAAATCATAATACCAGCCCAGGCCGTAAATGGCATGCAGGTCTTTGGCAAGGCCTTCCTGCGTCAGTTCCATGCCCGGTTTGGTGGTAACAACTGCTTCAATGTCTTCGGCTTTGGTTACTTTGTTGCCGGTAACGCTGATCTTGGTAATCAGCTGGCCGATATACGGGGCTGCCGGTTCACTGGCGCGCTGCTGCTGTGCAATCGGCATGTTCAATACCGGCTCCTGCGAAACGGCATTGGTCTGCGCGTTCTGCTGCACAGCTTCCTGTGCCGTGCGCTGCTGCTCTACTTCAGCTTCCCATTTCTGGCGTTCTTCCATCGTCATCGGGCGCAGGCTGCCGTCGGCTTCGCGCACCACGGGCTCTTTCAGCTCGCCATCTTCCCCTGCGGTAATCTGGCCGTCGCCTTCATCGGTAACAACGGCTTCGTTCTGCACCTGTGCAGCGCCGCTGTCCTGCGTTTCAGCAGTTTCCTCTTGTGCTGCGTCCGGTGCTTCCACACCGCTGCCGCCTTCACGCACAACGCCCTTACCGGGGACAATTTCCACAATCCTGCCGCTGCCGGATTTGCCGCCGCTTTTGTAATTGGGATCAGAGATATCCTCGGACGGTTTATTGTGCATATAATAAGTATACTTGCCGTCTTTGCCCTTTTTCGGGAAGGATTTGCCTTCTTTTTCCTGAGCTTCGCGCATCTGTTCCAGCGCTTTCTGGCTGACAATCTGTTCCTTGCCGCCGATGGTCATCGTCTGGTTGGCAACAACATCAGCTGCGGAATTGTTCTGTTCCGCCGCCCATACCGGCACTGCCATCAGCATGGCCGCCAGGCTTAAGGACAACTGTGCATACTTTCTCTTGTTCATTCAAATCCTCCCTGTTTAATCAGCATCCTGCAGAACCTGCCTGCCTGTTCTGACAAGCTGCTGCATATCTTCTTCAGCTAAATAATTTTTATAACTGGTATTGCTGTTTATATTTTGCTCAGCCGGCGCCGCCTGTTTTGTTTCCGGTTCCGGTTGGGTAGTAACTGTTTGCTGCGGCACTGCTGCCGCTTGTTTTTGTGCGGGCGCAACCGCGGCTGCCGCCGGGATGTTTACCGCTTCATCGTGCGAAACGCCTGCATACCACCAGCCGCCGTAACCTGCCAGCACCAGAAGCACTGCCAGTATCGCCGCCAGCTTCTGCCTGTTCCATACGCTTACAAGCCCGCGCTTTTCGCGCAGATAGCGGATGGACGCCTCCGCCAGCATCAAATCAAGCTCGCCCCGCAAGCCGTTGTTTTTGCGGAAGCTCTGCTGGGCATTGTCCAAGCTGCATTTCACATCGTCTATATTATCGTAAATGTCTTTTGCCACCGCCAAAACTCCTTCCTGCACAGACTAATTGAATATATAATCCGTTTTTTCAGGATATTTTATCATGGCAAAATTTATTATATTTTCCCATATTTCAACAATAAATGCAATAATCCTGCGAAAAAAGTACAACAGCACTGTTTTTCTTGCGTTAGCTTCTTTTTAAATCCGCAATAAAATGCGAAAGCATACCGCGGATGCGTTTAACGCCGCGTTTTTGCAGGCGGTAGATATGCCCCTGGCTGACGTGGATGCTGTCCGCCATATCGGCAGCAGTGCGGTCTTCAAGGTAAATACCCGTCAGCACCTGCTGCTCTTTTTCCGGCAGTCGGTGCAGCGCCTGAGCCACGCGGTCAGTCAGCATGCTTAACTCCGCTTCCTCAAAAGGAGTACGCCCGGAAGAAGCCAGCACCTCTGCCCAGGCAACGCCCGCAGCGTTGGTATCGTCCAGCGAAAAGCTCCTGCTCTCGTCCTGCTGCAAAAAGTCCAGCATTCTGCCGCGGATACGGTGCATGGCAAACACGCTGAAAGCCACGCCGCGTTTATAGTCGTAGCGCTCTGCCGCTTCCAGCAGGCCCAGCATTCCCTCCTGCACCAGTTCCATTAACTGCGGCTCGGGCAGTTTAAACCCGGCCGCAATTTTAAACACCAGCGGCTGATAGGATGTCATTAACTTGTTATACGCCTCGCGGTCGCCTCCGGCATAAAGCTGCCACAGTTCCGTTTCTTCCTCGCGAGTAAGCAGCGGCGTTTTCTGCAGCTCTGCCAGATATTCCTTCAGCATGGGCATACCTTCCTTAAAGTTTAGTCTGTTTATCTTAAAATTTAATTAAAACGTAATTTTGTATTCCACGCCGTACCAGTCGTCCGTCGTGTCGTAATCCTTGTTGCGCTCGTAGTTGATGCTCATATGGCGCGAGATATCGTACGAGGCAAAAATGCTCTGGCGCTCGCTGTCGTCGCTGACGGTGTAGCCAACCAGCAAATGGTCCGTCAGGTACTTGCTGACAAGCAGGTTGTACTGATCCTTCTCGTCCTCTGTCAGCTCGCCGCTGTCCTGCACAAGGCTGTGGCCCGTGCGCAGGCGGCCGGAATAAATCATAAATTCATTCAGCCCCAGCGTCTGCTTGAAGATTTCTTCAACGTCGCCCAGCACCGTCATTTCCAGCCCGACCGTCATCAGGTTCTGGAAGTCGTCCTGCGTTACGCCCTGGTCCGTGCCGGTTACCTCGCGCTGCAAGGTCAGCATCTTGATAATCTGGTCCTTCGTCAGCGACGGGTCACTGCGCAGTACCATGTTCATCTGCTCCAGCGGGCCTGTTACGCGCAGGAAAATGTCATAACGCCTGAACCGCGCCGTTGCGTCAAGGTTAACCGTCGGCAGAATTTCGCCCGGCACCGGCCACGCCACGGAAGCGTTGTGGATTTCAAACGGTGTGCGCAGATAGGTAATGGTACCCCTGTCTGCCTTCACGTTGCCATCTATATTAGTATACACTGTACTGCCCGTTACATGCAATCCTCCGGACAGCCACAAATCGTACAAATATTTGTTGTACAGGTGGATTTTCGGACCAAGCGTTACCTTAACATCCAGCCCGTAATTACTGCTGCCTTCGGAAAGTTCCGGTATCGTCGGCATGTTAACCAGTACATCATCCAGTTGGATATCAGCCTGAATGAATGGGCGGTAGCCAACGCCGCCAAGGCGGCTGCCTGCTTCCGTATTGGTACGCATAAAGTAGCGCTGCGGGCTGATGCCTGCCGTGCCGTTAATGCGGCCGGTAAAGATTTCGGAAGCAAATTCGGCATCCTTAAACGTGGTGTTGATAACGTAGGTTTTATCTTCATCCGCACGCAGTGCGTAGTTGCCGGAAGCCGTTACCGTGCCCTTGCCCATCTGCATGGAGAATTCCCTGAGCGCGATTTCGTTGCCGGTAAACGCCACGTCCAGATTGATGTTGTCAAAAATTGTATAAGCGTCGCGCAATTTCAGCGAGCCGCCGTGCATCAGCACTTCGCCATAAACCAGCGGTTCTTCCAGCGTGCCGGACAGCGTTACCGAGCCGAGCGTTTCGCCCACGCCCCACTCAACCATCGGCGTTAAGAGATGCAAGAGCCCAAGGCGCGCGTTATCAAGGTTAACCCTGATGTTCATCGCGGCTGCCGGGTTGCGGCGTGCCTCCTTGCTGCGCAGCAAATCAAGCGGCATATCGCCGGATGCGGTCAGCTTGTAAATATCTTTATTCAGCTGTGCATGGTCAAGCTTCAAGGTGTCGTCAGCAAGGCTCATCTGCACCGTCAGGGCGTCAAAGCCGATGCCTTCCACGGAACCGTCCAGAAGTTCCAGCCTTGCCGTACCCTGCGGGTTATCAAGGCTGCCCGTCAAATCAACGGCCATATCAATTTTGCCGCCGACAGCCAAATCATAATCCAGCAGCGCCGGTACAATCGCCGGGTTGGCGTTATAAGCGCGCGCTTTCAGGCTTAACGAATGGTCGCGCAGGTTAACCCAGCCGCCCGCTGTTAAACTGCCAACTGCTGCTTCGGCCTCCGTGCCTTTGCTTTCTTCGGGCACGCTTTCCTTAAGTTCCAGCTCGTCAAAATTCAGCACGCCTTTTTGCAGACGGCCTTTAAAGCGCATGGAGTCGTAGCTTACGTCCTTAACCTTAATGTCGGACACGCGCATATCGGCAAATACGCCCTTGTCCTTACCGCCGATAACCAGACGGCCGTCCGCCGTACCGTCGATATCAAGGTCAACCTTCGCCATCTTCATGATGGAGCGCAGGTTGCCGTACATAAATTCAACGTCGCCGGTAATATTCTGTTCAACAGCGTCCAGGGTCAGCTCTGCGGCAAACATGCCGTCCGGTGACTGCTCAAACGATGCTTCCACATGGTTGTTGCGCTGCCCGTCCGCCGTCAGCGTGCCGAGGATGTTTTTCAGTTCTTCGCCGTTAATCAGCACGGAATCACTGTTAATGCTGCCGTCAAAACGCGGCTGCACCAGCGTACCCGTCAGGCTGCCGTGCGCACTGACAAAGCCGTCCAGATCGACGGTTTCGTCCCTGATGGGCAGGGTGCTTAAATCCATATCGGTAATGTCTACCGTAAAGTCAAGGTTCTGCGCCGCGTCCATCGTGCCGCTTAACGAAGCTTCCGTGGACAGCGCTTTAATATAGCCGTCGGTCAGGCGCACGCTGCCGTCCGGCGCATAATAATACGCCGCACTGATGCGGTCTATCAAAAAGCCCTCCGCGCTGCCGTCGGTCAGCATTACGCTGCCTTCAACCGAAGGTGCGGACAGCGGGCCCATAATGCTTATTTCGTTGTCGATGTTGCCGGTCAGCTTAACGTCCGGCGCGGCAACTGCCACCAAAGGCTCGGCACGTATGCCGCTGGTACTTATGGTAAGCCCCAGCACCGGTTCTGCGCCGCCAATATCGATATAACCGTTAACAAGGTTGTAACCCTGCTCCATCGTCAGCTTGTAATCGGTCAGGCTCACAACACTGTCGGTCATTTCAATTTCGCCGTGCGCTTCGGGGAACACCAGCCCCATCAGGTGAATGTTCTTAACCTGCGTGTTAGCGTAAAAATCAACGCCGTTCAAATCGCCGTTAAAGCGGAAACCTGCCGTTGCCGTACCGCTGCCGTTCTGCCCTGCGGCGGCAAAAAAGCTGTCCAGCGGGAAGTCAACCATGCGCCCGCTACCGCTGAAGCTGCCGTCGAACGCAGCCTTGCCCGTCATGTTAAACGCGCCTTTATCACCGGCAAACGCCGCAAATTTTTCAATAATAACATCTTCGCCGCTGACTTCCGCCTCAAAATCAACGTCCGTCATCAGCAAATCACGCCAGCCGAGGTGCTTCATATTGCCAGCCACGGTCAGCGCCGTTTCGCCCTTCACACCGGTCTGCCCGTTAATGGCAAGCAGGCCGTCCAGCGCAATGGTGTCCTGCGGGCGCTCCGGCAGCACAAAATCCTTAATGCCGTCTGCGTTCAGCACGGCAAAAATTTCGCCGCTGTTAATATTATATTCGCCGTCAAGGCGCAGGTGGCCGCCAGCAAGGTCCACGCCGGCCTCATCAAGCATAACGCGGCTTTCCACAACCGTAAACGGCAGGCGCACATCGGCCAGCTTCTCGCCGTTCAGCGCCAGCTCCTTCGCCGTCAGCTCGCCCTTGCCCTGTATGTTTTCCAAATCGGCAAAATCAATATCACAATCCAGCACAGCAGTGTTCTCAGCAACCGTCAGCGCCAGTCCTTCAACCAGCACGTCGCGGTCGGTAACTTCCAGCCCGCCTGCCAGCTTAACCGGCAGCGGTTCGCCGCCAAGCAGCGCTTCCGCGGATAACGCAATCTGCCCCTTGCCGCTCAATCTGGTATTTTCGCCGTCATTTTCCCAGATCAGGTTCAGTCCGTCAACTTCGCCCGCAAAATTTTGGATAGGCGCATACGCCGCCGCAAAATCCGCAAACTCGGTCAAAGCAAACTTATCTGTTTTTAATGCCAGCTGCCCGTGCGCGTTGGTGTCAACAACACCGGCAATTTTCAATTCATCGCTGCCGTAGGTAACAGTACCGTCAACTGCAAAATCAGGGTTGCCGCCGCCATCTACGTTAGCGTTAACGCCAAAAGCCCAGCTGCCATGCGGCGTTGCTACATGCACAGCGCCGTCCCGCACCGTCAAAAATCCGTAAAACGGCGTTTCCGAAGAATCAGACGGCTTCAAAAAGTCGCGCAGGTTCCATTCGTCCTGCTCGTTCATTTCCAGATACAGCTGCGGCCCTGTCAGGCTGACTTCGCTTAAAGCGCGGGCAGGCGCAATAAAAGCCTTCAACGGTGAAATCCCGAATTTTGCCTCCGGAATTTCGGCAATGCGCGCGCCGTCAACACCGCTTACCTTAACGCCGTAAGCGGTAAACTCCAGCCTGCCGTTCCAGTCAAAACGCTCAACCGTTACAGTGCCGTTAATATAATTTTGCGACATGGTTTCCACCAGCTGCGGCACCTGCGCCAGATACTGCGGCGCGATAAATTTTACCGCCCACGCATACAGCGCTGCCGTCGCCAGCAAAACCAGCAAAAATATTTTGACAAGTCTATTCATAATCTGCCCCCGCAGAAAAAATTATACTTAACTTTTTATTTATTCTACGTTAAAAATAATCTTCCTGCCGTTTTTGAAACAGAAAAAGCACTGCACCTTAAATTTTACAAGATGCAATGCTTTTCAATGTTGTTTAATTTTTATTCTGCTGCCTGTTCCTGCGCAGTTTCAGCATTTTCTTCCGCTGCGGGCTGTTCGGCTGCAGCCGCTTCGTTTTCAGTGGCGGCTTCCGCGTCAGCCGTTACGGCAGTATCTTCCACCGGTTCGGCAAAAGTGCGCGGTTCCGGTACGGGCACGCCCACACCCATGGAAGTGTTGAGCGCTGCTTTGGAAGTATTGTAATCATACAAAGCCTTTACATAGTTGGTTTTGGCTTCCGTCAGGGCAACCTGCGCGTCCATAACGTCGATGTTGGTACCAACGCCGGCCTGATAACGTACCACTGCAATATGGTAATCTTCTTCAGCCTGTGCTACGGCAACCTGCGTGGTACTGATGCGTTTTTCAGCCTCGCGCATGCCAAGGTAATCGGTGCGCACTTCCAGTTCAACGGCATCCTTAACCTGACGCTGGGTTTCTTTGGCTTTAGCCAGATTTTCCTGCGCCGCATGGATTTTCGACCAGGTTACGCCGCTGTCGAAAATGTTCATGCTGGCAGTTACGCCAACAGACCAATGGTCATTATCGTCGCCCGGCCAGTTACTATTATCTGTGCCACCCCAATAATTGCCTGCAACAGCTGACACCTTCGGCATATGTCCGCTGCGCGCTACAACCAAAGCTGCTTCAGCAGCGTCAACGCCATATTCCGCCTGTTTCAGTTCAGGGCGGTGTTCTTCACTGTAAGCAAGGCAGTAAGCCATGTCGTTATCGTAAGGAACATACTGCAAAGTATCTTTTAAAACAAGGGTCGTGCTCAGCGGCGTGCCGATGATGTTGTTCAAAGTTGCTTCGGCAACATCGTAGCCGTTTTCCGCACTGATGAGGTCCTGTTTGGCATTGGCAAGCTCTACTTCACTGCGCAGTACATCCGCACGGGCAACAATGCCGACGTTGTACTGGGCAATTACGTTATCCAGATGTGCCTGCAAACGGTCAACGGATTCCTGGCACAGGGTTTTCATGTTGCCTGCGTCCAGCATGGTAAAGTAACCGTTGGTAGCGGTTTCTTTCATTTCAATGTAAGCCTGCTCCTCAGCGGAAAGCATACTGCGGTAATTGGCTTTGGCCTGCCCAATTTGTCCTTGTAATTGACCACCGGTAAAAATAGGCAAAGACGCGGTAATAGAATTGCTATGATTATTACCAATTCGTTTTCCTAAAGAAGCACCCGTCACTACATCATACTGATTGTCAGCATAACCGCCACGGCTAGAATCGTGGTTAATGCTGATGCTGATGCCGCGTGCGCTCTTGGCAGCACTGTAATCAGCCTTGGCTGCTTTTCTGTTATATTCAGCAATCTTTACATTCGGGTTGGTTAAAAGCGCTCTCTGAATGGTTTCGTCCAAATCCAGCTCCAGAGTAGCGGCAAAGACGGACTGGGAACACAGCACGGTCAACGCCGCCGTCAGCGCCAGCACGTTTTTGGCTTTTTTATAACTGAACATTTTGTTTACCTCCAATCATTGACTGATTAGTCAGTGCTTAAATTTTATATTTTTTATTTGCAAAAGTCAACTGCTTTTTCAAAAGTTAACAAATTTTTAAAAATAAGTGCGCACACCAACATAGGTATTGCTCTTATTGCCGTGGCGCAAATCTGTCTGCTCGCCCAGCAGCGAAAAATTGTCGGTCAGCTTCAGCTCGCCGCCCAGCTTTACTTTGGCGTCGTCAAAATCATACACCTGCGTGTACAGGCGGAAGCGGTCGGCAAAATCGTAGCCAAGCCCCACGCCAAACTCGCCCTGCATGGCGCCCATGCTTACATCGGCGGCGCCCAGCTCCTTGCCGAACTGCAAATCAAGTTTGTTGCTGTCGCCAAGGTCATAGCCGCCCAGGTAAAAAAAAGTGTCTTCCTGCGGGCGCAGGGTTACGCCCAGATTGCTGCGCCAGTCGCCGTCTTCCGCGCTGTGCGTAACATCGGCGCTTATTTCAGCCGTTTCCAGCACGCCCAGCATACGGTTGGCCTTTTCGCTGGCCTCGCGTGCATTATGCAGCGTTGCCTTTAAATCTTCTTCGGTCTGCGGGTCGCTGGCAACATTTTCCAGCAGCTTGCTCGCTTCTTCAATGCGGGCGCTGGTCTTGGCCATGTTCTCAACTATCTCGGCAAAATTCTGCCCGGCATGCCCTTCGTTGACCTCGGCAATAATGTTTTCCATGCTGCTGGCCGTTTCGTTCATGCGCGCGCTCATTTCGCTCAGCTGCTTAACCATTACGTTAATCTGCTGCTGATTGTCCACCGCCACATCCGCCATTACTTTGGTAAAGGCGTTCATGTTGGCGCTGATGTCCTTCATGTTCAAAAAGCCTTCACGCAGCGACTGCTGCACTTCCGGGTCGCCGAACACATTATCCAGCGCGTCGGCGATGTTTTCCACCTTTTTCAGCACTTCGCCCGAGGCGCTCATAAAGGTATCAAAGCCGCCGCCCGGCGTGCCTTTCACCCTGTCGCCCTCCTCTAAAAAGGCGCTGACTGAACGCGGAGGCGGCTGGATATCGACGAACTTCTCGCCCAGAATGCCGTCCGCACCGATGGTGAAGGTTGCTTCCTGCGGAATCTGCACGTTGTCGTTGATTTCGGCAACAACCTCAATGCCGCTGTCGCTGACGGTCAGCCCTTTAACCGTACCGACCTGCACACCGGCGTAGCGCACCATGTTGCCTGCCATCAACCCGCCAACCTGCGGATAATCTATTGTAATGTTGTATTTGTCGCTGCCAAAACTGAACGTACCCAAAAAGGTTATCATCGCCGCTAAAATCGCAGCGCCGCCCAGTGTTACCGCGCCTACTTTAACTTCGCTGGAACTCATTCTATCACCTGCTCTTTAATCTCGCGCCCTTCGATAAAGGCTTTTACAATCGGGTTTGTGCTTTGCTGCATTTCCTCCGCCGTGCCGATGGCGACGATGCGCCCCTTGTACAGCATGGCAACGCGGTCTGCGGCGTAAAACGCCGACTGCATATCGTGCGTTACCAACACGGAAGTAACGTGCAGCTGCTGCTGCGTCTTTTTTATCAGACGGCTGATGTTATGGCTCATAATCGGGTCAAGCCCCGCCGTCGGTTCATCGTACAAAACAATCTCGGGGCTGACGGCAATGGCACGCGCAAGCCCCACGCGCTTTTTCATGCCGCCGCTCAGCTCCGCCGGATATAAATCCTGCGTGTCCGGCAGGCCTACCATTTCCAGCATCTGCGCCACAATCTGCCGTATTTCTTCTTCGCCCTTATCCGTATGCTGGCGCAGGCCAAAGGCCACGTTTTCGCCCACGGTTAAAAAGTCGAACAGCGCCGAATACTGAAAAACCATGCCCATCTTCATGCGCAGGCGATTCCAGCCGTCCTCGTCAAGCTCCGACACGTCCTCGCCCTGAATGTAAATCTTGCCGCCGTTTGGTTCTAAGAGACCAATCATTGAGCGCAGCACCGTGCTTTTGCCCGTGCCCGAAGGCCCGAGTATCGCCAGCGTTTCGCCGCGGTAAACGTCAAGGTCGATGTCATCCAGCACCGTATGCGTGCCGAAGGTAATATTCAATTGGCGCAAACTGATTACCGCTTCTGCCATTACTTAACCTCATACATAAAGCACTGCCGACAAAAAATAGTTGGCAATAAAAATCAAAATTATCGAAAGCACTACGGATTCCGTCGTCGCAAGGCCTACGCCTTCAGCGCCCTGCTTTGCGCCAAGCCCCTTATGGCTGGCCACAATGGCGATAATGCCGCCGAAAACCATGCTTTTAATCATGCCGCCGGTAACGTCAAAAATATCGGCAAACACTTTAATGGAATTGATATAGGTAAAATTGCTGATGCCTGCGTAATAATGCGCAACCACCCAGCCGCCGACATTACCGATGCCGTTGGCAAACACAATCAGTACCGGCATCATCAGCACCGCCGCCAAAAAGCGCGGCACCACAAGGTAGGTTATCGGGTTCGTCGCCATAACCTTCAAAGCATCAATCTGTTCCGTAACCTTCATCGTGCCAAGCTCCGCCGCAATGGCAGCGCCTATGCGCCCGGCCACAACAACGCCCGTCAGCACCGGCACCAGCTCGCGCCCCAGCGCGATGGCGACAATGCCGCCGACGGATGAAGCAGCGCCGAAACGCACAAATTCCGTCGCCGTCTGCAAGGCAAAAACCATGCCGGTAAACAGAATCGTCATCAGAACAATGGGCAGGGAATCCGCGCCGAGCCGCGCCATCTGCCGCACCGTTTCGCGGGCATTGGCGTATTTCAGGCGCGCCGCCGTATCCAGAAACAGCTGCATAATACGCCCGGTATTTTCACACGCGGTAATGGTGTATCTGCCCACCGCGGCACAAATATCTTTCAGCATCGGCCTCGTCCTTTCCCCAAAATTTTTAAGCTATTGTTATATAATTCAACATAAAGCAAAGATTCCCTGCTTATGGGAATCACTGCTTTTTAACGATTTTGTAAAATCTCTTTGTAAAATTTTAGTCAATAACGTCAACCATAATATCCGCAGTGCCGTCCACGATAAAGTTCATCGTGGTTTTCTGCTTGGCGGGCGTGCCCTGCAAGGCTGCCGCAAAACCTGCGTCCTGCTGCTGCGCCATCATGTCCGGGTCGGGCAGCGCGGCTATATCGACGATGATTTCGTTGTTCTGGTCCGCGTTGTTGATATCGGCAATAAAGTCTTTTAAAGTTCGGCGCTGCGGCTGTTTGGCAGCCGGTATGCCTTCCTCCTGCTGGCGTTTCATCATTTCCTGCATCCACGCCAGGCTGCTGCCGCCGCGTACGTTAAGCGCCAGTTTGCCCGCGCGCTGCTGTTTGGGCACGGTAAACTGCACCGTTTTGGTAATTTTCGCCGCGCGGTAGGGCTGCAATTCCACATCGATGTTCAGCACCTCACCGGCGCGCACCTCCAGCTTCTGCGGGTGTGCGGCAACAATTTCCGCCACCTCCGGCTCCGTGCCGACGGCGACATTCGCCTCAATATTATAAATGTCAATCTTTTCAAATTTATTCTGCGCCAGAAGGGTTGCCGCCTGCACCAGCTCCTGGCTGATCATTTTCAGAATGCCGGTATCGGCGTAATACATATTCTCGCGCTTAATCAA
>CASFJU010000017.1 GCA_949295115.1 uncultured Phascolarctobacterium sp.
AATTAGCAGCGAGTGCAAACGAAGCTGATAATTGTGACAGGGAGCTTTCGCATAGTATGCGACTGAATAGGGAGCATATGACGCGTATAGATAGCTGCCGACATTATTGTAAAAGAGGTAAAGGCATGCACTGCAACGGCTTGGCAAAAATGCTGCGGCTCCTCCGATTCCGTCCGGGCTACGCAGCCGGACTCCCGAAGTATATTACCTTAAATTTTGCCGCCGTAGTTTTTGTCCTGCGCCTTACAGCACATACCTTTGCCTCTTTTAATTCAGTTATGTTAAAATAGTATATATAAGATTTATTTACTTTTAATTTTTCAGGAGCAGTTTATGATTAAAATTCTTTTTATCTGCCTTGGCAATATTTGCAGGTCGCCGATGGCGGAATTCTTGTTAAAAGATATGGTTAAAAAGCGCGGTGTTGCCGATGACTTTTACATTGCTTCGGCTGCGACGAGCACTTATGAAATCGGTAACCCTGTACACCGTGGTACGCGCGCAAAGCTGGCGCAGTACGGTATCAGCGTAGCTGGCAAAACTGCGGTGCAGCTTACCAAAGAAGATTATGCCAGATACGATTACCTGATTGGCATGGATACAGAAAATATCCGTGATATTATGCGTATTATTGGCAGTGACCCTCAGCACAAGGTATACAAACTTTTGCAGTTTGCAGGAAGTGAACGCAATATTGCTGACCCGTGGTATACAGGCAATTTTGATGTTACCTATGACGATATTTACGAAGGCTGCACAGCTTTATTGGAGTATCTGCAAAATAAAACTATTGTTTAAGCGTAATCTTATGGGCTTCGATATGAGCCAAAGAGGCAGGCCTTTAAACAATAGTTCTTGCGATAATTATATTAGCCTTAATATTTATTGACAACGCCTTGCTTATGCAGGGCTTTTTTATTTGTGCAATCGCCTTAAAATGTTATAATAATGATATTGAATACCGCAAAACGCCTGATTAAAAATTTTTGATTATTTATTTTGGTTTGCTTACAAGAAGGTGCAGTAATGAAAATTATCGATGCGCACATGCATTATTTTAATGTTGACGGTTTTAAAGAAGTCGCCGCTAATGCGGGTTACGAAAACACCGCCGCCTGCTGGCAGCAGATTTGCGAAGAAAACAACATTGTTTTCAGCGTCGCTATGGGCAATACGGAAGACGTGCCCAGCCGTTTTGGCGGCATCAGCCCAAGGCTGATTGATTTAAACGCGCCATTTGGCGATGATGTTTACAGCCAGCCGCATAACATTGGCTACTGCCTTGGTGTTAAAAGCGAGCTGATTACGCTGGAGAACGCTGAAAAGACTGCGCTGGAATTTGAATACTACGCTAAAAAGCCGCAGTGCCTCGGCATAAAAATTTACCCGGGCTACCGCCCTGTTTACGTTTACGATAAGCGCCATTGGCCGCTGTTTGAAGTGGCGCGCGCCTATGATTTGCCGGTTGCGGTGCATACGGGCGATACCGCTATGGCTGAAGCGCGCCTGCGTTACGCGCATCCGCTGACGGTTGACGATGCCGCTGTTGATTTTCCGGACATGAAGTTTGTCATCTGCCATTGCGGCAACCCGTGGTTTGCCGATGCTACCGAAGTCGCCGCCAAGAACCCCAATGTGTATATTGATTTATCGGGCTTGCTTGAGGGTATACCCGGCGCCGGTTTTTACGATAAACAAAAGGCGTATTTTGATTACCTCGCTCTGTGGCTGAATTATATGGGGCGTTGGGATAAGTTGATGTACGGCAGCGACTGGCCGCTGGTTAACATCAGCGATTACATTGCAATTTTAAGCCGCGTTGTGCCGCAGGAGCACCATGAGGAGTTTTTCTATGCCAACGCGCTGAACGTGTATAGCCGCATTAAAAATTTGCTGAGATAAGTTAACTTATTTTATACAAAAGGTTGACGTAAAACGCCGCCGATAATATAATAGTTAAGTAAATACATTTTGTTTGAGGTTGTTATGCAGAATTTAATTGAAATAAAAAATCTGGAGCATGTCTATACCGATACGGACGGCAACGAAGTAAAAGCGCTGGACGGTGTAAGCCTTAACATCGCGCGCGGCGAGTTTGTGGCAGTAATCGGCGCGAACGGCAGCGGCAAATCCACGCTGGCGCGCCATTTAAACGCCCTGCTTTTGCCGACTGCGGGCAAGTGCATTGTTGCCGGTATGGATACGGCTGACGACGATAATTTGTGGAACATCCGCCAGCACGTAGGTATGGTGTTCCAGAACCCGGATAACCAGATTGTGGCAGCGGTGGTGGAAGAAGACGTCGCCTTCGGGCCGGAGAACATCGGCGTGCCGCCGCAGGAAATACGTACCCGTGTTGATAATGCGCTGGCCGCCGTGGGAATGACGGATTACGCAAAGCACGCGCCGCATTTATTAAGCGGTGGGCAAAAACAGCGTGTGGCCATTGCAGGTGTGCTTGCGCTTGAGCCGGACTGCATTGTGCTGGACGAGCCGACCGCGATGCTGGACCCGCGCGGCCGCAGCGAAATAGTCAGCACCGTTAAAAAGCTGAACCGCGAGAAGAAAATTACCGTTGTTTACATAACGCATTATATGGAAGAAGCCATGCAGGCTGACCGCATTATCGCTATGGAAGGCGGCAGAATTAAAATGCAGGGCACGCCCAAAGAAATTTTTGCCCGTGTAGAGGAGCTGCACGCCATGGGGCTGGAAACACCGCTGGCAGCACAGGCAGCTTACGACCTGCGCCAAAAAGGCGTAAAACTGCCGCAGGGCATTATCAGCGACGAGGAGCTGACGGAGGAATTATGCCGTTAAATTTGCAAAACGTAACATTTACATATATGAAAGGCACGCCCTTTGAAAAAACGGCGCTGCACGGCGTCAGCCTGCAAATCGAAAAAGGCGAATTTGTTGCTGTTATCGGGCATACCGGCAGCGGCAAATCCACGCTGGTGCAGCATTTAAGCGGGCTTTTGCACCCCGATAAGGGCAGCGTAACCGTGGACGGCGTAAACTTAAACGCCAAAAACGCCGCCGCCAAAAAAGCGCGCAACTCCGTCGGCATGGTCTTTCAATACCCGGAACACCAGATTTTTGCCGAAACAGTTTACGAAGATATCGCCTTTGGGTCGCGCAATAAAGGCCTTGGGCCTGATGAAGTTGACCGCGCCGTGCGTGATGCTATGGCATTTGTCGGGCTTGATTTTGACAGCTTTGCCAAACGCTCACCTTTCCGCTTAAGCGGAGGGCAGATGCGCCGTGTGGCGATAGCCGGTGTAATTGGCATGGAGCCGGACTATCTGATTCTGGACGAACCTTCGGCCGGGCTTGACCCGCGCTCGCGCGACGCCGTGTTTAAAGAGGTAATGGCGCTGTACAAAAAACGTGGCATTGCCGTAATTTTGGTAACGCATAATATGGAAGAAGCCGCGCGCTATGCCTCGCGCCTGCTGGTAATTTCCGGCGGGCAGGTTATTCTGGACGGCGTGCCGCACGACATTTTTACCAACCACAAAGATGAACTGTTGGCAGCTTCCATGGACGTGCCGCCGGTGTACAAACTGGCAGACTGCCTTAACGCGCACGGCCTTGCGGTAGAGCGCACGCCGGAACTGGCAGCTTTGGAAAAACAGATACTGGAATTGAGGAGGGCAAAACATGCTGACTGACATCACCTTAGGGCAGTATTACCCCGGCAATTCCATCATCCACAAGCTGGACCCGCGCGCCAAAATCATCGCGACGCTGCTGTTTATCGCCGCTATCTTTTTTGCCGACAGCCTGCTTTCCTACGGTGTTCTGGCGCTGTTTGTGGCAGTGGTTATCGGACTTTCGCGCCTGCCGGTGCTGATGGTGCTGCGCAGTGTCAAACCGCTGTGGATTATCATTGTGCTGACGCTGTTCATCCACGCCTTTACCGGCGACGGCAAGGACGTTTTATACCAGTACAGTTTTTTTCGCCTGACAACCGAAGGCATCATCATGGGTATAAAAATGTCGCTGCGGCTGGTGTTTTTGCTGCTCATCTCATCAATTTTAACTTTCACCACGTCGCCGATTGTGCTGACGGACGGCATCGAAGCGCTGCTGCGCCCGTTTAAATGCATCGGCGTGCCCGCGCACGAGCTGGCAATGATGATGACGATAGCCCTGCGTTTTATACCCACTTTAATAGAAGAAACCGACCGCATTATTAAAGCGCAAACCGCGCGTGGTGCGGATTTTGACAGCGGCAGCCTTTTGCAGCGCGCCAAAAACATGCTGCCGATACTGGTACCGCTATTTATCAGCGCGTTCCGACGTGCGGATGAACTGGCCATTGCCATGGAAGCACGCTGCTACCGCGGCGGCGAAGGGCGCACGCGTATGCACGAACTGGCCTATAAAGCCAAAGATTTCATTGCCCTGGCAATAATTATCCTTTTAATTGCTGTGCTGGCAGTTATGCGCTGGGGGCTTGGCTTATGAGGACGTTAAAACTTACAGTTGCTTACGACGGCAGCGGTTACCACGGTTTTCAGCGCCAGCCGCGCGATTTAACAGTGCAGCAGGTGCTGGAAGAAGCACTATCTCGTATTACCGGCGAAGACGTAACGGTTGCCGGCAGCGGCAGGACGGACAGCGGCGTGCACGGCAAAGGGCAGGTTGTGTCGTTTACAACGGAGTGCCCGATACCGGCAGCCAACGTAAAAAAAGCTATGAACAGCATCCTGCCGCCGGATATTACGGTGCTTAAATCCGAAGAAGCCGAAGCAAGCTTCCACGCCCGTTACAGTGCCAAATGGAAACGCTATTGCTACCGCATCGTGCTGAATAATGAATATGACCCGTTTATCCGCAACTATGCGTGGCAAATGCAAAACACAAAATTAAATATAAATTTAATGAACGAAGCGGCAGCCCAGCTTTTGGGCACGCATGATTTTTCCTTTTTCCGCTCAAGCGGAAGCGTGCAGACGTCGCCCGTTAAAACAATTTATAAAGCAATCTGGCAGCAAACCGCGCCCGGCAATCTGCTGTTTACCATTGAAGGCGACGGCTTTTTGTACCGCATGGTGCGCAACATTGTGTGGAACCTTGTTGAAGTAGGCCTTGGCAACAAAACAGCTGCGCGTTTTAAAGAAGAACTTGAC
Source organism: uncultured Phascolarctobacterium sp. (assembly GCA_949295115.1). Lineage (GTDB taxonomy): Bacteria > Bacillota > Negativicutes > Acidaminococcales > Acidaminococcaceae > Fusicatenibacter_A. Next base: position 5,139 of record CASFJU010000017.1, read on the forward strand.
AGCGCCGAGCGGCATTTTAAAATATCGCCCGCGCCGCCGCAGGGGCTTTACCTTGATTATGTAGGCTACAGCGAATATTTGCCGCAAAAAAGCGATAAATAGGCTTGACAAACGCCCGGCAGGTGTATAAAATATATATACGTGATTTTGTGACGTATCTTATTAGCCCCAAGAGAAGTTACCAAAGCACACTGAACAGGAAATAATTTAGGAGGGACATAAGGATGAAATCTTTTATGGCTAACCCGTCCAACATCGAACGCAAATGGTACGTTGTTGACGCAGCTGATAAAACTCTCGGCCGTCTTGCCGCAGAAGTAGCAAAAATCCTTCGTGGAAAACACAAACCGACTTTCACTCCGCATATGGATACCGGAGATCATGTAATCGTAATCAATGCAGATAAAGTAGTTCTGACCGGCAAAAAACTCGTTCAGAAAACTTATTTCCGTCACAGCGGCTATCTTGGCGGCACCACCTTCACTACCGCAGGTGAAATGCTTGCCAAAAACCCTGTAAGAATGGTTGAACTCGCCGTTAAAGGCATGATTCCGCATAACCGTCTTGGCAGCAGAATCTTCACCAAACTGCATGTATATGCAGGTGCTGAACATCCGCATGCAGCACAGAAACCCGAAGTACTTGAAATTAACGTAAGATAATAACCGGAGGAGGAAACGTAAATGGCAGTAGTTACTTATAATGCGACCGGCCGTCGCAAATCTTCAGTTGCACGCGTTCGCCTGGTTCCGGGTGAAGGTAAAATCATTATCAACCAGCGTGAGCTTGACGATTATTTTGGACTGAAAACTTTGGAATTAATCGTAAACCAGCCGCTTGAACTCACCGAAACCAAAGGCAAATACGATGTACTCGTAAATGTTATCGGCGGTGGCTTCTCCGGCCAGGCAGGTGCAATCCGTCACGGCATTGCCCGCGCTCTTTTGAAAGTTGACGAAGAATTCCGTCCGGCTCTTAAAAAAGCAGGTTACCTTACTCGTGACCCGCGTGAAAAAGAACGCCGTAAATATGGCTTGAAGAAAGCTCGTAAAGCAAGCCAGTTCTCCAAACGCTAATATTTGGATATTGTGCGAAACCAAAACCCCAAGGCCTTGTGGCTTTGGGGTTTTTCTATTTCTAAAAGACGGAATATAAAGTTTTTCACACAAGCTTTGCTTTTATAAAGCAGGAGAGGCCCAAATAATGCCGAAATTATTATAATACAATAAAAGTTAAAGCGATTGTTTGGAGGCAAGACAATGAAAAACTATGCTGAACAAAATGAAATAATGTATCATGTCGGATTATCGCGTGAGATGCTGCAAGGCGCGGAATATGCGCTGCTGCCGGGTGACCCGGGCAGGGTGGAAATGCTTGCCAAAGCTATCGGCCCGGCGCAGTTTTTGGCGGCGCACCGCGAATACACAAGCTGGCTGGCAGATGTTGAGGGCAAAAAAGTGCTGGTATGTTCCACCGGCATGGGTGGCCCTTCCGTCGCTATCGGCTTGGAAGAACTGGCGCGCCTTGGCATAAAAAACTTTATCCGCGTAGGTACGACGGGTTCGATACAGGAGCATGTCAACCTTGGCGACGTTATCATCAACAACGCCGCTGTGCGTCTGGACGGAACATCCGCGCATTATGCGCCGGTAAACTTTCCCGCCGTGGCGGATTTAAAACTGACCAACGCTTTGGCCTACACTGCCGAAGAACTGGAAATTCCGCATCACGTTGGCATTTCGGTATCTTCCGATACCTTCTGGCCGGGGCAGGAGCGTTACGACAGCTTTACCGGCTATGTTTGCAACGCATTGCGCGGAACTTTGAAGGAGTGGCAGCAGCTGGGCGCGCTGAACTATGAAATGGAAACGGCGACGCTGTTTGTGGTGGCGCAGGCCTTTGGGCTGCATGCGGCTTCTATCTGCGGCGTTGTTGCCAAACGCACGGAAAGCGAAAGTGTTGCGCCGCCTGATGTTTACGCACTGGCAAGCGAGCGTTTTTGCAATGTTGTCAGCCATGCGCTGCACGTCCTTTTAAGGGAGGAATAATTATGGCAAGGGCAATAATTTTGCTGCTTGATTCGTTCGGCATCGGCCACGCGGCGGATGCTGAGCGTTTTGGCGATAAAGGCGCGGATACGCTGGGGCATATTTGCGAATGGATGGCGGCGAACCGTAAAAATGCGGACGGCAGCCCGAAGTTTTTGCATTTGCCCAACTTATCGGCGCTAGGGTTGGAAAAAGCTGCCGAACTGAGTCGCGGGCAGAAACTTGCGCACAGCATTGGCGGAGCAGAAACTATAAAAGGCGCTTACACCTACGCGCAGGAAATCAGCCGCGGCAAGGATACTTTAAGCGGGCACTGGGAAATGATGGGTGTACCGGTCGATTTTGAATGGGGCTACTTCCCCGATAAGCCGAAGTGCTTTCCGCAGGAACTGGTGGACGCAATTATCCGCGAGGGCGCGCTGCCCGGGGTACTTGGCGAAAAGCACGCCAGCGGCACGGAAATTATTAAGGAGCTGGGCGAGGAGCATATAAAAAGTGGCAAGCCGATAATTTATACCAGCGCGGACAGCGTTTTGCAGATTGCCGCGCACGAGCAGGCTTTTGGGCTGGAGCGCTTGTATGATTTGTGCAAAATTTGCTACAAGCTGGTTAAGCCTTACCGCATTGCGCGGATTATTGCGCGTCCGTTTGTGGGCACATGCGCCGCTGATTTTGTGCGCACCGGCAACAGGCACGATTATGCCGTGCCTGCACCCGAACCGACGCTGCTTGACAAGCTGACGGAGGCGGGCGGCAATGTGTACGCCGTTGGCAAAATTGCCGATATTTTTGCGCACCGCGGCATAACCAAACACTATCCGGCGGCGGGGCTGGAAGTTATTTTTAACGCCAGCAAACAGGCCGTTGCCGATGCGCCGGACAACACGCTGGTGTTCAGCAATTTTGTTGATTTTGATTCATCTTACGGGCACAGGCGCGACGCTTTGGGCTACGGCGAGGCGCTGGAATATTTTGACAGCCGCCTGCCGGAGATTTTGGTGCTGCTGAAACCTGACGATTTACTTTTGGTAACTGCCGACCACGGCTGCGACCCGACATGGCAGGGGAGCGACCATACGCGCGAGCATATCCCGGTGCTGTTTTACGGCGCTGGTGTTAAGCCACAGCAGCTTGCGCCGATGCCGACTTTCAGCTGCATCGGGCAGACTATTGCCGCATATCTTGGTGCGCCCAAACTGGCACACGGTGCGGCTTACAGCTTAAAATAGATGAGGGGTGAAACCATGAAAAAGCTGAATATATTTTTAGTTATCGCATTCATCTGCTGCGCCTTTATCGGCGTAACGCCGCGCGCTTTTGCCGCTTTTGCGGAGCAGCCCGCCACGCTGGTGGTGTTTGACCGCAGCGGCAACGTAACGCAGTCCGTTTACCGCAGCTGGCGCGAGCCGGTAAGGTGGGCGTACCACTTCCCTGATTTTAAAATGGTGGATAACGCAACTGCCAAAGCCGTCGCCGCCGAAAAAATTTTTACGCCGAAGGGCAAGGTAAAAATTGACGCTGCCGTAATGCAGAGCATTGCCGAAGAAGCGCAGCTTGAAGCGCTGGTGCTGGTAATGGTGGACGATTTGGATTCGTACATGGTTAACCGTTTCTTTGGTTTCCGCAATGATTTTGACGATACTTACATTGAAACTATCGCCAACGCGGATATTTATGTGTACCGGCATGACGGTAACCGTTTCAGCAAAAAAGAAGTTTACGAACGTGATGTAGAGCCGATGGGCAACCAGAAGGACCCCGTTGATATTATGAAATGGGCAATCTGCAAACAGGTGAACCTGATGGAAGGACGCCCAATTATCAAATAAGCTACAAAATATTGCGGTCAGCAAAATAAAAAACTACAATATTTTGTAGAAAGGGCTTTACAAATAATTATTATTGTTTTATAATATGGTCATGAAACAAATTGAGGAGTGAGTTTTATGACCTACGAAATGGACGGCATTAAAGTTAACTGCGCGGACGGAATCACCAGAGAAGAAGCCGCGATTTATTTAAAAGACCAGCTGCAGGTAAGACCGCACGAAACCCTGCTTTCGATGGATTTAAGCCTGAACGGCGATAATGTTGTTGTAAAACCGCATTATGATACCATCGTAAGGGTACGCCGCATTACCGGCTATCTCAGCACGCTGCCGCGCTTTAACGACGCTAAAAAAGCGGAAGTTGCCGACCGCGTATGCCATTTGCACTGATATAAACAAACTGCCTTCCGGTTTGCGCCGGGAGGCTTTTTTATTTTGCCGCGGTATTGTATAATATTTTTAAAAACATAAAGGAGCAGCTTATGCGCGAATACACAAAAATATACATTACGCCCAAGGGCGAGCGTGCCGCAAGGGGTGGGCACCCGTGGGTTTATGCCGATGAAATTACCAATATTGAAGGACGTTATGCCAACGGCGATTTGGTGGACGTTGTAACGAATAAAGGCAAATACCTTGGCACCGGCTTTATTAACGACAACAGCAAAATTAAGGTAAGGATAATCTCCACCAACACCAATGATAAGTTTGATGCCGCCTTTTGGCAGCGCCGTTTGCAGTATGCCGTTGATTACCGCCGCACCGTTATGCCGGGCGACGATTTTAAATGCTGCCGCCTGATTTTCGGTGAGGCGGATATGTTCCCTGGTCTGACGGTGGACCGCTTTAACGATATTTTAGTAACGCAGACTTTATCGCTGGGCATTGAGCTGCGCAAGGAAATGATTTTTACGCAGCTGCTGGAGCTTCTGCGTAAGCAGGGCGAAAACATCCGCGGCATTTATGAGCGTAACGATGTAAAAATACGCGAGCTGGAAGGCTTAACGGAAAATAAGGGATGGTTCAAGCCGGAAACCGTTGCCGATAAAAGCCCGCTGACGGAGATAGTGGAAAACGGCATCCATTATGAAGTGGACGTGGAAAACGGACAGAAAACAGGCTTCTTCCTCGACCAGAAGTACAACAGGCAGGCGGTGGCGCGCATTGCCAAGGGCAAACATGTGCTGGACTGCTTTACCCATACCGGCGCGTTTGCGCTGAATGCGGCGGCGGGCGGCGCAGCTTCCGTAACAGCGGTGGATGTATCGGCCGAGGCTGTGCGCATGACGGGCATTAACGCCGAAAAGAACGGCTTTAAAGATGTTGTTAAACCGCTGGAAGCCAATGTGTTTGACCTGTTGACAAAACTGGCGGAAGAAAAATCGCACGCTTACGATTTTATCATTCTTGACCCGCCGGCGTTTACCAAATCGGGTAGCACGGTTAAAAACGCTATCCGCGGATATAAGGAAATTAACCTTAAAGCGATGAAGCTTTTGCCGCGCGGCGGATATCTGGCGACCTGTTCCTGCTCGCACTTTATGAAGGAGGAATATTTTGTACAGATGCTGAAGGACGCGGCGCGCGACGCCAGCGTCAGCCTGCGCCAGATTGAAGCGCGCCAGCAGTCGCCGGACCATCCGGTTTTATGGAACGTGCCGGAAACGTATTATTTGAAATTTTATATTTTTCAGGTTGTGTAAGAGGGGATTTTTATGGACGCAAAACTGCGCAAATTAATTTTGGCAATGATTGAGTACAACAGCGGCGACGCCAGACGCATCCAGCATTTGCTGAAAGTACATACGCTGGCAAAACTTATCGGCGAAGAAGAAAAACTGGATAACAAAACGCTGTATATTTTGGAAGCAGCGGCATTGACGCATGATATCGGCATCCGCAACAGCGAAAAGAAATACGGCAGCTGCAACGGCAAACAGCAGGAGCTGGAAGGCCCGCCGGAAGCGGAAAAACTGCTGCGCAGCCTTGATTTTGACGCTGATATTATTGAGCGCGTATGCTGGCTGATTGCGCACCACCACACATATAACAATATTGAAGGCGCAGATTACCAAATTTTGGTGGAAGCGGACTTTCTGGTAAACCTGTATGAGGACGGCGTAAGCAGGGAAGCCGTGCAGACAGCTTATGAGCGTATTTTTAAAACGGAAAGCGGCAGAGCAATTTGCCGCAAGATGTACGCGCTGTAAGTTAAAAAACACAGAGTGTTAAAATATTTACATATTGTACACGTGCGGCGTTATTATTCACGTTAAATTTATTTAAAATCTGTACAAATTTAGCTGTATAGTGTATCATAGTAATAACCATTATTTTAGGGAGGCTTAATCCGATGAGCAAAGCTGAGCAATTTGACAAATTTTTAGCAGATAATAAAATTACCTGCTTCAGCAAAGAAGAAGTAAAAAATGACCTGCATACCGTTGTATACCGCGCACATATGGAAGTAAGCGGGCAGATGCTGCCGACGATGGTTGTAACCGACGACAGCATTTATACCATGATTCAGGTGCGCGTTGCCGCAGCCGTTGTCAACGACGAAAACAAACAGGCTGTGCTGGCACACATCAACGCCATGAACGGCAAATACAAGGTATTTAAATATTATATTACCGATAACGGCGATATTTGCCTGGACAGCTGCCTGACCGATACCGAAGAAAGCTTCGACCCGAGGCTGGTACATACCGTTATCGACGTAATTTTAAGGCATTTAACAGAAGAATACCCCAATTTAATGAGCCTTGTGTGGGCAAAATAAGGGGATAAATAGGAGTTGGTTATATGGATCCTCTTGGGTCTGTGCTTGAGTGTATTATTGTTTTAGTCCTTATTTTATTGAACGGTTTACTGTCGATGCTGGAAATGGCGGTGGTGTCATCGCGCAAAAGCCGCCTGGAACAGCTGGCAGAAGAAGGCAGCAAAAGTGCTGCGTATATTGCCAAACTTGCCGATGAACCTACGGTGTTTTTATCCACCGTGCAGATAGGCATTACGCTTGTCGGCATCGGTACGGGCGTATACAGCGGCGCGATGCTGGCCGCACCGCTTGAGGTGCTGCTGCGCAAAATACCGTTTATGGTGCCTTACGCAGCGTTTGTTTCGTACGCCACAGTAGTTGTACTTGTAACTTATTTAAGCCTGATTCTGGGCGAACTGCTTCCTAAAAAGCTGGCGCTGAACAACCCCGAAAAGGTTTCCATGTTCTTCGCCCGCTTTATCAAAACCTTAATCACCGTTTTCCGCCCGCTCACCATCTTTTTAAGCGTATCCACCACGGTGCTGCTGCGTGTTATCGGCGTTAAGCCGAACGAGGAGCCGCCCGTAACGGAAGAAGAAGTACGCGTTTTGATTGAGCAGGGACGCGAGCACGGCGTGTTTGACGACCGTGAGCAGATGATGATTGAGAACGTGTTTGCGCTTGACGATTTGCGCGTAAGCGAGATTATGACGCCGCGTACCAAAATTGAGTGGCTGGATTTGAACGACCCCGCAGACGTACAATTTTCAGAAATGTCAGAAAAGATGTATTCCTGCTTTGTCGTTGCAGACGGCGACCTTGAACATGTAGCCGGCGTTGTGTATACCAAAAAGGTGTTTGCTTCGTGGCTGCACGGCGGCGAACGCGATTTGCGCAAATTCATCCAGCAGCCGCTGTTTGTGCCGGAAGCAATGCACACCCAAAGCCTGCTTGACATGTTTAAGGTTAAGCGCATTAAGGTGGCGCTGGTTATGGACGAATTCGGCGGGCTGGCAGGCATGGTAACGTTAAGGGACGTTATCGAACACCTTGTCGGCGATTTGCCTTCGTATGACGAAGACGTTAAGCAGGAAGTAGTTAAGCGGGAAGATGGTAGCTGGCTGGTTGACGGCATGCTGCCCATCAGCGAATTTAAGGATTATTTTGAGTTTGAGGAGCTGCCGCTGGAAGAAAAGAACGGTTACAATACCGTTGCCGGTTTTGTGGTAACAAATATCGGGCATATTCCGGAAGCGGGCAACTACTATGAGTGGGAAGGCTACCGTTTTGAGGTTGTAGATATGGACGGCACGCGCGTGGACAAGGTTTTGGTTACGCAGCTGCCGCAGCCGGAAACGGAAGCAGATGATGACGATTTATAAAATGGCAACGACGCCATGATGATGGGAGGAATCGCAATTGGTACTGTTTATTGTAGTGGCAAGCGCGCTGATTTTACTGGCCGCGTATTACACCTACGGCAAGTTTCTTGCCAACACTGTTTTTAAGCTTGATGACAAAAATCCCGTGCCTTCTGTTGAAATGGAAGACGGCGTAGACTATGTGCCTGCCAAAAAGGGCATGCTGCTTGGCCAGCATTTTTCGGCCATCGCAGCGGCAGGCCCTATTAACGGGCCTATCCTGGCAGCGGTAATTTACGGCTGGGCGCCGGCGCTTTTGTGGGTAATCCTTGGTTGTATTTTTATCGGCGGTATTCACGATATGGGCAGCTTGGTTGCCTCCGTGCGCCATAAAGCCAAATCCATTACCGAAGTTGTGCGCCTTAACGTATCGCAGCGCGCGTGGATTTTGTTTATGATATTTGTATGGATTACGCTGGTTTACGTTATTGTAGCGTTTACCGATATTACCGCGTCGTCCTTTGTCGGCAACGTAACACTGGAAAACGGCGAAGTTGTTTCCGGCGCGGGCATTGCAAGTTCTTCTGCCATGTATCTGGCGCTGCCTATTATTATGGGCCTGTTAATGCGCTTTGGCGGATTAAAGGAAAACCTTGCGGTTTGCATCTTCCTGCCGCTGGTTGGCGTTGCTATCTGGGCGGGGCAATCCCTGCCGCTCAGCCTGCCTGTTTCTGACCCGGCAACGGCGCAGAAGGTTTGGGGCGTTTTGATTTTGGTTTACTGCCTTGTTGCGGCTATGATGCCGATGTGGCTCCTGTTGCAGCCGCGCGGTGCGCTTGGCGGTTACTTCCTGTACATTGCCCTTGTTGTTGCCGCCATTGGTATTATGTTCGGCGGTTACGAAATCAACTATCCGGCTTTCACCAATCTGAACCCGGACGGATCTTTGGGCGAACATTTCTGGACGCCGATGTTCCCGATTTTGTTTATCACTATCGCGTGCGGCGCGTGCTCCGGCTTCCATGCACTGGTATCTTCCGGTACCAGCAGCAAGCAGCTTGCTAAAGAAACCGACGCCACCGCTATCGGCTACGGCGCAATGCTGCTGGAAGGCATGGTTGCAGTTGTATCCATCGTCTGCGTTATGATTCTGGCGCAGGATTCCGAACTCATCCACAAAGCGCCTAACTTTATTTACGCTATGGGCATCGGCAGCTTTATGGAACTTATCGGTATCCCGGCTGCTTTTGGTATCAGCTTTGGTCTGATGGCGTTTACCACCTTTGTTTACGATACTCTTGACGTCTGCACCCGCCTTGGCCGTTATGTTATCGAAGAACTTACCGGCTGGCGCGATATGAAGGGCAAAATCCTTGGTACGGCGCTTACTTCCGCAGTGCCTATCTTCTTCATCTTCCAGACCATGACGGACGCTAAAGGCAATGTTATCCCGGCGTGGAAAACCTTCTGGAACACCTTCGGCGCTTCCAACCAGCTGCTGGCTGCGCTGGCGCTGATTGGCATCAGCATCTGGCTGTACAATACCCGCCGCAATTCCAAAGTTTGGATGGCGGCCTGCATCCCGGCGGTGCTGATGTTCTTAATGTCTAACTGGGCGCTTATGCTCAGCATTTACGACGGCTGGGTTCTCGGCCTTGGCCACCCCGCTGTACCGGTTGTTTCCGTTATTCTGGTAATCCTTTCCGTGCTGGTTGCGTTCGAAACCATTTATTCCGTAAATAAATCCAAAGCCAGCATCCAAAAACAGGACTAAACGTCTTGACAGAAAAACGCTGAGTAATTATAATAAATTGTAACAACTTAAAAAACATTCACCTTAAAGACTGTGAAGGGAACAAGATAAACCGTAACGCCGTAAGAGAGCTGCCGGTTGGTGCGAGGCAGCGGCTAAAGTTTATGTATAGCTCATCCCAGAGTTGCCTGCCCGATATGTAGGGCCGGACGTGTGGCAGCGTTATTAAGCCGGGCCTTGTTAGAGGCTGCTGAGGGCCGCAGTGGCGGCTGAATTAGGGTGGTACCGCGTGGAATTATTCCCCGCCCCTATGCTTTAGTAGGGAGCGGGGATTTTTGTTTCTCCGCTCAGAACAAAAGAACGGAGGTTATTTAAAATGCAAAAAGCCAACAAACAGTACATTCCTTTCCAGCCGGTAAAAATGGCAAACCGCGAATGGCCGGATAAAGTTATTACCAAAGCGCCGGTATGGTGCAGCGTCGATTTGCGCGACGGCAACCAGGCACTGGTTACGCCCATGCAGCTGGATGAAAAGCTGTTAATGTTCAAAACTCTCGTTGATATCGGCTTTAAGGAAATCGAAGTGGGCTTCCCGTCCGCTTCCGAAACGGAATACGAAATCCTGCGTACTTTGATTGAAGGCAATTATATTCCTGACGACGTTACCGTGCAGGTACTGGTTCAGGCCCGCGCCGAGCTGATTAAAAAGACTTTTGAAGCAGTAAAGGGCGCTAAAAACGTCATCATTCATTTTTATAATTCCACCAGCACTTTGCAGCGCAAGGTTGTGTTCAAAAAGGATATGGACGGCATCGTCGATATCGCCGTTGAAGGCGCGCGCCTTATCCGCAAGCTGACGGAAGAAGAAGTCGCCAAAAGCGGCATGAACATCCGCTACGAATATTCGCCGGAAAGCTTTACCGGCACGGAAATTGATTTTTCCATCCGCATTTGCGAGGAGGTTATGAAGGAACTGGGCGCGACCAAAGAAAACCCGGTAATTTTAAACCTGCCCTCCACGGTGGAGATGAGCACGCCCAACACCTACGCCGACCAGATTGAATACTTCTGCAAAAACCTGCATAACCGCGAGGCGGCGATTATCAGTATTCACCCGCATAACGACCGCGGCACGGCGGTGGCATCGGCAGAGCTTGCCATGATGGCGGGAGCGGAACGCATTGAAGGCACGCTGTTCGGCAACGGCGAGCGCACCGGCAACCTTGACCTTGTTACCGTGGCGCTGAATATGTTTACGCAGGGCGTTGACCCGCAGCTTGACTTTACCAATATTCTGGAAATTAAAAAGATTTACGAAAAATGCACCAAAATGCACGTGCATGAACGCCAGCCTTACGCGGGCGAACTGGCCTTTACCGCTTTTTCCGGCTCCCATCAGGACGCTATCCGCAAAGGCTACGAATATATGGAAAATTCCGGCACGCCGTATTGGGAAGTGCCTTACCTGCCCATCAACCCGGCGGATATCAGCCGCGAATACGAGCCGGTTATCCGCATCAACAGCCAGTCCGGCAAGGGCGGAGCAGCCTTTGTGCTGGAACACGCCTGCGGTTACCGCCTGCCGAAGGAAATGCACCCGGAATTCGGCGCAATCGTCAAAGCAGCCAGCGATGCTTACGGCGACGAGCTGAAGGAAGACCAGATTGTCGAGCTGTTTAATAAGGAATACCTTGACTTTAAAGGCAAATACAGCTTATTGCAGCACCGCTTTACGGAACTGCGCGAGCTGGACGGTACGACGGAAACACGCTTTGAAGGCTATATTAACGACAACGGCGCAATCAAGATGATTGTCGGCAGCGGCAACGGCCCGATTGACAGCTTCTTCCAGGCAATCAGCAGCATCGGCGTTGTGGGCTACGAATTTGTAAACTACCATGAACACGCTATTTCACGCGGTAGTGACGCGTTGGGTATCTGCTATATCGAACTGAAAGTGCCCGGCAACGGACATATCTTCGGCGTAGGTATTAACGCCAACATCAACGTTGCCGCAATTCAGGGCATCCTCTGCGCCATCAACCGTGCCGAAGCCGAACACGGCACGGAGCAGTAACGAACAAATAATAAAGTAACCTAAAAGTAAATATCAACAGTAAAGTAACTATTAACAAACCCGTTTACGAAAGTAAACGGGTTTGTTTGCGTTTTGGTAAAAAATGTAATTTTACCAACACCTGCGCGTATGGTATAATATATTATTATGATTACATACGAAAGGAACGGCTATGGCAGATAAATTTTTGGTTATAGATGGCAGCAGCCTGATTCACCGTGCGTTTTTTGCATTGCCGCCGCTGACGACGAAAAACGGTATGCATACTGGCGCGGTGTACGGCTTTTGCAACATGCTTCTGCGGCTTTTGGCCGATGTTCAGCCCAAGTGGCTGGCGGTAGCGTTTGATAAGAGCCGCAAAACCTTCCGCACGGAGATGTTTGCCGATTACAAGGGGCAGCGCAAGCCGACGCCGAGCGAGCTTTCGGAGCAGTTCCCGCTGGCGCGGAAGGTGCTGGAGGCAATGAACATTGCCGTGCTGGAGCTGGATAATTACGAGGCGGACGATATCATCGGCACTTTTGCCGTGCACGCGCCGCAGCAGGCTGAGGTAATTATTGTTACCGGCGACCGCGACGAGTTGCAGCTTTTGAGCGACCGCACGAGCGTGTATTTTACCAGGCGCGGCATTTCGGATTTGAAGGTTTACACGCCACAGATTTTTGCCGAGGAGTACGAAAATCTTACGCCGAAGCAGCTTATCGACCTGAAAGGTCTGATGGGCGATACTTCGGACAATATCCCCGGTGTGCCGGGCGTTGGACCTAAAACGGCGCTAAAGCTGATAAGCGAATACGGCAGCGTGGAAAATGTTTTGGAAAATGCGGAAAAAATCAGCGGCAAAGCGCTGCGTGAAAAGCTTTTGAACAATAAGGATTCAGCACTGCTTTCCAAAAAGCTGGCAACAATATTTACAGAAGTGCCGGTGGATACGGATTTAGCGGCTTACGAGCTGCGCGGCATGCAGCCGGAAGCGCGCGAGCTGATGCAGTCTTTGGAGTTCCGCAATATGTACGACCGCTTTGCTTCCGTTATGGGCGCAGGCGAAGGCGATTTCAGCCTGTTCGGCGAGGAGATTGAAGAAACGCCAGACGCTTTGCCGGAAGAAGTTATTTCGTCTGATGATGATGCGGAAGCTTTGTTTAAACTTATCGCCGCAAGACGCGAGGTTACGCCGCTGGCGGTGCAGGTTGGCGGCGCATTGCCTGATTTATATTTTGCGCAGGCGGAAGTTTTGTGCGACGGGCGCGTGTATGTGTTTAAGCACGGCGGCGCGGGCTGGGGGCAGTTTAACGCCTGGCTGGCGGATGAAACGAAAGAGAAAGCCTGCTGTGACAGCAAGGAGATTATAAAAACTGCGTTGTGCATGGGCGTACAAGCGAGCGGCATTGTGGACGACGTTGCCATTGCGGCGTACCTTGTGGACGCTGGGCGCAGCAATTACAGCGTTAAAACCATCAGCGCGGATTATTTGCCGCAGGCATATGCGCAGGAGTGCAAGGCGATTGCCGAGCTTGTGCCCGTTTTGCGCGCCAGGCTGAACGAGCATGAGCAGATAAAATTATATGAAGAAATGGAGCTGCCGCTGGCACGCACGCTGGCCAAAATGGAGCTGGCGGGAATTAAGCCGGATGTGGCGCTGCTGGAAAAACTTACCAAAGAAATGGCGGCGCAGATTGCCGCACTGGAAATTCTGGCGGTGGAGCAGGCAGGCGAAAGCTTCAATTTAAAATCTACCAAGCAGTTGGGCGTTGTTTTGTTTGAAAAGCTGGGGCTGCCGGTAATCAAAAAGACCAAAACCGGCTATTCTACGGACGTATCAGTATTGGAGCAGCTTCGCAATGAGCATCCGCTGGTGCGGACTGTTTTGGAACACCGCAAGCTGACAAAGCTGCACAGCACTTATCTGGAAGGCTTGCGCCCGCTGATTAACGTTAAAACCGGGCGTATTCATACGCATTTTCAGCAGCTGGTGACGGTAACGGGGCGTTTAAGCAGCACCGACCCGAACTTGCAGAACATACCGACGCGCACGGAGCTGGGCAAGCAAATACGTGAGATTTTTGTGCCGGGCGAAGGCTACGATTATTTGCTGAGCTGCGATTATTCGCAGGTTGAACTGCGCGTGCTGGCGCATATTGCGCAGGATGAGCTTTTGCTGGAAAGCTTCCTTCATGGGCAGGATGTACATGCGCGCACGGCGGCGGAAGTTTTTGGCGTGCCGCTGGGCGAAGTAACCGGTACGATGCGTACGCGCGCCAAAGCGGTAAACTTCGGCATTGTGTACGGCATCAGCGATTTTGGTCTGGCTAAGCAGCTGGATATCAGCCGCAGCGAGGCCGGACGTTATATTGAAAACTATCTTGGACGCTACACGGGCGTTAAAAAATATATGGACGACATGGTGGCAAGCGCACGCAAAAACGGCTATGTGCAGACGCTGTTCGGACGCAGGCGCTACCTGCCAGATATTAACAGCCGCAACTTCAACATCCGCGGCTTTGCGGAACGCACCGCCATTAACACGCCGATACAGGGCACGGCGGCGGACATTATTAAAATTGCCATGATTAACGTGCAGAAAATGCTGGAGCAGGGCAATTACAAAAGCCGCATTTTATTGCAGGTGCACGACGAATTATTGCTTGAAGTTACGGCGGACGAGCGCGAAGAAGTCGGCAAACTTGTAAAACAGACGATGGAAGCAGCCGTTAAATTAAGCGTACCGCTGATTGCCGACGTTAACTACGGCACCAACTGGGCCAACGCAAAATAGGGGGGAATAACAATGCCGGAAATGCCGGAAGTGGAGCAGGTACGCAAAACCCTGCTGCCGCATATCAAAGGCAAAACTATAAAAAAGGTAGAAGTTTATTTGGACAGGCTGATTAAGTACCCATCGCCGCAAGGCTTTATTGCCGGTTTAACCGGACGCATGATTGAGGACGTTGGGCGCCGCGGCAAGTATTTGGTGCTTAAAACCGGCGCTGACCAGAAATTGATTGTGCATTTGCGCATGACCGGCGCTTTGATGGCGCAGGAAGCGGATAAGCCCGCGCCGCCGTATGCCAAGATTAAATTTGAACTGACGGACGGCGTGACGATGTGGTTTACCGATATCCGCACCTTTGGCACGCTGTACCTTGTAACGAATGACGATGAATATATTGAAGGCTACGAAACGCTTGGGCCTGAGCCTTTAAGCGAAGGTTTTACGGCGGATTACATGCGTCCGGTTGTTGCCAAAAGCAAAAAGCCCATTAAAACGCTGATTCTGGAGCAGACCTTTATTGCGGGGCTTGGCAATATCTACGCCGACGAGTGCCTGGCTTTATCCGGTATTTTGCCGATGCGCATTGCCAACACTTTAACGGACGCAGAAATTGACAAGCTGCATGACGCCATTAACAAGGTTATCGCGCAGGGCATTGCCAACCGCGGCACAACCTTCCGCGATTACAAGGACGGCGAGGGCAACAAGGGCGACAACCAGAACCATTTGCTGGTGTACGGGCGCAAAGGCCAGTGCTGCAAAATGTGCGGCGGCGAGCTTTTGGGCACCAAGGTAGGCGGGCGCGGCACAACGTACTGCCCGCACTGCCAAAAGTAAAGGAAGTAAAATGAAAGTTATAGGTTTAACGGGGGGCATAGCCTCCGGTAAAAGTACAATAGCAAATTTGCTGCGCAGTTTGGGTGCGCCGGTGTTTGACGCCGACGCCGAAAGCCGTACCATGGTTGCCAAGGGCAGCCCGGCGCTGGATGAAATTGCCAAAGCTTTCGGCACTGAATATTTGCAGCCCGACGGCGAACTGAACCGCGCCAAAATGGCGGAGCTTGTGTTTAACGACAAGTCGGCGCTGAAAAAACTGGAAGGCATTATCCACAAAAACGTGCATGCGGCGGCGCAGAGCTTTTTGGCTGACTGCCGCAGTAAAAATCTGCCTGCGGCGGTGCTGGATGTGCCGCTTTTGATTGAATGCGGCTGGCACAAGGACGTGGACGAGGTGTGGCTGGTTGCCGTGGACAGCGAAACGCAGATTGAGCGTGCCATGCAGCGCAGCCGGATGACGCGCGAAGAAGTTAAGGCACGCATTGCCGCGCAGATGCCGCTGGAAGAAAAACGCGCCTGTGCGGATTTTGTCATCGACAACAGCGGACCGCTGGAAGCAGCGCAGAAAACAGTAACGGACGCATGGCGTGCGCTTGTGGCGGAGGTTTGATTTGGCAAGGCGAAAGAAGAAAAAGCTGCTGGACAGATGGAGCATTAAATTTTTAATATTTGCCCTTGCCTTTTTCCTCATCGGCGAGGCCGGCATAAAAATTTGGAACAGCGAAGCGGTGCAGACGCGCTTTGTTTATATGTGGCCGTATCAGGAAGAAATTCTGGAATACAGCGGCAAAAATAAAATCGACCCGTTTTTGGTGGCGGCGGTAATTAAAAACGAAAGCGGTTTCGACACGGAAGCGGTATCTCATGCCGGTGCGATTGGTTTAATGCAGATAATGCCTGAAACCGGCGAATGGATTGCCAGCCAGATGGGGCTTGATTATTTTGATTTGGAGGCGTTGCACACGCCGGAATATAATGTGCGTTTGGGCTGCTGGTACCTTGGCGAGCTGGAATATGAGTTTCAGCGCAACTGGGTGCTGATGATGATTGCCTACAACGCGGGGCGCGGCAACACGCGCGCGTGGATGCAGGAGAACGGCTGGGATTATAATTTTAACCGCATTGAGGACATTCCTTACCCCGATACGCGCGAATATGTAAAAAAAGTTTTACGCGACCGCGACAAATATTATCTTTTTTATAAAAATAAGATAAAAAACTATTGACAGATGCTTGATAAGGCGCTATAATTATCAATGTTGACGCGGTAGTGGCGGAACGGCAGACGCGCTAGCCTCAGGAGCTAGTGGGGGCAACCCCGTGGAGGTTCAAATCCTCTCTACCGCACCATTTTAATTTTATAGCACTTTACCCCTTATGCGGTTGTGGCGGAACGGCAGACGCACCATCTTGAGGGGGTGGCGGGGAGACCCGTGTGGGTTCAAATCCCACCAACCGCACCAAAACGAATTTTAAGCAGCCTAAAGTTTTAGGTTGCTTTTTTATTTTGCCTGCTTGCGGACAGTCAACTATGGAATGCCAAAGATTTATGCTGTAAAGCGGCAGACAAAAACTGCGGCGGCAAAATTTAGGGCAATAACTTTCGGGAGCACGGCCGCGAAGCCCGGACGGAATCGGAGGAGCCGCAGCATTTTTGCGCCGCTGCAACAGTATAATCTTTGGCATATTGTTAACATGTAATATATGGACAAAGCCTGCCTGCAATGTTATAGT
Source organism: uncultured Phascolarctobacterium sp. (assembly GCA_949295115.1). GTDB lineage: Bacteria > Bacillota > Negativicutes > Acidaminococcales > Acidaminococcaceae > Fusicatenibacter_A. The sequence continues at coordinate 22,312 of CASFJU010000017.1, forward strand.
ATAAGAGGTATTTTTTGCAGGTGCGGTTTAGTAAAAATGCTGCGCCTGAAACGTTATTATTCTGGAGGGTGGTTATTCAATGAGCGAACCTGTTAAACAAAACGCATCCGCCGCTGTGGATGCGGACTATTCGCTGGAGGCCGTGCCTGAATCTGCACGCAAAGGCTTCTGGCAAATGTTTTTTGTTATGCTGGGCTTTACGTTTTTCTCTGCCAGCATGAGCGTCGGCGCAAAACTCGGCAACGGGCTGGACCTGTCCGGCTTTGTGTGGGCCTGCCTGATTGGCGGCGTTATTCTGTCGGCTTATTGCGGCGTGCTGGCCTTTATTGGTTCTAAAACCGGTTTGAACATGGACCTGCTGTGCCGCCGTACTTTCGGCAGCAAAGGCTCGTACCTTTCTTCTGCAATTCTGGGCTTTACGCAAATTGGCTGGTTCGGCGTCGGTGTGGCAATGTTTTCCATCCCGGCGGCGGAACTTATGGGCATGGGCGAATGGACGCTGACTATTATTGCCGGTCTTTTGATGACGGCGACCGCTGCTACCGGCATGAAGGCGTTGGAAATTGTCAGCTACATTTCCGTGCCGCTGATTGTTGTGCTTGGCGTTTATTCCATGGTAACAGCTGCGGCTGACGGCGGCGGGCTGGCATACATTTTTGCGCAGTCTGCGGGGCAGATTACGCTGTTTACCGGCATCGGCTACGTTATCGGTTCGTTTATCTCCGGCGGTACGGCAACGCCTAACTTTATCCGCTTTGCCAAAAACAGCAGCATTGCCGTGTGGACGACGATTATTGCCTTTTTCCTCGGCAACACGCTGATGTTCTGCTTCGGCGCTGTCGGCGGCGCTTACACCGGCAAGGACGATATTTTTTACGTTATGATTGCGCAGGGGCTGGCTATCCCGGCATTGATTGTACTGGGCGCGAATATCTGGACGACCAACAACAACGCGCTGTACACCGGCGGCCTTGCCATTTCCAACATTTCCCGCATCCGCATGAAATGGACGACCTGGATTTCCGGCATCGTCGGCACGGCGCTGGCAATCTGGCTGTACTATAATTTTGTAAGCTGGCTCAGCATCCTTAACTGCGCTCTGCCGCCTATCGGCATTATCGTTATTCTGGATTATTTCTTCAACGGCAAAAAATTTACCGGCGATTTTAAGGAATACACTATCAACTGGTTCAACATTGCGGGCATTGTGTTCGGCGCTGTTGTGGCAAACCTGCTGCAATGGGGCATCGCCGCCATCAACGCTATGGTGGTTGCCGCCGTATTCTTCTTTATCGGCGAAATGCTTGGCAACAAAAAATAACCGGTTTTACACAGAAAGGACGGAAATACTATGCTGCTGCAAAAACTTTATCTGGCAAACGCCACGGAAACGGTGGATATCCGCGTAACGGACGGCAAATTTGAAGCCATTGCGCCCCAGCTTGAGCCGCTGCCCGGCGAAGAAGTTGTTGCGGACTGCGCCGGTAAAATGGTGCTGCCGCCGTTTATCGAATCCCACGTGCATCTGGATACCTGCCTGACCGCAGGCCGTCCGCACTGGAATCTTTCCGGCACGCTTTTTGAGGGCATCCAGCGCTGGGAAGAATACAAACCCTTCCTTACCAAAGACGAAGTTAAGGAGCGCGTCAACAAGGCTATCCGCTTGCAGGCTGGCAACGGCATTCAGTATGTGCGCACTCACGTGGATATTAATGACCCGAAGCTGACCGCTTTGCAGGCGATTTTGGAGCTGCGCGATGAGGTGAAAGATTACATTGATATTCAGATTGTTGCCTTCCCTCAGTATGGCATTTTAAGCTATCCGCACGGGCGTGAGCTGCTTGAAGAAGCGCTGAAAATGGGCGCCGATGCTGCCGGTGCAATTCCGCACTTTGAGTTTACGCGTGAATATTCGGTGGAATCGCTGAACATTTGCTTTGAGCTGGCGCAGAAATACGGCAAGCTGATTGACATTCACTGCGACGAGATTGACGACGAGGCTTCGCGCGGATTGGAAACTGTGGCTGCGCGCGCTTACGAAACCGGTATGGGCGATATGGTAACGGCTTCGCACACAACGGCAATGCACAGTTACAACAACGCTTACATGATTCGCCTGATGCGTTTGCTGAAACTTTCGGGCATCAACTTTGTGGCTAACCCTTGCGTTAACGTACATTTGGGTGGGCGTGTGGATACCTACCCGAAACGCCGCAGCATGACGCGCGTAAAAGAGCTTACCGCAGAAGGCTTGAATGTTTCTTTCGGTTCAGACGACATTTTTGACCCGTGGAACCCGTTGGGCAACGGTAAAATGCGCGACCAGGTATTTATGGGGCTGTATGCGGGGCACATGCTCGGTTATGAAGAAATCTGCAATTCCTATAAATTTGTTACGGAAAACGCGGCGCGTACTTTGCACCTTGGCGACGCATACGGCATTGCCGAAGGCAAGGACGCAAACTTTGTAATTTTGGACGCCGAAAACTGGTACAATGCACTGAATTACGATGTGCCTGTACTGCGCAACTACCGCAAAGGCAAACTGATAGCTTCCACCGCGCCGGTTGATAAAAAAGTGTTCTTTTAAATAGCAAAATAAGAAAAGCCAAAGCATTACTTTGTAGTGCTTTGGCTTTTTGTGTGTTATGGGTTATTTTGGGCTGTGCTGTTTTTTCCAGCGTTTTATTTCATCAAGGCGGGCTTTAACGCGCGCTTCCAGACCTTGCGTGGTGGGGTTATAGTAAGTTGTGCCGAGCAGCGAATCCGGCAGGCACTGCATGTTGGTCAGTTTGTCAGCGCTGTCGTGCGCGTATTGGTAGCCTTTGCCGTAGTTAAGTTCCTGCATTAGTTTCGTCGGCGCGTTGCGGATGACAAGCGGCACCGGTTCTGCCAGCATTTTGGCAGCGTCGCGCTTGGCATGCTCATACGCCATATACAGCGCGTTGGATTTTGGCGCGACGGACATGTACACAACGGCCTGCGTTAAATGCACACTGCATTCCGGCATGCCGATGAAGTGGCACGCATGATAAGCGGCAACGGCAATTTCCAGCGCTTTGGGGTCGGCAAGCCCGATATCTTCGCTGGCAAAACGTGTTACGCGCCGCGCGATGTATAACGGGTCTTCACCTGCTTCCAGCATGCGCGCCAGCCAGTAAACGGCGGCATCCGGGTCGCTGTTGCGCATGGATTTGTGCAGCGCGGAAATTAAATTGTAATGTTCTTCGCCTGTTTTATCGTACAGCAGCGATTTTTTGGACGTGCATTGCTCCAGCGTTTCGCGCGTTACCGTCGTTGCGCCGCTGTTATCAACATCGCCGTTCAAAACAGCCATTTCCAGAGTGGAAAGCGCGGTTCTCGCATCGCCGTTGGCAAACACGGCAATCATTTCCAAAAGTTCGTCATCAATATTTATCTGCTGGCTGCCGAAGCCTTTTTCATCTGTCAGCGCGCGTTTTAAAAGCTGTACCAGTTCGTCCGTTTTCAGTTCCTGCAAAACAAAAACCTTGCAGCGGGAAAGTAGTGCGCTGTTTACTTCAAACGAAGGGTTTTCCGTCGTTGCGCCGATTAAAATAATGCTGCCCTTTTCGACAAACGGCAAAAAGGCGTCCTGTTGGGCTTTGTTAAAGCGGTGTATTTCGTCCACAAAAACGATGGTTTTTTCGCCGCACTGGCGGTTGCCCTCTGCCTTTTGCATTACGGCGCGTATTTCTTTAATGCCGCTGGTAACGGCGGAAAAATCTATAAAAGCAGCTTTGGTGGTGTTGGCTATTATCCGCGCCAGCGTGGTTTTGCCGACGCCGGGAGGCCCCCAGAAAATCATGGAGGAAATCTGGTCGCTTTCAATTAAGCGGCGCAGCACTTTGCTCCTGCCCAATAGGTGCGTCTGCCCTACGTATTCGTCAAGCGTTTGCGGGCGCAGGCGCGCGGCCAGCGGCTGGGATAAATTGTTTTCAAACAGCGTTAAGGTTTCCATAATTTCGCCTCCCACCGCCATTATAATTCGGCAGGCGGATTAGTGCAAGACGGTTTTACATAATTGTTGCAATTACGCGGCGTTTTTTATTTGCGAAGGCAGTAAAAAAAGTTATATAATTATAATAACTATATTATATTGATTGGAGAACGGACATGGATTGGCACAACCGCAACATGAAAATTTTAATCGGCATTTGCATTGCCGTTGTTTTGATAGTTTGCTACCGCATTTTTGATAACATCCAGACGGAGCGCGAGCGCGCGGAACGCATGAGCCGCGTGCAGGCGGTGGCTGTTGTTACGGCGCGGCCGGAACGCCGGACGATTGTGCCGGATTTGGAGTTCAGCGGCAGCCTTGACCCGGAGTGGCAGGCTGATGTTGCCGCCAAGGTTGACGGGCGTGTGGAACGTGTGTATGTTAACGAGGGCGACCGCGTGACCAAAGGGCAGGTGCTGGCGGAGCTGGAACAGCGCGACACCGACGCAAGCCTTTTGGAAGCGCGCGGTAATTACATGGACGCGCAGACCAGTTTGCGCAAGGCGGAGCGTGACCTTGAGCGTTACAGCAAGTTATACGAACAGGGCGCGGTTTCGCAGCAGGTTGCCGATGATTACGCCTTTGCGCGCGATAATGCGGCGGCGAAACTGGATGCGGCGCGCGGCACCTTGCAGGCTATGGAATCGCAGTCCGCAGGCACGGTTGTTGTGGCACCGGCGGACGGCATTGTTGCCAAACGCTATCATCAGGAAGGTTATTACGCAACGGCAGGTACGCCGCTGTTCGCTGTGGCGGATATCAGCGTGCTGAAAACCGTTATCAATATTCCGGAGGGCAATATCAGCGGCGTGGCAGTGGGCAACGAAGCGGAAATTGATTTGCCTGCTTTCGCCGGTCATAAGATTATCGGCAAAATAACGCGCATCGCCCCTGTGGCGGATTTACCGGCGCACACCTTTGCGGCGGAAGTAAGCGTGGACAATACGGAAGGGCTGCTGGCGGGCGTTTTTGCAACGGTGCGTTTAACGGCGCAGCCGAAGGAAAACGTGCTGACGATACCTGTACATGCCATTGTAATGCGCGATGACCAGAAAACCGTTTACGTTGTTAACGAAGATAATACCGTGCGCCGCCAGGTGCTGGATATTGGCTATTTTGACGATAAGATTGCCGAAGTTTTAAGCGGACTGAACGGCGATGAAATAATTGTAACCGAAGGACATAACAAGCTGCGCGAGGGCAGTAAGATAGTTACGGACAAGGCAGGTAATTGATTATGATAGGTACTTTTATCCGCCGGCCGGTTTTTACCACCATGCTTGTTTTGCTGCTGGTGGTATTCGGCATCCGCTGCTACCCGGAAATCGGCGTTGACCTGAACCCTGACGTTGACATGCCTATCGTCAGCGTGCGCGTAACCTATGACGGCGCATCGCCGGAGGAAATGGAAACGCTTATTACAAAGCCCATAGAAAACCGCGTCAGCCAGGTTGCGGGCTATAAAACGATATCCAGCACGGTGCTGGAAGGCTACAGCGAAACGGTGCTGGAGTTTAACATGGGCGTTGACCCGCAGGATATGGCGAGCGAAGTGCGCGAGAAGGTTGCCAGTGTGCGTAACCGCCTGCCGGACGACATCGACGAGCCTGTTGTACAGACGGTTGATTTAACTTCGCAGTCCATTGTTGCTTATACCTTTTCGTCCGATTCGCGCAGCCGCGGTGAAATCCGCCGTCTGATTGAGGACAGCATCCTTGACGAGATGCAGATGGTTGAAGGCGTTGCCGAAGTAACGGCAGTCGGCGCCAGCCAGCGCGTTATCCGCCTTGTGGCGAAGCCCGACAAGCTGATGGAATACGGCATTTCGTTTCAGGATTTGCTGGAAAAGGTAGACGACGAGAACTACAACACGCCGGGCGGCAAGGCCAAGAACCACGATATGGAAATTACCGTGCGCACGATTGGCAAGTACAACAGCATCGACGACGTAAAGAAGGTTGTTATTGCCAACCACGACGGTAAGGCTGTGTATATCAGTGATGTGGCGGACGTTATCGACGGTTGGGAGGACGAGGACACCTTTGCCAGCGCTAACGGCGTGCCCTGCGTTATGACCTTTGTGCGCAAGCAGAGCAAAACCAACACGGTTGACGTTACCGACCGCGTTAACGCCAAAATGGAAGAACTGAAGCAGCGCGTTATCCCGCCGGACATCAAGGTTGATATTGTGCGCGACCAGTCTACCTACGTGCGCGAGAACATTGCCGACGTGTGGAACACGATTTTCTTCGGCGGCGCACTTGCGCTGTTTATAACTTATATGTTCCTTGGCAACTTCCGCGCGACGGTTATCGGCGGCCTGTGCATACCGACATCCATTATAGCTACCTTCTTTATGATGAAGGCGCTGGATTTTACGCTGAACAATATGTCGCTGATGGCGCTCAGCCTGGCGGTCGGCATTTTGATAGACGACGCGATTGTAGTTATCGAAAATATTTTCCGCCACATCGAAATGGGCAAAACGCCGTTTGTGGCGGCTAAAGAAGCGACGGAAGAAATTTCTTTGGCAATACTGGCAACATCGCTGTCGTTAATGGCGGTGTTTGTGCCGGTCGGCAGCATGGGCGAAATTATCGGCCAGTATTTTAAGCAGTTTGGCTTAACGGTTGCCTTTGCCATTGCGTTTTCCACGCTGGTAGCGTTTTCACTGACGCCGATGGTTTCCGCCTACTGGATTAAGGAAGAAAAGCCGGGCGAAAGCCACCGCAACAAATATGTGCAGCTTGCGCTGGATAAATTTGAAAACGGCTTCCAGATTTTCCGCGGGCTGTATAACGGCATTATGGAAGCGGCGCTGAACAACCCGAAAAAAATTATTGCGGCGGGCTTTTTTTCGCTGGCGTTAAACCTTGTGCTGCTGCCGTTTGTCGGTACGGAATATCAGCCGACGTATGACAGCGGCGAGTTCAGTGTTAAATTTAAAGCGCCGATCGGTACCAGCATGGAAAAGACCGTACAGCTGGCAACGCCGCTGCAGCAGGCAATTACCGGTATGCCGGAGGTAAAAATAGCGGCGCTGAACATCGGCAACGGGCGTAACCCGGTTAACCAGGGCTCGATTGATATCCGTCTGATACCGAGCAATGAGCGCGAGCGTACTATGCAGCAGATTATGGACGATTTGCGTGCCGATGTGCGCAATGTTGAAGGCTTGAGCGTTACCGTCGTTTCCAATCAGGGGCGCGGGCGCGGCGACAGCCGCCCGGTGCAGATTGGCCTGCGCGGCAGCAATATCAAGCAGCTGAAAGAATATGCTTTGGAACTGGCTGATTTAGTGCGTAAGGTGCCGGGCGCGACTGACGTCGATATTTCCGACAGCGACGAGCAGCCGGAAATTCTGATTAAACTTGACCAGGCGCGCGCCAGCCTGCTGGGGCTTGATTCCTATTCCGTCGGCGAAGTTGTGGAAATGGCCTTCATGGGCAAAAGCACGGGCAACAGCTTCACCATCGGCGATAACGACTACGATATTATTTTGCAGCTGCCGCAAAGCAAGCGCACCGATATCAACGACGTTAAAAACCTGCGCGTATCGTCGCCGGACGGCAAATT
>CASFJU010000018.1 GCA_949295115.1 uncultured Phascolarctobacterium sp.
GCGACTTTGGAAGCCTGCTCGCTGCGTCTGCGCCCGATACTTATGACGACGCTGTCCACCATTCTCGGCATGCTGCCGATTGCAATGGGCATTGGTGAAGGCGCGGAGCTGCGCCAGTCGATGGGCGTTGTTCTGGTCGGCGGTTTGGTAACTTCCACGCTGCTGACGCTTTTGGTTGTGCCGGTTGTGTACATGCAGTTTGAACAGTGGAAAGCCAGATACTATAAATCTGCCGGAGAGGTGCAGGCATAATTTAAAATTTAAGTTTTTAACGGCTCTGCCATGTGCAGGGCCTTTTTGTTTATTTATTTACAAAACCGCTTGTGCCGCCGCGCCAAAATCCTGTATAATAAATGTAAAATACAAGTAAAAACCATGTTAAACAGCAAAGCGGGGGAGGACTTATGGTTTACTTTTTCGGATTTTTGGGAGGTTTGGCGTTATTTTTATACGGCATGCAGCTGATGGGCGAAGGCTTGCAGCGTGCGGCCGGTGAAAAATTGCAGAAGATACTGGAAAAACTGACCGGCGTGCTGGTGGTTGCCGTGGCGCTGGGCGCTGTGGTAACGGGCATTTTGCAGTCCAGCAGCGCGACGACGGTTATGACGGTCGGCTTTGTTAACGCCGGGCTGATGAATTTAAAACAGGCCTTCGGCGTTGTTATGGGCGCAAACATCGGCACGACGATGACGGCGCAGCTGATTGCCTTTAAGCTGACGGATTACATTACGCTGTTTCTGGCTATCGGCTTTGCTGTGCAGCTTCTTGCCAAACGCCGCCGCGGCAAATATTTCGGGCAGGTAATTTTAGGCTTCGGCATTTTAATGCTGGGCATGGAGATGATGAGCAGTTCCGTAATGCCTTTGCGCGAATATCAGGGCTTTATTGATTTTATCCACCGCTTTTCGGATAATCCGCTTTTGGGCGTGCTTGTAGGTTTGGTAATGACGATGGTCATTCAGTCCAGCAGTGCGACTATCGGCGTTTTGATTGCCATTGCCAACCAGGGCCTTATTCCGCTGGAAGGTGCCATCCCCGTATTGTTGGGCGACAACATCGGTACCTGTATTACTGCGGTGCTGGCTTCCCTGCGCGCCAACATTACGGCTAAACGTGTAGCATTGGCGCATGTAATGTTTAACTTTATCGGCAGCATCATCTTCATCACCTTTATGGGGCTGTTTATCAAGCTGGTGCTGGCCATTTCCCCTGCCGGTGATATCGCCCGCCAGATTGCCAACGCGCATACGGCGTTCAATGTAGTAAACACCCTGCTGTTCATGCCGTTTACCGGTTTGTATATTAAATTTATCGAAAAACTTTTGCCGGGTAAGAGCGAAATTATCTCCCGCAAGCCTGCGTTTCTGGATGAAAAAATGCTGGCAACGCCTTCCATTGCTATAGGACTTGCCGTTAAGGAAATTGTGCGCATGGGCAACATGGCGCGCCATAATGTGGAAATAGGCCTTGCGGCGCTGGAAGACAAAGACCCCGAAAAAATCAAATACGTGCTGGAGCATGAGCCTGTTATCGACGCTCTGGAGGAGGACATTACCCGCTACCTTACCAAGATGAGCGAGAAAGAAATGAGCGGTGTGCTTTCCGCAGAGCATACGCGCCTTTTGCACGCCTGCACGGATATTGAACGTATCGGTGACCATGGCGAAGCGCTGGCTAAAGATGCACGACGCATTTTTGAGGACGATATAAAATTCAGCGACGAAGCGAAAGCAGAACTGCGCAGCCTTGGCAAGCTGGTGCTTGAAGCCAGCGGCAAGGCGATGGAAGCACTGGCAACTAACGATAAGGCATTGGCGCAGGAGGCGTGGGACGTCTGCCGTCAGGTTAAAAAGATGCAGAAGGAAATCCGCAAAAACCACATTGTGCGCCTGAACGAAAAACGCTGCGACCCTGTGGCAGGCTTTTTGATGATGGAAATTTTAATCAACATGAAGCGCGTTTCAGACCATTCCAAAAACATCAGCCAGATTGTACTGGGAATTTTCTAAAATAATTTATAAAAAAGTGTTGACAAAGCCATGTTGTTACGCTATAATTAACTTCGTTGTTGAGAAACGCGGAAATAGCTCAGTGGTAGAGCACCTCCTTGCCAAGGAGGGGGTCGCGAGTTCGAATCTCGTTTTCCGCTCCACGAATTTTCAGCCCGGCAGTTTACTGCCGGGTTTTTTAAATTTATTACGCAAAAAGCACGGTATTATTGTAGGAAAAGCAGTAAAATTCTTGTCAACTACCTTTTGTTGTGATATTATATTATGAGCAATGTGTGTAAACAGCTGCATTTTTAACAATTAAAACCGATGCAAACAAAACGCTGTAAGAACCAGCACATAAATTAAGGGAGGATTTATTAATGAACGTAACAGTAGAAAGAGTCGGCAACGACGCAACTCTTAAAATCACTTTGCCCGCAGAGGAAGTAAACAAAGGCTATAAAAAAGCCGTAGCAAAAATCGCAGGCCAGGTAAACATCCCCGGCTTCCGTAAAGGCAAAGCCCCCCGCAACGTTATCGAAATGCACTACGGCAAAGAAGCCGTAAAACAAGAGGCTTTTGAACTGGTTGCCAACCAGTGCTACACCCAGGCTCTGGAACAGGAAAAACTCATCCCGGTTTCCGACCCGAAAGTAGAAGAATCCGTATTTGAAGAAAACAAAGATATGGAACTTACCATTAAAGTAACCCTGAAACCGGAAGTAAAACTGGGCGACTACAAAGAACTGCATGTTGAAAAAGAAGCAGTTGAAGTTACCGACGAAGCTGTTGAAGAACAGGTACAGGGCCTGCGCAACCGCCATGCAAAAATGGTAGAAGCTGAAGAAGGCGCTGTAATTGAAAAAGGCGACTTTGCAATTATCGACTTTGCAGGCACCGTTGACGGCGAACCGTTCAGCGGCGGCGAAGGCAAAGGCTATCCGCTGGAAGTTGGTTCCAACTCCTTCATCCCGGGCTTTGAAGACCAGCTCGTTGGCCTTAAAAAAGGCGATTCCACCGATGTGGACGTAACCTTCCCGGAAGAATACTTTGTTAAAGAACTGGCCGGCAAACAGGCTATCTTCAAAGTAAACGTACAGGACGTTAAACGCAAAGAACTGCCCGAACTGACCGACGAATACGTAGCAGCAAACAGCGATTGCAAAACCGTTGAAGAACTGCGCGCAAGCTATAAAGAACGCATGCAGAAAGCAGCAGAAAACAATGCCAAAATCGCTTACGAAAAAGCATTGATTGACCTTGCTGTTGCCAATGCGGAATTTGAAGTTCCGGAAATCATGATTGAAGACCGCATTACCCAGATGATTGACGAAATGCGCATGAGCCTGGAAACCCGCAAACTGAGCCTTGAACAGTACATGCAGTACAGCGGCATCGACATGGAACAGCTCCGCGAACGCCAGCATGACGCTGCTGTTGAAAACGTTAAAACCGACCTCGTTCTGGATGCTGTTGCCAAAGCTGAAAACATTCAGGTTTCCATGGAAGACGTTGACAGCGAACTTTCCGCTATCGCTTCCCAGCATGGCGCAACTTTGGAAGATGTTAAGAAAATCATTAAAGCAAACGGCACCATGGGCCTGCTGCTCGCAAACATTCTGCGCCGCAAAGCTGCCCATGTAATTATTGACAGCGCAAAATAATTTAAGCGCACAGTAGACCACAGAAAAGGGGTGTGACAATAATGAATTATGTGCCAATAGTTGTAGAACAATCCAACCGCGGCGAACGCTCTTACGATATATATTCCCGCCTTTTAAAGGACAGGATAGTTTTTGTTACCGGCGAAATAGATGATACTATGGCCAATCTCGTTATCGCCCAGCTGCTCTTTTTAGAGTCGGAAGACCCCGATAAGGATATCCATCTCTATATCAACAGCCCGGGCGGCAGCGTAAGCGCCGGCCTGGCGATTTATGACACAATGCAGTACATAAAGCCTGATGTTTCCACAATCTGCATGGGCATGGCTGCCAGCATGGCGTCCGTGCTTCTGGCTGCAGGCACTCCGGGCAAGCGTTTTGCCCTGCCGTATTCCAGAGTGATGATTCATCAGCCGCTCGGCGGCGTACAGGGGCAGGCTTCCGAAATTGAAATTACCGCGCGTGAAATTTTGCGCGTGCGCGACGAGATGAACGGCATTTTAGCCCGCCATACCGGCCAGACCAAGGAAAAGATTGCGCAGGACACTGACCGTGATAACTACATGACCAGCCAGCAGGCTAAGGAATATGGCCTGATTGACGAAGTTGTAACGCGTAAGCAGCCTGCAAATGAAAAATAAAGGCTTTAAGGAGATATTTGAAATGAAATTCGGTGGGGACAATCACCACGATGCACCGGTTTGCTCTTTTTGCGGCAAGCGCGAGGCGCAGGTCAGCAAAATGTTCAGCAAGGTGCTGGGCGAAGGTGATTTGTTTATTTGCGATGAGTGCATAAAACTCTGCAATGAAATGCTTGAAGAAGAAATGCGGGCACGAGCAGTGCAGCACGCAGATATTGCCGAGCTGCCCAAACCCAAGGAAATCAAGGCAATTCTGGATGAATACGTCATCGGCCAGGAGGAAGCAAAAAAGACTCTTGCCGTTGCCGTTTACAACCACTATAAACGCATTGACTATGAACTGAACCACGCAGGCGACAGGGATGTTGAACTGCAAAAATCCAACATTTTAATGCTGGGACCGACCGGCAGCGGCAAAACCCTGCTGGCGCAGACTTTGGCCAAGATTTTGCAGGTGCCATTTGCCATTGCCGATGCTACCGCGCTTACCGAAGCGGGCTATGTCGGCGAGGATGTGGAGAACATTCTGCTGCGTTTAATCCAGAATGCCGATTACGATATTGAACGCGCACAGCGCGGCATTATCTACATCGACGAGATTGATAAAATTTCGCGCAAGTCCGAAAATCCGTCCATTACCCGCGACGTTTCGGGCGAAGGCGTACAGCAGGCGCTTTTAAAAATTCTTGAAGGCACTGTTGCCAATGTTCCGCCGCAGGGCGGGCGCAAACATCCGCATCAGGAATTTTTGCAGATTGACACGACCAACATCCTGTTTATCTGCGGCGGCGCGTTTGACGGGCTGGAAAGCATCATCAGCCAGCGCACCGGCAAAAAAAATCTGGGCTTTGGCGCCGATATCAAAACCAAGGACGAAATCAGCCTGACGGATACCTTTAAAAAGGTACTGCCGGAGGATTTGATGAAATTTGGTTTGATTCCGGAATTTGCGGGTCGTCTGCCGGTTGTTGTAACGCTGGAGGCGCTTGACAAGGCTGCACTGATTAAGATTTTGCAGGAGCCTAAAAACGCACTGGTTAAACAGTACCAGCATTTCCTGGCTATGGATAATGTTGAACTGGAATTTGAACCCGACGCGCTGGACGCCATTGCCGAAGAAGCACTGAAACGCAGTGCCGGCGCACGTGGTTTGCGTGCCATTATCGAAACGGTAATGCGCAACGTAATGTATGATGTGCCTTCGCGCAGCGACGTTGTAAAATGTATTGTAACGGCTGACTGCATCCGCAACCATGCGGAGCCGAAAATGATTGTGGCAGCAAGCTGAAATTAAAAAATGGGGGAGGGAAAATATCCTTCCCCTTTTTGGTTTTATGGGGCTTTTGTGATACAATTAGTACAAGAGCCGAATGCTTTGACTATTTTTACCATAGGGGGATGCTAATATACAATGGAAGCATCAGGAACATTAATGCCGCTGCTGGCGCTGAGGGGGATTATCGTTTTCCCGGGGATGACGGTAAACCTTGACGTCGGCAGGGATAAATCAATAAATGCCGTTAACGCTGCCATGCAGCTTGACAAAAAAATACTGCTGGTTACGCAGCGCGACGCCGAAACGGCCGACCCGAAGCGCGAAGATTTGTACGGCTTCGGCGTTGTTGCCGAAATTAAACAGCTTTTGAAGCTGCCGAGCGGTGCTTTGCGCATTTTGATTCAGGGTTTGAACCGCGTGGAAGTGACCTCCGTTATCGACGCGCCGTTTAAGGACGTTTACCTTGAAGGCTTTGTGCAGCCTTTTGAAAGCATTGAGCCGGAAGAAAACGCCGAAACCGAAGCCATGCGCCGCATACTTTTGCAGAGCTTTGAAAAATGGCTGATTACCGGCAAAAAAGTAACAACGGAGGTTATGCTTAATTTTAAAAACATTACCACCGCCGGTGAGATTGCCGATATTATCGCCGGTTATTTAACCATCAGCATCGACGAAAAGGAAGAACTGCTGGAGCTGGCCGACGTTAAAGAGCGCATGCACAAACTGTATGCCTTTTTGTGCAAAGAGCAGGAAATTGCAGAGCTTGAAAAAAATATCGCGCAGGAAGTGCGCAAGCAAATAGAAAAAAATCAGCGTGAATATTATCTGCGTGAGCAGATTAAAGTGATTAACAAGGAACTTGGCGACGGTGACGAACGCCAGGCCGAAGTTGACGAATACAAAAAGCAGATGGAAGGGCGCGACCTGCCGCCGGAAGTTACCGACAAGCTGAACAAGGAACTGGATCGCCTTTTCAAAATGCCGCCGATGATGGCGGAAAGCGGCGTCATCCGCAACTATGTGGAAACGCTGCTGGCTTTGCCGTGGGGCATTTACGGCAAGGATAATTTTGATTTGAAAAAAGCCGAAAAGATTTTAAATAAAGACCATTACGGTCTGGAAAAGGTTAAGGAGCGCATTCTGGAATACCTTGCAGTGCGCGCGCTGACCAAGAGCGGCAAAGGGCCGATTTTGTGCCTCGTTGGGCCTCCGGGTGTCGGCAAAACATCGCTGGCGCAGTCCGTTGCCCGTGCTATCGACCGTAAGTTTACGCGCATGTCGCTGGGCGGCGTGCACGATGAAGCGGAAATCCGCGGACACCGCCGCACCTATATCGGCGCCATGCCGGGACGAATTATACACGGCATGCAGACCTGCGGCGTAATGAACCCGGTATTTTTGCTTGATGAAGTTGACAAAATGTCGTCCGATTTCCGCGGCGACCCGGCTTCCGCGCTGCTGGAAGTGCTTGATCCGGAACAGAATAACACCTTCAGCGACCACTATGTTGAAATTCCGTTCGACCTGTCGCAGGTGTTCTGGATTGTAACCGCCAACACGGTGGAAACCATTCCGCCCGCGCTGCTGGACCGCATGGAAGTTGTGCAGCTTTCCAGCTATACGGAGGATGAAAAAGTAAAAATTGCCGAGCTGCATTTGCTGCCGAAGGAACGCCACAACAACGGTTTAAGCGCCAAAACGCTGACGATAACAGAGGACGCACTGCGCCTGATTATCCGCGGCTATACGCGCGAAGCCGGTGTGCGTAACCTTGAACGCAAAATTGCCGCTGTCTGCCGCAAAACGGCGCACCGCATTGTTAACGGCGAAGCCAAAACGGCAAAAGTAACGGCTAAAAACCTGCATAAATATCTGGGTAAAATTATTTACCTTGAAGATGACGTAAGCCTTGAAGCCGCAGCAGGCATCTGCACCGGCCTTGCTTGGACGCGCGTCGGCGGCGAGCTTTTGAAGGTTGAAGTTGTTGCCTGCAAGGGCAAGGGGCATTTGGCGCTTACCGGCCAGCTGGGCGACGTTATGAAGGAATCCGCGCAGGCTGGCTATACCTATATCCGCAGCCGTGCGGATGAACTGGGCCTTGCCAAGGATTTTTACGAAACGACCGATATTCATATCCATCTGCCGGAGGGGGCAATACCGAAAGACGGGCCTTCCGCCGGTATTACGATGGTAACGGCAATGGTATCGGCGCTGACAGGGCGCAAGGTTAAAAAAGATATTGCCATGACCGGCGAAATTACGCTGTCCGGCAGGGTACTGCCTGTGGGCGGCATTAAAGAGAAATTTTTGGCGGCGCACCGCTACGGCGTTAAAACCATTATTATGCCTGCCAAAAACGTGCAGGATTTGGACGAACTGCCCAAAAACGTGCGCGAAAAGATGAACTTTATACCAGTTAAACATATGGATGAGGTGTTAAAAATAGCATTGGAGGATTGAATGCGATGAACAAAGGAGTTTGGGATATTATCCGCGCGAACTTTGTCACGTCTGCCGTTAAGGCAGAGCAGTACCCCACGCCGCCGCTGATTGAAGCAGCGTTTATCGGGCGCAGCAACGTCGGCAAATCGTCGCTGATTAACTCGCTGTGCCGCCGCAACGGGCTGGCGCGTGTCAGCGCAACCCCCGGCAAAACGCAAACCATCAACTACTATCTGCTGGACGCCAAACGCACGCTGGAGGACGGCGCAGAAACCGCCCAGTTTTATCTTGTCGATTTGCCAGGCTACGGCTTTGCCAAAACCGGCAAAAACAACAAGGATTTGTGGTCCGGCTTTATCAGCAAATACCTGTCCGGTTCGGATAATCTGGCAATGGTGTGCCAGCTTATTGATATCCGGCATAAGCCGATGGAAAGCGACATGGAGTGCTACCACTGGCTGCTGGGCTGCGGGCTGAACGTACAGATTGTTTTAACGAAGGCCGATAAGCTTTCCAAAAATGCGGCGCTGGCGCAGAAGGCGCTGTTTAAACGCGAGCTGGGGCTTGACGACAGCCGCATTATGACGTATTCCGTAACGCAGAACACGATGCGCAGCGAGCTTATCAACCGTATTATGACTGCTTTGGAAAACCACTGATTTTTTGACCGCCGGGGAGTGGTTAAGTATGGGAATTAATACAATGCTGCATGTAAGGCAGCTGATGATGTTCGGCATGGCGATGCTTATCGGCGCGCTGCTGGAATATTTTTCGGTGCCGATTCCGTTTCTTTTGGGCGGCATTGTGTCTGCCATGTTCTGGAAGGTTATCGGCGCGCAGGTGTACTGGCCGCGGCAGTGGCGTGAGCTTGGTTTGTGCGTCGCCGGTTACGGCATTGGCCGCAATTTTACGGCAGATACGCTGCACGAGCTTTCCATGCAGACTTTGGGCGTGTTTGAGGCAACCTTTGCCACCGTCGGCGCAAGCGTTGTTATTGCGTGGTGGACTTCGCGCCACAGCTACGCCAATCTGCAAAGCTGCGTAATGGGCTGTATGCCCGGCGGCATGACGCAGATGCTTTTGATGAGCGAAAGCGACCCGCGCGTAGATTTCAGCGCCGTAATGGTAATGCAGACGTTGCGCTTAATGGGCGCGATAATAATTGTGCCGTTTTTGGTTGTGCATGGGCTTGGCGCGGAAATTAAGGACGCTGTTTTAGCGCCTGAAATTGCGCAGGGGCACAGCTGGCTGTGGCTGGTGCCGATTGCTGCCTTTGGCGCGCTGACGCTGGAGAAGCTGCATATACCGACGCCGCGTTTGCTCGGGCCGATTTTGGCTGCGTCCGCCTGCTCGTACTTTTTCGGCAATTTGCAGCCCGTGCCCGACCCGCTGATGATGGTTGCGCAAATTAGCATCGGCCTGTATATGGGCATGCTGCTTGACCCGCAGCGTATCCGTGAAACCGCCAAGCTGATGCCGTTCATTCTCACCGGCATTTTAATTATCATTGCCGTCAGCATCGGCATGGCGTATTATTTGTCTGGCGTGTACGGTTTTTCCATCATTACAGCCTTTCTTGCCATGGCGCCCGGCGGCATCGCCGAAATGTGCCTGGCAGGCATGAGCATGGGCGAAAACGTATCGATTATTTTAACCTATCAGCTGGTGCGCATGATTATTTTAAACGTAACCGTGCCCTACGGGCTGATGTGGTATTTTAAAGATAAATAAAACCTAAATAGTAACCATTCACGCAAAAATAAAAATGGTAATTTTTTACCAAAAGGCTTGACAGCGTTATTAGTAATAGTTATAATTAAGTCAGCAAATCAATATTTCGTACAGGTACGATAGTTTAAATGTTTATCGGTGCAAATCCGATGCGATCCCGTCGCCGTAACGGCAATAAAAGCCGAAGCCGAGCGCGCAGCCTGTATAAGCATCACTGCTTGACCTGCGGGAGACAGGAAGGAGATGTTCACTCACCAACCGGCTTTGTTATGTGAGAGTGGCAGGGCCCTTTGATTGATAAACATTAGAACCCGTCTTTTCGTTTTTGGAAAGACGGGTTTTTATCTTAACTGCGCTTTTGCAGGGCGGAATATTGGTTGTAAAGGACGCGTCCGTTTATTGATATTCTCAAGTGCTCATTCTCTACTCCTCTCGGCAGTGCGCGTTGGGGGTGCGCAATGCTGCTGTGGCCGCCGTGTTTACGGCGGCTGTTTTATTTTGCGGGCAAAGCGGCTTTGCATAAAAAGCGTTTTGCTGATATACTTTAAACAGAAAGATTTTAAGGAGGGTTTATTAATGAAAGTTATCAATACCGAAAAAGCACCGGCTGCTATCGGACCGTATTCTCAGGCAATGGAAGCCGGCAATTTTATTTTTGCTTCCGGGCAAATCCCGGTTGACCCTGCCACCGGCGAAGTGCCGGAAGGCATTACCGCACAGGCAGAGCAGAGCTGCAAAAACGTCGGCGCTATTTTGTCCGCAGCAGGGCTGGATTATACCAATGTTGTAAAAACTACCTGCTTTTTGGCAGATATGGCAGACTTCGCCGCATTTAACGAAGTATACGCCAAATACTTTACCGGCAAACCAGCGCGCAGCTGTGTAGCAGTAAAAGCAATCCCCAAAGGCGTGCTTTGCGAGATTGAAGTAATTGCGGTTAAATAATGGTTTAATTAAAAAGGCAAAGGTTATAAATAATATAACCTTTGCCTTTTTTGCGTATCTTTACAGATTTATATTTTTCTGTTAGAATAAACAAGCAAATGTGCTGCCATAACGGTAGGCGGTTAGCCCTCTGCGGAGGGACTGTGACCCTTCGATAATATAGAAAATCCTGCTATTTTGATAGTAGGAAATTACTGTAATAAAGAAGGTGATCCGCGTGGATATTTTAACGATGATGGCCTTTATAGGCTACACCGCGACGATATTTAGCGTCGGATATATGATTGGTTCTAACCATTCTAATAAACAGAAATAGCCGCCCCCGCCAAGGATACGGCTATTTCAAAAAGCTAATTATCTAAGGCTAACCGTCTATCGGCAGCACATTTGCATTTCTATAATTATTATAGCAAACATAAACGAAAAGTCAAATAAAGGGTGTTGTTGTTTTTATCTTTGCAGTTACGATATTATTTTTAATATTTTTGTTTTTAACTTATGTTCATTCTTTGTAACCAAAGAACGAACCAAGAAAGTTCCGCGGCTAGGCGGATTTTCCCGCTTCGTCGCTGGCGCGGCTCGCTACGCAACTATTAGCATAACAACTACAAAAATACGAAATTCGCTTCGCTCAGGTTCGATTTTTGCAGTTGTTCTTTAGTAAATGTTGCTAAAATCCGATGGTACGATAGCAGGTTGCTAAAAAGTACGGTAATACTTAAATCAATAAAAAGAAGTAGCTAAAGTACGAATTTGGGCGGAGCGCGGCATTAAAAATTTAGCGGTATTGATAAAAAGCAATAAAAATTTCCCGGTGTCTGAGCGAAGCGAGTTCCGTGGAAATTTTTATTGGTTGCGGCGGGACGCGTGCGGATTTTTTGCGCAGGCAATAAAATCCGTAAATTTTTGCTAGCCGCGGGAGTTTTCTTGCTTCGTTCTTTTGCTCCGTCAAAAGAATGAAGATGAATGGGTAACTAAAAAATTAAAAAGTACTATCCTTCATACAAAGGTGTAGTCAAAATAAATAAAATAGTAAATTAAAAGTAATAATGTAACTGCAAAGGCGTAACCAAATTAAACCTAAAATGAAAAATAAAATTAAAATTTTAAAATCGGCGGCGAGGCTTTGCCTCGCCTAAGGTAATTACAGCCACCGGCTGCAAGTACCCTTGTTTGGCGCGCGGAGCGCGGGGCAACCTGACGGTTGCCCTTTATTTTTTTACGCCGAAAGTTTGAGTGCCGTACCAGCACCATATCGGCTTAAAGTAGAAATGTTTGAATTTTTACAAAACAGGTCTTTACTGGGGGGGCAGATGTGTTATAATGATGATGTGTAAAAAGACTTGGTAGTCAGAAACCTTCTCCTCAGGAACGTTTTTCGGGTTTACCTTGTTTTTGCACATAAAGGCTTTGCCATTCCTCAGGAGCAAGGCCTTTACCATAGTTATAAACCGCAAAAAGAAGAAGCGGCAGTGAGTAAATATTTGCCGGGTAGAGGAAACCAGGAGACTCGCACTTTAAGCAAATGTTAAAAACTAAAGTTTCTTCCCGCTGCGTTTTATAAAATACAAAGTGTTTTTCTAAACAAAAGGGAGGAAAACAAAATGAAAAAATCTTTAGTATTAGCAATGGCTATGGCTCTCGGCGTAACTGCTTCCGCTTATGCAGCTAACCCGTTCAGCGACGTACCGGCCGGCCACTGGGCTTATGACGCAGTTAACAAACTGGCTGCAGAAGGCATCGTAAACGGTTATCCTGACGGCACCTTTGGTGGCGACAAACTGATGACCCGTTATGAAATGGCACAGATCGTAGCAAAAGCTATGGCAAACGGTGCAAACGTAGACAAACTGGCTGCTGAATTCGCAGACGAACTGGACAGCCTCGGTGTTCGCGTAGCTAACCTTGAGAAAAAAGCTGACAACGTAAAAATCACCGGTCAGATCCGCGCTTCTTATCGTGATATGGACAATGGCAGCCACGAAGGTCGTCTGCGTACCCGTTTGTTCGTAAACGGTGCTATCAATGAAGATTGGACCTATACCGGACGTTTTGAAAACAATCAGTATTACACTGATAAAAAATTAAAAGAAGGCAAATCTGATGATGATGTAAGCCTGAACTGGGCTTATGTATCCGGTCCTATCGGCGGCGTTAAAGCTGACCTTGGCCGTCAGAACTTCAAACTTCATACCGGTAATGTAGTTGATGCTGAATTTGACGCAGTTAAACTTTCTTACGGTAAAGACGTTAAGATTACCGGTTTTGCTGGTAAAGGTGAAGGCGACGATGTAACTCCGTTGGATGAAGACCGTCTGTATGCAGTTGACCTGAGCTCCAAGATTGGTGTAGTTGATGCTTATGTAACCTATTACAATGCTGATGATGGTTACAGCCAGGAAGTATGGAATGTAGGTGCAGCTGTACCGGTTGTTAAAGACCTGAAATTGTCTGCTGAATATCTCCATGGTGATGCAGATGAATCTGGCGATCTTGATAACAATGGTTATGTAGTAGGTCTTGCATATAAAGGCGCTAAAGCTTCTCAGCCCGGTTCTTGGGGCGTATATGCTAACTACTATGATATGCCTGCTCTGACCTATTTTGATAACACCAATGACGCTTACAGCGGTGTTATGAATGATTGGAAATATGGCGTAGGCGAAGGCGATGATTGCGTAGCTACTGACGGTTTCGAAGGCTTTGAAGTAGGCGCTAACGTAGCTCTTGCTAAAAACATTGTAGCAGCTGTTAAATACTTCGACCTTGATTCCCGTGAAGGCGACCTCGACGAACAGACCATTTGGTCCGAAGTTGTATTCACTTTCTAATCTTAGCCGTACAACAGCTTAATATTAGAATAACTAAAGCGGGTGGCTTTATGCCATCCGCTTTTTGTATGCATTTTACATTATACTGGCAAAATGCTTGCAATAAACGTGCAATATATGTATAATAGCAGTAAAAGGAGTTGATTTATATGTCTGCTGCAACTACTAACGTAAGCATCCGTGTTGATAAAGATATTAAATCGCAGGCCGATGCGCTGTTTGCTGAATTCGGCTTGAACTTTACTACGGCTGTTAATATTTTTCTCCGTCAGACTTTAAGAGAGGGCAAAATTCCGTTCACTATTTCACTTAATAAAGAACCTAATAAAACGACTTTAGAGGCTTTAAAAGAAATAGAAGAAATGGAAAAGAATCCTTCTGCTTACAAAAGCTATAAAAATGTAGATGAAATGATGGAGGAATTGCTTAAATAATGTATGAAGTAATTCCTTCCAAACAATTCCGCAAGGACGTTAAATTAGCCCAAAGCAGGGGCTACAATATGCAGCTTTTAACGGAAGTAATTAAAATATTGGCCGAAGGAAAAATTTTGCCGGAGAAGTACCGTGACCATACCCTTACAGCTTCACGCAAATATAAAGGCGTTAAGGAATGCCATATTCAGCCGGACTGGCTTTTAATTTACAAAATCGATAATAATAAATTAATGCTTTATTTATCACGTACCGGTTCTCACAGTGATTTATTCTGAATTTAATATCTGTATAACCCATAAGGCTGTATCTAAACATATACAGCCTTATTTATATATCTGCATGAGCGATGCAATGTTATAAAAAACAATCGAAAAACTTTTTAAAATTTGGTAAAATTTAAAGTAGTAACCAAAAGCAAACAGACTTGTTAAAGGAGAAATATTATGCGTACTGTTGCCTGTTTTGGCGATTCTTTAATATTTGGTTTTCCGTATGGTCCGAAGGAATCGTGGATTGCGGAGGTGCAGGCGGAAACCGGCGTGACAATGCTTAATTACGGCGTCTGCGGTGATTGCTGCGACGATATTGTGTACCGTTTAAAAAACATGTATCTGCCGGAGCGCACGGAGGGCGTTGTGTTTTGGGGCGGCGCCAACGATATTTTAAACCGCCGTCCGCAGGGCTTTATTATTGACGATTTAAAACAGGCGCTGGCGTACTGCATTGCTAAAAAGTGGCCGCTGGCGATAGTTTTGCCGCTGTATGCCGCTAATGATGATTACAACGCGCAGGTTGAGCTTCTGCGCAGGCGCATACAGTTGGAGTTTGAAGGCAAAGCCTTTTTGCTTGATTTGCAGGACGCTGTGGGTTTGAGTGATACGGAATTGCAGTCGGCGTATTTTGACGGCATCCACCCGACGGTGGCGACTTACAAAAAGTTGGGCATGTTTGCTTCGCAGCTTCTGGCGGGCTGGCTGCGCGGCGAATGATTTGCCTAACTGTGCCCGCATGAGGTATAATAAAAGTATATAATTGGCAGAAGTTTGCCTTAAATACAGGAGATTTTAGAATGTTTATTGACAGAGCAAGAATTTATGTGGAAGCAGGCGCAGGCGGCGACGGCATGAGCAGCTTCCGCAGGGAAAAATTTGTAGAAAAGGGCGGCCCGAACGGCGGCAACGGCGGACGCGGCGGCAGCGTTATTTTGCGTGCGGATAAAAATTTGAACACGCTGATTGATTTCCGTTATAAACGTAAATTTGTGGCCAAACGCGGCGGGCAGGGCGGCAACAGCAACTGCACCGGGCACAGGGCCGATGACGTTATTGTTAAAGTGCCGATGGGCACGCTGGTGCGCGACGATGCTACGGGAGTGCGCCTGGCCGACCTTGTTGAGGACGGGCAGGAATACGTTGTAGCAAAAGGCGGACGCGGCGGCAAGGGCAATGCCTGCTATGCCACGGCAACCAACCGTGCGCCGACGTTTGCCGAAAAGGGCGAGCCGGGCGAGAACCGCTGGGTTAAGCTGGAGCTGAAACTTTTGGCGGACGTGGGCCTTGTAGGTTACCCCAGCGTCGGCAAAAGCAGCATTATTGCACAGGTATCGGCCGCAAGGCCGGAGATTGCGGCTTACCATTTTACCACGCTGACCCCGGTTTTGGGCGTTGTGCGCATCGATGCGGAACGCAGCTTTGTGCTGGCGGATATTCCGGGACTTATTGAAGGTGCGCATCAGGGCGTGGGTCTTGGGCATGACTTTTTGCGCCATGTGGAACGCACCAAAGTTTTGCTGCACGTGCTTGATGTATCCGGCACGGACGGACGCGACCCGATTGACGATTTTGAAAAAATCAATTTTGAACTGAAAGAATACAGCGATAAACTGGCACGCCGCAAACAGCTGGTTGTTGCCAACAAAATGGACTTGCCCGAAGGCAGGGAAAATTTTGAGCGCGTAAAAGAGTACGTGGAAGGCAAGGGCTTTGAAATTATGCCGGTATCCGCCGCAAGCGGCGAAGGTTTGCAGGCTTTGATGTATAAGGCTTACGAAATGTTACAGAACTTTGTGCCGGAAGATGAGGAAGACGAAAGCAACCTGGTGCCGGAAATTGACCCGGACAGCTTTGAAATTGTGCCCGGCAACGATACCGATTTTGAAGTGCGCGGCAAGAACATTGAACGCCTTGTGGCGATGACGAATTTTGACAATGATGAAGCGCTGTACCGTTTCCAGCTTATCTGGAAAAGCCTGAAAATTGACGATGCCCTGAAGGAAGCAGGCATTGTTGAAGGGCAGACGGTGCGAATCCGCGACATGGTGTTTGAATTTAAAGAATACTAAATGGGGTGAGGGGTATGGTATTACAACGGTCTGATTTAAAAAAAGCAAAAAGGGTTGTTGTTAAGGTAGGCAGCAGCACCATTACGCACCAGAACGGCAAGCGTGATTTTGGGCGCATTGACCGGCTGGCGCGCGAGATGGCTGATTTGCAGAACCAGGGGCGCGAGATGATTCTGGTTACCAGCGGCGCGGTTGCCGTTGGCGTTGACAGACTGGGGCTGCCTGAAAAACCACGTACCATACCGGGCAAGCAGGCCGCTGCCGCGATTGGGCAGGGCATTTTGATGCACACCTACGAAAAGTTTTTTGCCGAATACGGACAGATTGTGGCGCAGGTTTTGCTGACGCGCATGGAGGCAATTGACCGCCACCGTTATACCAACGCGCGCAACACTTTTATGGAGCTGTTGAAAAACGGCGTTATCCCCATCGTTAACGAAAACGACGTTGTGGCGCTGGACGAGCTGAAAATCGGCGACAACGACAATATGTCCGCACTGGTGGCAGGCATTACGGACGCCGACCTTGTAATAATCCTTTCGGACGTTGAAGGCTTGTACACCGCTAACCCGCAGACGCACCCGGAGGCAACGCTTATCAGCAAGGTTGATGAGATTACGCCGGAGATTGAAGCTCTGGCGGGCGGCGTTGGCAGCAGCGTCGGCACGGGCGGCATGTTTACCAAATTGCAGGCTGCCAAAAACGCAACCAGCTCCGGCATTAACATGGTTATTGCCAGCGGCAGCGAAAAAGACGTTATCGCCCGCATTTTAAACGGCGAGGAAATCGGCACGCTGTTTGCATCCAAGGAAAACCGTTTGCAGTTCCGTAAACGCTGGCTGGCCTTCGGCGCGCGCATTATGGGCAAAATTGTGGTTGATGACGGCTGCGTAAAAGCTATAAAAAAAGCCGGCGGGTGCAGCATTTTGCCGGCTGGCATTACCTCTGTGGAAGGCAGCTTTGAAGCCGGCAACACCATCAGCGTGGTAACGCAGGACGGTTTTGAGCTGGCGCGCGGGCTGTGCCATTATTCTTCGGATGATTTGGCGCAGATTAAGGGCTGCAAAACCAGCGAAATAGAAAAAATCCTCGGGCATAAAAATTTTGACGAAGTTATTCACCGCGACGATTTGGTAATTTTAAATTAAGGGGGCTGTTAAGATGACTACTTTTGAACTGGTAAGGGCCAAAGCCGAAGCTGCCCACAACGCAGCGGGCAAGCTGGCGGTAGTATCGGCGGCTGTAAAAAATAAGGCGCTGCTCGCTATGGCGGACGCGCTTTTAGCTAAAACCGATTTTATTATTGAAGCCAACAACAGGGATATGCAGGCGGCGAAAGAAAACGGCATGCGCGAATCCATGCAGGACAGGCTGCGCCTGACGCCGGAACGTATTGCCGGTATGGCCGAAGGTTTGCAGCAGGTAGCGGCGCTGCCCGACCCCGTGGGCAATGTCATCGGCGGGCAAACGCTTGCCAACGGCTTAAAAATTACCAAAGTACGCGTGCCGCTGGGCGTTATCGGCATTATTTACGAAGCGCGCCCCAATGTAACGGCGGACGCTATCGGGCTGTGCCTTAAATCCGGCAACGCCGTGGTTTTAAAAGGCGGCAGCGAAGCCATGCAAAGCAACCTTGCTGTGGCAGGCGTGCTGACGGAAGCGGCGGAAGCGGCAGGAATCCCGCAGGGCGCAATACAGCTTATTGATACGACCGACCGTGCGGCGGTAACGGCGCTGATTAAAATGAACGAATTTGTGGACGTGGTAATTCCCCGCGGCGGCGCAGGGCTGATTAAAGCCGTGGTGCAGAATGCGACCGTGCCCGTAATTGAAACCGGCAGCGGCGTGTGCCACACTTACGTGGATGCTTCGGCAGACTGCGAGATGGCGCGCAAAATTGCCTTTAACGCAAAGGTGCAGCGCCCCAGCGTTTGCAACGCGATGGAAACGCTGTTGGTGCATAAAGATGTTGCCGGTAAGTTTTTGCCGCTGATGCTGGACGAATATTTTAAAGCAGGCGTGCAGATTTTCGGCTGCCCGGCCGTGCAGGAGTTTGACGAACGTGTACAGCCCGCAACGGAAGAAGACTGGGCAACGGAATACGGCGATTTGCGCCTGTCCGTTAAAATTGTGGCGGATATCGACGAAGCGCTGGCACATATTGCCAAATACAGCACAAAACATTCCGAATGTATTGTAACGGAAGATTACAATATGGCGCGCAAGTTCCAGGACAGCGTGGATGCGGCGGCGGTATATGTTAACGCCAGCACGCGCTTTACCGACGGCTTTGAGTTCGGCATGGGCGCGGAAATCGGCATCAGCACGCAGAAGCTGCATGCCCGCGGGCCTATGGCTTTGCCTGAACTGACATCTTACAAATACCTTATCACCGGCAACGGGCAGGTAAGGGGCTAAAATTTAAAACAACAACCGGCTGCACACCGCGGCCGGTTTATTTTTTACGCCGCTGTTAAAGCAGGGAAAATTTATTTTTTGCAGAATATATAAATATATTCGATTTGCACTAAAAGGAGGCGTGACGATGAAGATAACTTTTTTGGGTGCCACAAGGATGGTTACCGGTTCATGCTATCTTTTGGAAATAGGCGGCAAAAAAATGCTGGTAGACTGCGGCATGTTTCAGGGCAGCAAGCTGATTAACGCTTTTAACGAGCGTGATTTTGTTTTTAATCCCGGTGAAATTGACGCCGTTGTTTTAACGCACGCGCATATCGACCACAGCGGGCTGATACCGAAGCTGGTGGCGCAGGGCTACAAAGGCCCGGTGTACTGCACTAAAACCACGCTGGAACTGTGCGGTATCCTGCTGCCTGACAGCGCGCATATCCACGAATCGGACGCGGAGTTTGCCAACCGCAAAGGTCTGCGCGCCGGGCGTAAATTCATCAAGCCGCTGTACACGGTTGATGAAGCCTATAACGCACTTAAAAATTTTGTAGTGCGCGATTTTGATACGGAATTTGACGTTATCCCCGGTATTAAGGTTAAATTTAAAGTGGCGGGGCATATTATCGGTTCCGCCATGGCGGAGGTTTTTGCCGAAGAAGACGGCAAACGCACCAAGCTGATTTTTACCGGCGACGTTGGGCAGCCGGGTGCGCCGATTATCGAAGACCCGGAACAGCTTGCCGGTGCGGATTTTATCATTGCCGAATCGACTTACGGCAACCGCGTACACAAAGCGTATGACAAGGAAGCCGAGCTGGCGGAGATTATCAACTCCACCGCGGAACGCGGCGGCAACGTCATCATTCCGGCTTTTGCCGTTGGGCGTACGCAGGTGCTGTTGTATTACTTCCAGAAATTGGCGCACGAAGGTAAAATCTCCAGCGACATACCGATTTACATCGACAGCCCAATGGCGAACAAAGCCACGCAGATTGTGCTGGGTAACCCGCAGGAGTTTGACGACGAGGCACGCAAGATTTACGAAATGCAGGGCAAGCACCTGCTTTCGATGAAGCAGCTGCATTTTACGGCGACGGCGCAGGAATCGCGCATGATTAATGAAACGCCGGGTACAAAAATCATCCTTTCTGCCAGCGGCATGTGCGACGCGGGGCGTATCCTGCACCACTTAAAACATAATCTGTGGCGCGAGGACAGCAGCGTCATCATCGCCGGTTATCAGGCGGAAGGCTGCCTTGGCCGCAAGCTGATTGAAGGCGTGCGCCAGGTTAAAATTATGGGCGAGGATATCCGCGTTAACGCGCAGGTTTATAACATGAAGGGCTTTAGCGCCCACGCCGATAAGGAACAGTTTTTGGAGTGGTACGGCAAGATGACGCAGAAGCCGAAGGCGTTTTTTGTAACGCACGGCGAGGTTGACGCGGCGATGGAATTTGCGGGCGAACTGCAAAAACGCATCGGTACGGCGGCGTATATCCCGCAATACGGCGACAGCGTAACCATCAGCGGCAGCGACTGGTCGGTAGCGTCGTCCGAAATTGTCAGCGATGTTCCGGAAGTTGCTGCTTTGCGCGATTACATGAAGAACCTTGAACGCACTTATTTGCAGCACCGCACCAAGATTGAGCAGGTTGTGGCGCGCGACAGCGGCAAGGTTAAGGATATCCGCAAAAAGCTGGAAAAAATTAAAAAATATGTTGACGATATGCTTTCTTCGTTGTAAATTTATAGTTAGAGTTTATTAAAAAGGCCGTTATTGTACCCCAAAGGTCACTGGCTTTTGGGGTATAATTTTTTTGCGGCAAAAAATAAAAGGGGGCTTTATACTTGGAAGAAATTAAAAAGAAGGAGCAGGTTGGCGGCATCCTGGGTTTGATTGAACGTGTCGGCAATAAAATCCCGGATATTACCATTCTGTTCATCGGTGCATTTGTGCTTGTATGCGTTATTTCCGCGGTGCTGTCGCAGATCAGCTTTGATTACGTACACCCCGCAACGGGCAAGCAGATTACTATCAATAATATGTTAAGCGGCAAGGAACTGGTAACTTTGATGAGCAAAATGGTTACCAACTACGCTAACTTCCCGCCGCTGACGATGGTTATCGTCGCAACTTTGGGTATCGGCATCGCCGACGGTTCCGGCTACATCAACACGGGCCTCAAAAAAATCCTGTCCGTTACGCCGAAGTTTTTAATTACGCCGGTAGTAATTTTTGCCGGTATGGTCAGCCATCTCGGTCCGGATACAGGTTACGTTATCATTATCCCGATTGCGGCTTACATGTTTTATGCAACGGGCAAGCACCCGCTGTCCGGCGTTGCTGCTTCCTTTGCAGGCATTGCCGGTGCGTTCAGCGCCAACTACACGCCGTCCGCTATCGACCCGGTAATCCAGGGCTTTACGCAAAGCGCGGCGCAGATTATCGACCCCACCTATCAGGTAAACGTACTTTGCAATTATTTTTATGCTGTTGGTTCTACCTTTTTAGTAATCGCTTCCTGCTGGTGGGTAACGGAACACGTTGTTGAACCGTGGCTGTGGAAAACCTATCCGCTGCCGCCCGACCTTGACCTTGGCAACGAAAACAACACCGACATCACCCCGCGCGAAAACCGCGCTTTTATGATTGCAACCGCTATTTTAATTTTAATGATTGCCGGCCTGTTTGCGGCTCTCTATCCGCAGGATTCCCTGCTGCGCGCGCCTAACGGCGAAATTGCCAGCTTCCAGGCACCGATTATGCAATCCATTGTTGCCGTAATCTTTATTTTTGCGGCAGCTGTCGGCCTTGTTTACGGCGTTTTGTGCGGCAAGTTCAAATCGCCTAAAGATGTAACCGCCGCTATGGAAGAAATTACCAAAACGCTGGTGCAGATGGTAGTATTCTACTTCTTCGCTGCGCAGTTCCTTTATGCGTTCGGCGCTTCCAACATCGGCGTTTTGCTTGCTGTTTCCGGTGCGGAATTTTTAAAATCCCTTGCACTGCCGCCGCAGATTACCATTTTCGGCATTATCGTTTTTGTAGGCTTGCTGAACCTTATCATCACTTCGGCATCCGCTAAATGGGCAATCCTTGCGCCGATTTTTGTACCTATGCTGATGGCGGTCGGCATCGCGCCGGAGCTTACGCAAGCTGCTTACCGCGTCAGTGACAGCGCCGTTAACGTAGTAACCCCGATGTTTGCGTTCTACCCGCTGATTATTCTCTACTGCCAGAAATACGTTAAAGAAGCAGGCATCGGCACGCTCAGTTCCATGATGCTGCCGTACACCGTTACGCTTTTAATTACCTTAACCTTTATGCTGTACTTCTTCTGGTGGTTCGATATTCCTCTGGGCTTCCAGGCCGATTATGTATATCCGCGCCGGATGTAAGATTTAAGGAGGCTTTATAAATGTTACAGGAAAAATTACTGCAAAGATTTTTGCGTTATGTTGCCGTTCCCAGCCAGAGTGACGCGCCGGTACAAACCGTACCGAGCAGCGAAGGCCAGCGCAATCTGGCGGAGCTGTTAAAACAGGATCTGGCTGAACTCGGCCTTGTTGATCTGGAAATCAGTGAATATTCCGTTTTAACCGGCAAACTGCCCGCACATCTGCCGGAAGGCTGCACCAAAGAAGTGCCCGCCGTTGGCTGGTGCGCGCACCTTGATACCATCGACATCAACATGTCGCCCGAAATCCATCCGCAGGTGGTTAAAAACTATCAGGGCGGCGATGTTTGCCTTAATGCCGAAAAAGGCATTTACATCCGCACGGCGGAACACCCCGAGCTTGACAAATATGTAGGGCAGGATATTGTGTTTACCGACGGCACCAGCGTGCTTGGCGCAGATAACAAAGCCGCCATTGCCAACATTATGGTTGCGCTGGAAACTTTGTTAACCGAAGGGCGTTACCACGGCGATATTTATGTGGCTTTTGTGCCGGATGAAGAAATCGGCCTGCGCGGCAGCAAAAAGCTTGATTTCAGCAAGTTCCCGGTTAAGTTTGCCTACACCATTGATTGCTGCGAACAGGGTGAAGTGGTTTACCAGACCTTTAACGCCGGTACTGCCATTGTAAAAATCAAAGGCGTAAGCGCGCACCCGATGAGCGCCAAAGGCGTGCTGATTAACCCGACGCTGCTGGCTGTTGACCTTGTTAACATGTTTGACCGTACCCAGACGCCGGAATGCACCGAAGGCACGGAAGGCTACATCTGGACTAAGAGCATTACCAGTAACGATACTTACGCTACCGTTACGCTGGATATCCGCGACCATAACAAAAAGCGTTATGAAGAACGCAAAGCGGAGATTGCCGAAAACACCAAAAAATTGCAGGCTATGTACCCGCGTGCAGAAGTTACCTGCACCATTACGGATACCTACGGCAACATTGCCGATGCGGTAACGGATGACAACAAATACTGCATTGATTATATTTATACCGCCATGGATAAGCTGGGCATTGAGCCGAAAACGCTGGCCATGCGCGGCGGCACGGATGGTTCGTTCATCTCTACCAAAGGCATTTTAACGCCTAACTATTTCACCGGCGGCCATAACTTCCATTCCAACTGCGAATTTTTACCGCTCGGCGCAATGGAAAAATCCTGCCTGCTTACGCTGGAACTTATTGACCTTATCTATAACAAATAAGGCGAAAAATTAAATTTATAAAAAGGACGTTTTGCAAAATGCAAAATGTCCTTTTTGTTTGCGTTAAACGCCAAAAGCAATGCTTTAGCCGGAACGGCTAGCCATTGTCAGGTAGCGGATGAGTGCTAAAGTATATATAAAAATTTAAAAAGTACGGTTTAACACCTGACACTTCCCCAGCAACAAGACCGTAAAACTTTCGGATTACGCAAAAGTTGAAGTCTTGTTGGGGGGGAAGTGTGTGATATAATTTTAGAAAAACATAATGATGAGTTAAGATAAAAAATATATTGGTTTGTAATAGACATTACAGTTAAAGTCAGGTATAATTATATAAAACATATAAAATTTTATATAAAAGTTTAAAGGCGCCTCTCTTAAGAGAGATTCAAAACCCCGCTAAGTCTTCCTTCTTATATTAGCATACACGAGAGGCGCTTTTATAAATCCGGTTAAAATACGGGCTGCCGTGTTTTAATATAAGCGCCTCCGGGGATTATCAATTATAAAGGCTGTCTTCCCATAACAGGTTATTGATGTGGGGGCGCTTAATGCAGTAAGTTACTGCCCGCGGAACGACAAAAGAAGTCTGTCCAATCTTTCCCACAATATTCTGCGGGCAGGTACTTATAAATTTCAGGCAAGGTTAAATTTTTAATAAAGTGGGTGTTTGTGTGGAAACTAAACCATTTGACAAAGCGAGATTTAAACACATTGCCGGTGACGGTGTAGCGGAAGACTTTAACTATATGCCCCGCAGCAATCTGGGCATGCGCAAATGGGAGATTAAGGTCCGTTATCCGGACGGTAAATGCAAGGTTGTGGTTATGCGTGACAGCGGGTTCAGCATTACCGGCGAAGTAATTGACGTTAACGAATTTACTTCGCGCGAGCAGCGCAACGCGGAGATTTACCGTTTGTACCATGAATATGCTTTATCGCAGGTATTTTTGGGCAAGCTGTTCAGCATCAGCCAGCCGTCAGTATCATTAATTGTAAACGGAAAATAAAAAACATAAAAGCCAAAGGCTGTACTTTTTACGGTATATGCCTTTGGCTTTTTTTGAAATAGTGCATAAAAACGCACAATGCTCATACTATTGCAACAGCACAAAAATGCTGCGGCTCCTCCGATTCCGCTCGGGCTGCGCGCCAAGCTCCCGGAATGTAGTGCCCTAAATTTTGCCGCCGCAGTTTTTGTTTGCTGTTTTATAGCATAAGCATTGTGCGTTTTTTATTTGTTGTTTGCAGGATTTTAAAATTTGGCGGCGAAATATTCAATCAAACGATTAAATCAAATGATTGATTGAAAGAAGGATAAAATTATGAACGGCGAAGCAGGCAAAAGAGAAAAACTTATCCGCGCGGCGATGGAGCTTTTTGCCGAAGACGGCTACGATAAAGTAAGTATCAGGCAGATTGCCGCTGCGGCAGGCGTTAACAGTTCGATGATTTCATATTATTTTAACGGCAAAAGTGGCTTGTACGAGGCGATTGTGAAAGAGCTTCTGCAAAATTTTGACAGCTTTATCGGCAGTGTGCGGGCGGAAGAAGTTGAACCGCGCGAAGGTTTGCGCCTGTATGTGCAGACCATCAGCAGGCTGTATGCCAAATACCCGCCGTCGTTTGTCAAGCTGGTGTACCGCGAGCTTTTGAAGCCTTCGGAAATTTTTGAGCAGGTTGCGGTAGGACGGTTCAGGCAGAACTTTGGCGTGCTGCTGAATTTAATTGAACGTGGCAAGGCACAGGGTCGATTCCGCACCGATTTGGACAGCGGCAAAATGCTGATGATGTTTATTTCGTCCATCAGCCTGTACTTTTTGGCGCGGCCGATTTACACAAAAATTATCAAGCAGGACGATACCTTTACGCAGGCGTATTTAGAGCAGGCGGTTGAGGTGTTTATGCGCGGAATTGAGGTGGCGCATGATGAATAAACGCAAAATTATCGCCGCTCTGGCAGTTGTGGTTTTGCTGCTGGCGGCGACGGGCTACAAATTATTTTTGCAGCGTCAGGCTGATGAAGTTTTAACCGGCACGGTTGAGGCTACCAAGGCCGATATTGCCCCGCGCATTGGTGGATATCTGCGTGTGCGCACTGTTAAAGAAGGCGATAAGCTGCGTAAGGGCGAGCTGGCGGCGCAGATTGACACGCGCGATTTGGAGGCGCAGCTGGCGGAAAGCAGGGCGGCGTATGCCAAAGCGCAGTCGCAGCTTGTGGATTTGGTTAAGGGCGCGCGCCCGCAGGAGCTGCGCGAGGCGGAAGCCAAAACTATGGCGGCGCAGAGTGTTTACGAACAGACGCACGCAGACCGCCTGCGTTATGAAAAATTGTACGCCGACGGTGCGGTATCGCGCCAGCAATATGACAAGGCTTTGGCTGACGATTTGGTGGCGGCCAATAATTTAGCGGCGGCGCGCGAGGCGGAGGCTTTGCTTTTGGCGGGCAGCCGTGTGGACGAGGTTGAGGCGCAGCGCGCCGAGGTTAAACGCACTGAAGCTGCTGTGGAGGCGGCGGAGATAAATTTGAACGATGCTTCGCTGTACAGCCCTGTTGACGGTGTGGTGTTAAGCAAAAATTACGAGGTTGGCGAATACGTCGCTGCCGGAAGCGCGGTGCTGACCGTTGCCGATTTGAACGACTGCTGGGTGCGCGTGTACGTGCCTTCAGACATGCTGGGCAGCATTAAAATCGGGCAGGAATGTGATGTGAACATCGACGCTTACCCGGAAAGGACTTTTACGGGCAAAATTACGGAAATCAGCGACAGCGCGGAATATACGCCGCGGCAGAGCATTACCAAACGCGAGCGCGCTAACTTGGTGTTTGCGGTTAAGGTGGCGCTGCCGAACGAGGAGGGCATCTTTAAGCCGGGCATGGTGGCGGATGTTAGCTTGTAATGATGGAATACGCGATTGAAACAAGGGATTTAACCTGTAAATTCGGCAATTTTACAGCTGTAGACAAATTAAATATCCGCGTGGCGCCGGGGCAGATTTACGGATTTTTAGGCTCGAATGGCAGCGGCAAATCGACCAGCATCCGCATGTTGTGCGGATTATTGAAACCTGCGGCGGGCAGCGGCACGGTGCTGGGCTACGACGTTGAAACGCAGGCGGAAAAAATTAAGGAACACATCGGCTATATGTCGCAGAAGTTCAGTTTGTATCTGGATTTGACGGTGTTTGAGAACCTTGATTTTTACGCCGGTATGTACGGGCTGCGCGGTGCGGAAAAGCTTGCACGTGTGAACGAAATGATTGCGGAAATGCAGCTTGAAAATAAACGCGACGCGCTTTCGGCGACGCTTTCCGGCGGGCTTAAGCAACGCCTTGCTTTGGCGTGCGCTATTTTGCACAAACCGCGCCTGCTGTTTTTAGACGAGCCGACGAGCGCGGTAGACCCTATTTCGCGCCGCAGCTTCTGGCAGATTATCCACGGTTTGGCGCTGGGCGGAACGACGATGGTGGTAACTACGCATTTTATGGAAGAAGCGGAGCACTGCGATGAAATGGTGTTCCTTGACGCCGGTAAAATGGTGGCGCAGGGCAGCCCCAAAGCATTAAAGGATAGCATTAAGGAAGTGCTGGTAAGCATTGCCAGCGATGATTCCATTAAGCTGCGCGATGAAATACGCCGCAGTCTGCCGGTGCTTGATGCCTATATCTTCGGGCGTGAGCTGCGGCTTTTAATGCGGCGTGAAGATTTGGGCGCGCTGGCGGGCTATGCGTATAATGTTATTGAACCGAGCATGGAGGACGTTTTTTCGTACTATCTTGATAAACGGAAAGGCGGTGGCGGTGTATGAACAGGCTGCTGGCGCTTTTAAAAAAAGAATTTATCCAGATGCGGCGCGACAAATTATCGCTGGGCATTATGCTGTTCATGCCCGTTATGCAGCTGATAATTTTCGGCTTTGCCATCAACACGGACGTTAAGCATTTAAAAACAGCGGTGTTCGACCAGTCGCTGACGCAGGAGAGCCGCGAGCTTTTGACGAGCTTTACCGCCAGCGAATATTTTGACATTGAATTTGTTGAGGACAGTTTTGACGACGTTAATTACCGGTTGGACAGCGGCGACGCCAAGGTCGGCATTATCATCCCGCCCGATTTGGACAGCAATCTTGAGCATAACCGCCCCACGCCCATACAGGTGCTGGTGGACGCTACCGATTCGCAGTCCGCGGCATCGGCAATCAGCGCGGCGCAGTCCATCGGCATGTTAAAATCGCAGGAGGCGCGGGCTGAAAAGAGCGGTTTGCACGGCACGCCGCCCAATTTGTACGATGTGCGTGTGCGAGCCTGGTATAACCAGGATTTTGTAACGGCGTTTTACATGGTGCCGGGGCTGATGGGCACAATTTTAACGCTGACAATGGTGATGATAACCTCCATGGCGATTGTGCGTGAGCGCGAAACCGGCACGCTGGAACAGCTGATGGTAACGCCGCTGAAAACGTGGGAACTGATGCTCGGCAAAATCATTCCCTATATTTTTGTCGGCTATGTGCAGATAACGGTGGCGCTGATGGTGGGGCTGTTTGTGTTTGACGTGCCCGTGCGCGGCAGTTTGCTGCTGTTGTATGTGCTGTCGCTGTTTTTCATCGTCGCGTCGCTGACGCTGGGCGTTTTAATATCTAGCTATGCGCGCACGCAGATACAGGCGATGGAAATGTCGTTTTTCGTTATCCTGCCAAGCATCATGTTGTCGGGTTTTGTGTTCCCGCGCGAATCCATGCCGCAGATTTTTTACTGGCTGGGCGACGTACTGCCGCTGACATATTACCTGCAAATTCTGCGCGGCATTTTTTTAAAGGGCAACGGGCTGGCGTTTTTGTGGGGGCAGGTAGCGGCGCTCTTGGTATTTATCCTGCTGACGCTGGGGCTGAGCATTAAAAAATTTGTGAAAAAACTGAACTGAAATTATTAAAAGACCCTCCGGTATGTTATAATTTACTTATGTAAACAAAACGTATCCGGAGGGTTTATGAATATAGGAGCAAGGCTTGAAGCAGTGGCAAAACTGGTGCCGCAGGGCTGCGTGCTGGCGGATATCGGCACCGATCATGCGTATTTGCCGGTGTGGCTGCTGCAAAAAGGGCAAATTAAAGCCGCCGTTGCGGCGGATATTGCGGCAGGGCCGTGCCGTGCGGCGCAGACCAATATCGGCATGTACGGCCTGCGCGATAAAATTGAAGTGCGCATGGGCAGCGGGCTGACTGTGTTAAAAACGGGCGAAGCTGACGGCGCCGTTATCGCCGGAATGGGCGGCAGCACGATTATTGAAATTTTGCAGGAAGCGCCCGAAGTTGCGGCGGCGCTGAAATTTTTAATTGTGCAGCCAATGGCAGGCGCTGCGGGCTTGCGCAGATGGGTGTGCCAAAACGGCTGGCACATTGCGGACGAAGCACTGGCGGAAGAACCGCAGCATCTGTACGAAATTATTTTGCTGGAGCACGGCGAAGAAGCTGCGCACAGCGATTTGGAATATGAAACAGGCCCGCGGCTGCTGGAAAAACGCCCGCCGCTTTTGGCAAAGCATTTGGCAAAACTGCAAAACGCTTACAAGCATACGCTGGACAGCATGGCAAAAAGCGTGCAGGCACAGCAAAGTGAAAAATATAAAAAATTACAGGAGCTTTATGCCGGATTGGAGGAATTGAGGCATGAGTGCGGTTGTAAATGACATTATAAAAATTATGGACGGCATCGCCCCGCGCGAACTGGCGGAAAGCTGGGACAACGCCGGTTTTTTAATCGGCCGCAGGGATAACGCCGTAAAAAAAATCATGGTGGCGCTGGATGTATCGCCGGAGGTTGTGGAACAAGCGGTGACGCAGAAGGTGGACATGCTGGTAACGCACCACCCGCCGATTTTTAAGCCTCTGAAAGCTATCTGCGACAGCAGCTGGCAAAGCGCATTGCTGTTAAAATGTATTGAAAACGGCATTGCCGTGTACAGCGCGCACACAAGCCTTGACAGCGTGCTGGGCGGCGTTAATGACGTGCTGGCGGAAAAGCTGGGGCTGCAAAACGTAACCACGCTGGTTAACGGCTGTGAAGACGGCGGTTCGCTGGGGCGCGTCGGTACCTTGCCGCAAAAAATGGAATTTGAAGCTTTTGCCGCTATGGTTAAGCGCGTGCTGGGGTTGGATTTTGTAATCGGCATCAGCGCAGGCAGAGCGGTGCATAAGGTTGCCCTGTGCGGCGGTGCGGGCATTGATTTTGTCGCCGAAGCGCTGGAGCACGGCGCGGATACTTACGTTACCGGCGACATTAAATACCACGAAGCGCAAAACGCCGTGTTCAGCGGGCTTAATTTAATTGACGCCACGCATCAGGGGACGGAGCTGCCGGTGGTAGCGGTGCTTGCCGATAAAATATCGTTGCGCCTTGCGGCAGCCGGTCTGGGCGCACAGGTGCTGACGGCGCACGAAACCTTACTTTTTAAGCAATATTGACGAATTGAGGTAATATATATGATTAGTGAATTTAAAGCGGGCGCAAAAATCTGCCAGTCCGTACTGATGAGGGTGCAGCGCGTGGGCACATCAAGCAACGGCGCGCCTTTTGCCCGCGGCTTACTGGAGGACAACAGCGGCAAAATACCGTTTATTACTTTTGAAGCGCCGATTGTTGAAAAACTGCGTGACATGGACGGACCTGCGCCGATGATGGTCAGCGGCAGCGTGGATATTAACAAGTTCAGCGGCGAAATGGCGTTGCAGGTTATCATCAAAAAAGTCAGCGACATTGTGCCGGAGGACGATATCAGCAACCTGCTGCCCGAAGGCGATTTTGACCATGCAGCTTATAAAGATAAGTTTGACCGCCTGATTAAAAGCGTTTTAACTCCTGGCTTGCGCCTGGTGCTGGATAATGTTTTTGAAGGCGAAACCTACGAGCGCTTTTTGCGTAACCCGGCAGGCATGCGCCTGCACCATGCATATATCGGCGGTTTGCTGCAGCACTCTGTCGATGTGGCGACGCTGGCTTCCAACATGGCGGATACCATCGGCGGCGTTGATAAGGATTTAATTGTTGCCGGTGCATTGCTGCATGATGTAGGCAAGCTACGCGAAATTTCCGCGTCCATGGGCTTTCCGTATACGACGGAAGGCCGCCTTTTGGGGCATATTAGCATGAGTGCGGCGATAGTGCAGGAGGCGGCAGCCAAAGCGCGTGTTACCGGCCCTAAATTGCAGCACCTGCTGCATATCGTGCTGGCGCACCACGGAGAGCCGGAAAAAGGTTCGCCGGTTGCCTGCGCCACCAAAGAAGCGTTTATCGTGCATTACGCCGACGAGCTGGACGCGATTATGAATCAGTACAAAAAAACGGACGGTAAAAATCCGTGGGAATTTAATAAAATGTTGCAGCGTTATCTTTTAACCAACGCATAAAAGCAGGGTGAACTTTATGGAATGGTTCTTTCTGGGCGCGTTTCTGGCGCTGCTTGGCGTCGTCGGGGAATGGCTGGAGAAAAAGGAAAAGGACGGGCTTTATAATCCGGACAATCTTCCCCCTTCCGCGCGCGGCGATAATACGCATAATGCGGAGCAACACCCTTACACGCAGGATGACATTATTTATAAAGACGGGCAGTATTACGAAAACGAAAACAGTGAAGACTGGGAAGAATTTGAGTACGAAATAAGCGAGGACGAACGCTTTAAATAATGGCTTGACTATTTAACCTTTTTATGCTAAAGTTACTTGCAGTATGAGTGTGAAAGGCAATCGCTGACGGCCTTGTGCCGTAAGAGGAAAGTCCGGGCTCCACAGGGCAGAATGCCGGATAACGTCCGGCGAGGGTGACCTCAGGGATAGTGCCACAGAAATGTGTACCGCCTGCTTCGGCAGGTAAGGGTGGAACGGTGCGGTAAGAGCGCACCAGCGTTCGGGTAACCGGGCGGCTAGGTAAACCCCATTCGGAGCAAGACCAAATAGGGAAGGGATGAAGCGGCCCGCTGATCCTTCCGGGTTGTGTCGCTTGAGCCTGCAAGTAATTGCCGGCCTAGATAAATGATTGCTGCCGCTTTGCGGAACAGAACCCGGCTTATTGAGCACTCGTATTACGCAAATACAGGCTGGTAATTTTACCGGCCTTATTTTTTTGCAAAATTCACCGTTGTTTCATAACCGGCGCTTACAATTTGCTTAAAGTTGTTATATAATATAATGGTAATTAAGTTTAAGGTGAGTCTGAAAATGAAGAAGCTTGTTTCGTTTGTAGTACCTGTTTATAACGAAGAAGAAAACCTGCATGAGTTCCATAAACGCATGAGCAGTGTAATGGAAGCGCTGCCCTACGATTATGAACTGATTTTTGTCGATGACGGTTCCGCCGACAGCAGCCATTTGATTCTGGCAGAGCTGGCGGAGCAGGATGAACATGTGCAGGTGTATTTTTTGTCGCGCAATTACGGGCACCAGCTTGCGCTGACCTGTGGGCTGGACCACGCTGACGGCGACGCCGTTATTACCATGGATGGCGATTTGCAGCACCCGCCAGAGCTTGTGCCGGAGCTTTTGAAGCTGTGGGAGGACGGCTACCAGATTGTGCAGACGGTGCGCACGGCGACGGAGGACGCTTCGTTTTTTAAGAACCTGACATCAAAAGCTTATTACAAACTTATCAATTCGCTTTCCAAAGTGGAGATTACACCGGGCGGCAGTGATTTCCGACTGATGGACAAAGTTGCGGTGGAGGCGTTCAGGCACTACCGCGAGCGCGCCCGTTTTATCCGCGGGCTGGTGAATACTTTGGGCTTTAAAACGGCAACTTTTGAGTTTACCGCGCCGCCGCGTTTTGCGGGGCATTCTAAATTTAATCTGCATAAGATGCTGCATTTTGCGCTGGACGGAATCACATCTTTTTCAAATTTACCGCTGCGCTGGGCATTTTATATCGGTATTGTGTTCGGTTTAATCAGCTTTATGCTGGTTTTACACGTGCTTTATGTAAAATATGTTGCAATGGACGCAGTGCCCGGTTGGGCAACCATGACGGCCAGCGTACTCTTTCTCGGCGGCATCCAGCTGGTGGGTATCGGCATTCTTGGCGAATATATCGGCCGCATTTTTGAGGAGGTTAAGCAAAGACCGTTGTACATCGTCGGCAGACACATTGGCAAACGGTAGTTTTGGTTTACAGCAGGCCGTTTTTGTGGTATAATTTACTTGTTTATAAAAGGCGCAAGGAAGTGATGTGGATGGTAAAAAAAGGATTACTTTGTCTGGTATTTACATGTGTACTCTGTTTAGCAAACATGGCGACTGCATTGGCCTCGTTTGAATATGGAGATAATGGCCCAGAAGTTCTGGCCATTCAAAAACGTCTGGTTGAATTGAAATATGAAATTAAACTGCTTGACGGTGATTTCGGTTCTGAAACGGAAGCCGCTGTCAAACGCTTCCAGGCGGATAAACAGTTGGAAGTCGACGGAATTATCGGCGAAGCTACCTATACGGCTTTGATGAACAAGCCGATGCCTCCTAACCGTTCCGGCAGGAGCGCAACCATCAGAAACGTTATCCGTGCGGCTTATGGCGTAATCGGTACTCCGTATGTGTTCGGCGGTACCAGCGTTTACGGTTTTGACTGCTCCGGTTTTACCCAGTACGCTTTCGCGCGTGCGGGCATCAATATTCCGCGCACTGCCGATGTGCAGATGTACAGCGGCAAACAAATCAGCGCTAGCCAGCTGCGCCCGGGCGATTTGATTTTCTTCAGCACTTATGAACCCGGCCCGTCGCATTGCGGCATTTATCTCGGCAACGGCCAGTTTATCCATGCAGGTTCCAGCACCGGCGTAACGGTTGCTTCTGCATTTACCGGCTACTGGGGTGCCCGTTATTACGGCGCCTGCCGCATTATCTGATTAAGCATAAACTACCAATAAGGTTCGCCCTGTTGGTAGTTTATTTTTTTATTTTGGCGTTAAAATATCCCTGCTTTGTAATATTTTTGTGAAAGCATATAGTGTTAAATACCCAAAGGCGCTGTTTTATTGTATAATAATGCTAATAACAGTTAATGGCGGTGTGATGAAGCACCGATTAGGGAAATATTAAAAATTTACTGCGATAAGGAAGGCTTTGACGTAATTGAAGCTGCCGACGGCGCGGAAGCCATTTTAAAAGTGCAGTCCGAAAAGCCCGATATTATCATTCTGGATATTATGATGCCGGTAATGGACGGGCTGGAAGTCTGCAAACAGGTCCGCAAGATGAGGTTAAAGCCGTTTTGCGCAGAAGCACGATGGTGAAAAAAGAAGAAGCTGATGGCCGTTCGCATATCGAATACAAAGGCCTCAGCATCGACATGGAAAAATATCAGGTTATTGCCTTTGGCAACAAAATGACCTTTACCGCCAAAGAGATGGAGCTTTTGTGGTGCCTGGCTTCCAACCCGGGCAAGGCGTTTTCGCGCAACCAGCTGTTGGAAACCATCTGGGGCTATTCCTACTACGGCGATACCCGCACCGTAGATACGCACATTAAGCGCATCAGGCAAAAACTTAATATTCCGGAAGATTCCGAATGGGATATTACAACCATTTGGGGCGTAGGCTATAAGTTTGAGGTTAAAGACAAAAAATGAACAAATCATTGAGCTCAAGGCTGATGTACAGCTTCATGGCTCTGATAATGGTTATCGTAGTCGGCGTTACGGCAGGTATTTCCTATCTTATCGCCGATTATTTTTTTAAGACCAATGAGCAGGAGCTGGCCGAAAAAGGCAACGAAATGGCCGCAACAGTTGAATATTTTATGGAGTTTGACAACAGCCGTGACACGCTGAACCGCTATGTGTTTGCGGTGGACCGGCTTGTCGGCGCGCGCATCTGGCTGTTTGACGATAAGTTTGAACTGCTGGCGGCATCCAATATCAACACGGATTACCAGCCGGACGGCACCCGTCCCGGCATTAAAGATTTGACGATGATGGAAGGTTCAACCGCCGAAATTTCCAGAGAAATTAAAAGCGGCAAGCTGGACACCAAGGTTATTGCCATTTTAAAGGATGTGTACAGCGGCAAATCCGTACAGTCGCAAATTTACCATCCTTATTATAAGGAGCAGGTTATGCTGGTGGGCGTGCCTTACGGCAAACCGGGCGGTGCGGCGCGCGGCGCGATTTTGCTGGCGCAGCCGTTGAGCGGTTTTGACAGTTTTTTGCGCGATATTTACATTTATACCTCTATCGTTGCAATTCTGGCGCTGATTTTGAGTATGTTCATGGTCCGCAGTCTGGCGCGTACCATGATTAAGCCGCTGGTTTCCATGAAGGACAGCGCCGTTGCCATTGCAGCCGGTGACTATACCCGCAAGGTGGAAGTGCACGGCGAGGACGAGGTTGCCGATTTGGGCAAGGCGCTGAACGCTTTGGGCAATGATTTGAGTGAATTTGTTGCCAAAACTGAGCGCGCGGAAAAAATCCGCCGTGACTTTGTTGCTAACGTATCGCACGAGCTGCGCACTCCGCTGACGATTATCCGCGGCTATAACGAAGCCATCAGCGACGGTACCGTTACCGATAAGGACATGATTCAGCGTTACCGCCTGCTGATTAACGAAGAAACACTGCGTTTGCAGCGCATGATCAGCGAGCTTTTGGACATCAGCCGCATGCAGGCCGCCGAAGAACTGCCGCCTGCCAAAATGCAGCCGCTGCCCCTGGGCGCGATTGTGCGCAACGTAGCCGAAAAACTGATGGTAAACGCCGTAGAGCGCAATGTTAAACTGCTGGTGCATGTCGATGAAAAATTGCAGGTTATGGGTCAGGGCGACCAGATGGTACAGCTGGTGCTGATTATCGGCGACAACGCGTTGAAATACACGCCTGCCAACGGCACGGTAGCCTTTTTAACGGAACTGTTGGACGACGGCAGCGTAAGGCTGACGATATCCGACCAGGGGCCGGGCATACCGGAAGAAGATTTGCCGTTC
This sequence comes from uncultured Phascolarctobacterium sp., assembly GCA_949295115.1. Taxonomy (GTDB): domain Bacteria; phylum Bacillota; class Negativicutes; order Acidaminococcales; family Acidaminococcaceae; genus Fusicatenibacter_A. The sequence continues at coordinate 35,337 of CASFJU010000018.1, forward strand.
ATCTGGGAACGTTTCTACAAGGTTGATAAATCGCATTCGCGCAATGTGCCGGGCACAGGCCTTGGGCTTGCCATCGCCCGCGAGATTATCCGCGTGCATGGCGCAAGGGTAGAAGTGTTCAGCAAAATCGGCGAAGGCACAAGGTTTGAAATTACCTTCCCGAAGGATAAAGTTATTGCCGATTAATGAGGTGACAAGCGTTGAAAATTGCATTGGTGCAAATGGAAGTTTTGGAAAAAAATAAAGCCGGTAATGTGCAGAGGGCATGCGAATTGCTGCGTCAGGCAGCGCCTAACTGTGATATTGCCGTGCTGCCGGAAATATGGACGACGGGTTATTCGCTGGGGCATTTAAGCAAGGAAGCCGATTACCTGAACGGCACGGTGGTAAACGAGTTGCGGCAGATTGCCGCCGAAAACAGCTGCGCCATTGTGGCAGGTTCGATACCGCTGCGCAAGGGCGACGGTAATGTTTACAACACGGCCATTACCATTGATAAAAATGGCGAAATAGTTTTTTGTTACAGCAAGGTTCATCTGTTCAGCATGTTTAACGAGCAGCGCTTTTTCAAGCCGGGTAACGATTTTGGCGTGTACGAGCTGGAAAGAACTACCTGCGCGTCGGCAATCTGCTACGATTTGCGCTTTCCGGAGTTGTTCCGCCACATGGCGATGCAGGGCGCAAAAATTATCTTTGTACCTGCGGAATGGCCTGAAGTGCGCGGCGCTATCTGGGATTTGTTCATCCGTGCGCGCGCGCTGGAAAACCACACCTTCATTGTCGGTGTAAACTGCACTGGCAAATTCCACGACCAGAAATTTTACGGGCATTCTGCCGTTATCAGCCCGTTTGGCGAAGTGCTGGCTGTCGGCGGCGGTGAAGAAGAAATAATTTACTGCGATATTGACTTGAATTTGGTGGAAAAAGCCAACGAATATATGAATGTTTTGAAGGACGTAAGGCCGGAGTTGATAAAATGATGAAACGGATTTTTAGCCTGCTGCTGTGCCTGTTGTGCTTTGCGGGCAGCGCGCTGGCAGCACCGGTGTTTGAACCGAAAGACTGCCCGAAGGATTTAAAATACATTTTGGGTATGTATTACGGCAACGGCGAACTGTTTTTGCTGCGCGAGAACAAGTGTGAGGTGGAACTGGTTTACCGCTTTGGGCAGAAGGATTACACCTTTGCGGGCAGCAATGTTTACCCGCTGGTTAAGGAACATTTTGACAGCTACACGATTAACGAAAGCGGGCCGCTGAACCATCTTGACGCCGCCGTGCGCATTGAACGCAGCCGCGAAGGCTATGGCGTAAGCTGTTCCGTGGGCGGCAACCGTTACAGCCGCCGCTTTTTTGCCGGTGAAAACGGCAAGCCCTTCCGTTTTGCCGTCAGCGGCGACTGGCAGGAACTGAAAAATGCTGCGAGTGCTGCGGTAATGCCTGCAAATCTTGGCGCAGGTCAGCAGGCGCAGCTTGTTAATCTGGCGCAGGCCGTGCCGGGAATAAAACTTGATTTGCGTTACGCCGGTGCGGATAACTGCTTTGGCAATGTACTGAACGATGACGCGCGTGCCTTTTTGGATGTGGAAGCAGCCGCAGCGTTAAACACCGTGCAGCTTAACCTTGCCCAATACGGCTACGGGCTTTTGGTGTGGGAGGCTTACCGTCCGTGGTCGGTAAGTAAACTTGCGTATGACGCGCTGCCGTTGGAAAATAAATCCATGCTGCCTGCTCCGGAAGTTGGTTTCAGTCACAACACCGGGCGCAGCGTCGATGTCAGCCTGTACAGCCTGGCAACGGGCGAACCGGTTGATATGATAAGCGATTTTGACGAGCCTTCCATCCGCCAGTATGCAAGTTTTGCTGGCGGTACGGAGCTTGAGCGTTACCGCCGCGACCTGCTGCGTACGCAGATGCAGCTTGCCGGTTTTACCGCCAGCGATATGGAATGGTGGCATTTTGACTACGGCGACCCCAAAGCCTTTGGGCATTTAAATGTAAAACCGCAGTAAGGCATTTACAGTATTTATAAATGTGTTATAATAGTTACGAAAATACATAATTAATTATGAGGTGACATATAATGAACGTTTACGATTGCGCCAATGATTTGGCAAAAGCTTTAAAAGAAAGCCACGAATTTAAAAAATTGCAGGAAGCACGCCTGGTGCTGAAAAAAGACGCACAGGCAGAAGAACTTGCCAACGATTTTATTAAATTAAGCTCCGAAATTGAGCTTGCCAAATATCAGAAACAGGAAGTTGACAAGGAAAAAGAAGAAAAACTGCAAAAACTTTCTTCCCTGCTCAGCCTGAACCCGACCGCTATGGAATATCTGCATGCTTTCATGCGTTTCCAGATGATGATGGCAGACATCACCAAAACTATCAATGACGTTGTAAAGGAAGCTGTCGGTGAATAATTCCGTTAATCAGTTAGCAGAAGTTTTAAAACAGAAAATGCCGGGGCATGTTTTTTGCAATGAGCCGATGAAGAAGCATACTTCATTTAAAATCGGCGGCCCGGCCGATATTTTGGTACAGCCGCAGGACGCTGACGCTTTGGCGCAGGCTTTAGCGGCGGCACGCGATTGCGGAGTGCCGGTAACGATTCTGGGCAACGGCAGCAACGTGCTGGTACGCGACAAAGGCATCCGCGGGCTTGTCATCAAAATCGGCAATGCGCTGAAGACTTTCCGTCAGGACGGCGAGCACCTGTATTTTGGTGCGGGCTATTCGCTGGCGCTGGCATCACGCAAGGCGTGGGAATGCGGCCTGAGTGGCATGGAATTTGCCGTTGGCATACCGGGCAGCATCGGCGGCGCGGTTTACATGAACGCCGGTGCTTACAACGGCGAGATGAAATGCGTTGTGGAAAACGTGCGCGTGATGGACATGGCGGGCAAAGCCATGGAACTGACGGCGGAGGATTTGCAGTTTGGTTACCGTAAAACCAGTTTGCAGCAAAGCGGCTATATTATTACAGAAGTTTGCCTTAAAATGCAGCCGGGCGATAAAGACGCCATTAAAGCAATGATGGACGATTTCAGCAGCAGGCGCATCAGCAAGCAGCCGCTGGAATTGCCGAGCGCAGGCAGCATGTTTAAACGCCCGCCCGGACATTTTGCCGGTACGCTGATTGAGCAGGCGGGGCTTAAAGGATACACCGTCGGCGGCGCGCAGGTATCCGAAAAGCATGCAGGGTTTGTCGTTAACCGCGGAAGCGCGACGGCGGCAGACGTTTTGCAGCTTATCGCGGACGTGCGCAGGATTGTTATGGAAAAAGCCGGCGTGGAGCTTCACCCCGAAGTGCTGGTTATCGGCGAAGAATAAAACAGCGATTTACGGAGAGCGGCTGCAAGGCCGTTCTTTTTTATAGATATTGCCGTTGTTGTAGCGGGGCTGGGGATATGTTATAATAAGCTATCACAGAAAGAGGTATTTTATAGAGCATGGATAATGTTTACGATTTGGTGGAGGATTTCTACGGGCATGACCCGGGCTGGAATTTTCTGCTTCGCCGTGAATATGCGGACGGCTTTTTGCGCACGGAAGCGTGGCAGGGCAAATCGCCGGAAGAATTATACGATATTTGGGATCAGCTGACGATGCTGTGCCTGTACCTTGGCAATACAGAACTGCTTTTGGGCGACATGAGCGCCGATGATTTTGTGGACTGTGTGGCTTGGTGCGGACGCAATGTATCGGAATTTGAAGCTGATTATGAACATACAAAATATTTTTTGGAAACCTGCGGCAGGCTGTACGCTTACCTGCAAAAGAAAAAGGTAATTTCCGACGCCGGTGCGCCGCTTGATGCAGCCGCCAAACTTTTAGACGGCGGCACGATGCACATCATCAACCCGGACGGCAGCTTTGCCGAAGGGCATAAGGCGCGTACACGCCACACTGTGCCGGACGCTGCCAACAAAATATTTTTAAACGTCGGCGAGCGGATGCAGGAAATTTACGCCGCTATGCACGAATTTTTTACCGACACGCAGTTCAGCGTCGATTTGGAACGCGCAACGGTTCTGTACCACGGCGTTTTCGGCAGCGCGCTTACCGAATCTGCCAAAAGCAGGGAAGAAGCAGTTAATTCCTTTTGGGATTACTTTTTAATGGATTACCGCCTGATGCTGCGCGACATGCACCCGCTGGAATATTTTTACCGCACTGTGTGCTGCAAGGACGGCGGGCGTTATGACGCCGATTTTGCACGGCGCAACAGCGATATTCTGGAGGAATTCCTTTCCGCACGGCTGGTAATTTTTACGGTGCAGGGCTTTACCGACGAAGGAGCATACCTGTGCCGCGACTTTTTAAGCAATGAAACCTACCAGCTGAATCTGCCGCTAAACGAAGATTTTGACACCACGGATATGCTGTTTATCGGGCATATTTTTTACAACGGCAACATGCTGACGGATAACGTGCGCGGCTACAAAATTGAGCGCGTCAACACCTTGTTTTTGCGCGACACCTTAAAGCGCACTTACGAATGGGTAAGCGTGCAGCAGCAAAAGCCGACTTGGCAGTGGTTCAGCGCAAGCTACCCGATGGTGCTGCGCAACATGACGTTTTTATACGCCGCCGGCATTGCGCACCGCAACTTTAACAACTATACCGAACATACAAAATACAACGCCGCGCCTTACCGCGATGATACTTTGGTAGCAGGGCTTTTAAAAAACACCATGCTGAAAAATTATTTTTCCGTGGCCGATGTAAGGCTGGCAACGCAGATGTGGTGCGATTTGGAAGCTGCCGGTGCGGTAAACGGGTCTTACAGCGAAACAGAATGGGTGGCAGGCGTTATCTATACTTTTATCAGGCTTAATGGAGCTTATACCTTTTTTGACGAGCATATTGCCAAATTCTGCGGCGTGGAAGCAGAAAAAATGCGCACGGTGGCGGAATATATCGCGCAGGCGCTGAATGTTGAAGAACACGACCCGCGTTACAGCAACGAAGAAGGCCTTTTGGTAATGCTGATGAGTGCCCACATGTAAAGGAGAAATTTATGAAATGTAATTTTTGCGGCAGGGAAGTACCACGCGGCACACAGGAATGCCCGTACTGCCATTACCGTTTTGAAATTGAGGCAACCGTCCTCAATCCGCAAGAGCGTGATGAATTTGAAGGCGTAACGATTGACGAAAGCGGTTACGAAGAAACCGCCGCTAAGGACGAGTGCAGGCCGGAACAACGCGAACGCTATGAACGCCGTGAGGAATACAGCAACAAAAACGGCAGCGGCCCGAAGATTTATGTTAAAAATCTTAATGGCTGCGGCGGTGGATTGCTTGGCGTTTTGCTGATTATCGCCGTCTTAATAGCGCTGTTTATTTTCTTTATGCCGTTGTTTATCGTAGTTGCCGCCATCGGCGTTGTGTACTACTTAATCAGCAGCATTCTGGGCGGGTTTTAAAAATAGGTAAAAAATAACTGCACTTTCCAATCTGTTTTGGCAGAAAGGCAAGTGCAGTTTTTGTTTTTTTTATAAGGTTTTACAAAATTTCGTCGCGGACAAGCTGGTTAATCATTTTTTGCTTGCCGAGTATCCACAGCAGGTCGTCTTTTTCAAACACCAGTGAGATGTTGGGGTTTACTATGGTGTAGCTGCCGCGCTCCAGACCGATGACGAGGCAGTGCCATTTGTTGCGGATGTCCGTCGATTTGATGGACTTGCCCAAAAGCGGCGAGTGCTTGTCGATAGTGATGGCGCAGGGCAGGAAGGCGTGCTCGTGGCGGTTCTCTGCTTCGTTAAGCAGCATAAATTCACGCATGCTGGTTGGTTCGCCGGTAAGCATCCAGCCTAAATTTTTATTTTCAATAGCGGCGTTAAGCAGTTTAAAATGTGCTTTAGTGCCGATGATGAGCAGCGTTGTGCCCGAATTGATAACAAAATCCGCGCCCGGCATGTCGTAAATCTGTTTGGGCGTTTGCGCCTGCAAAACATTGCAGCCGTAGGCTTTGCGCAGCTGTAAATCCAGCAGCGTTTTGCCGATGGTAGCAGAACCGTCTTCCACTTTATAATGCGCCAGCTGCAAGTCCTCATCAAACCAGCCGTAGGGCTGATGTTCGCCTGCTTCTTTCAAGGCTTCGCGGTGCTTGCGCATGTGGCGTTCGTTTAAGTTGACCAGAAAGCGCGATTCCATGCGCAAGTATTCGCCCATCAGCCAGTCGGAGGACGAAATGAAGTACGCCGTTACCAGTGTGGCGGCAGCGGCAAAAATTTCTGCCAGCCCCAGAATCTGTGCGAACACAAAGAAGATAAAGCCTGCGGCGACGATGACTTTCAGCAGAATAAGCACTACCAGCGGAATGTGGTTGCTGCGTTTTTGAAACCACAGCGCAGAGAACAGTTCCGGATGGCTGGTGCGGTTGACGAGCACGGCACGCAGCAGCGGCGCCATGATAATAAAGGTCAGCACGGCGGTAATGATATCCGCATAGGGCAGCTGCAAATTATTGCGCAGGTAGCCGCTTAAATAGTATTCCGCAAACAGCGCGATGGCCGTCAGCAGGGTGGTGAAAATCAGCATGCGGGTAAAATATTCTTTTAAAAATTCCGTCCAGTCGGCACTATCGCGTGTGCCGATATTTTTTTCGGTGTAGCGGTCAAGCCAGTCGTTAAAGCTTTGCGGCAGCAGGCGGCGTATTACGCGGTAGGCGGGTTCGGCCGCCATAATGCAGAACGGCGTGGTGAAGGTCGTCATAACGGATACGGCGACGATAATCGGGTAGATAAAGTCGCTGATAACGCCGAGGCTCATGCCCAAAGAGGCGATGATGAACGAAAATTCGCCAATCTGTGCAAGACTGAAGCCGCACAGAATGGAAGTTTGCAGGCTTTGGCCACTGAGCAGCACGCCGCCTGCGGAAAAGACGAGCTTTCCGATAATGGTAACGAAGATAAGAATGATAATCGGCAGCCAGTATTCCAGCAGCAGTGCCGGGTCAACCAGCATGCCGACGGATACGAAGAACACCGCGCCGAAGATATCTTTAACCGGCGTAAAGAGGTGTTCTATTTTTTCGGAGTTCGGCGCTTCGGCAATCAGCGAGCCCATAATAAACGCGCCCAGCGCTGCCGAAAAGCCCAGATGCGTTGCCAGCACCACCATGCCAAGGCACAGGCCGATGGAAGTGACGAGCATGGTTTCGTTGTTCATCAGCGTAAGCGAGCGTTTGTAAAAGGTTGGCACAAGGTAGATACCCAGCACAAACCACAGCACCAGAAAGAACAGCAGGCGCATAACGCTGGTTAACAGCTCCGTGCCGGAGATGCCTGCGGACGCCGCCATGGTGGAGAGCAGTACCATCATGATAATGCCGGCGATGTCTTCGACAATTAAAATGCCGAAAACCATTTCCGTAAAACGCTTGCCTTTCATTTTTAAATCTTCAAAGGCTTTGATGATGATTGTGGTGGACGACATGGAAAGCATACCGCCCAGAAACAGGCTGTTCATGTGGCTCCAGCCCATCAGCATGCCGGTGCCGTAACCCAGCGACAGCAGCCCTGCAATTTCCACGATAGTGGCGATAAAGGCGGTGCTGCCAACCTGTTTGAGCTTGTTGAAGCTGAATTCCAGCCCCAGCGAAAACATTAAAAAGATAATGCCGATTTCCGACCAGGTGTGGATGTTGCTGAAATCCGTTACCGTTGGAAAAAACGAAAAATGCGGGCCGGTGATGAAACCGGCGACGATGTATCCGAGAACAAGCGGTTGATTGAGCTTTTTAAATAAAATGGTAGTGATGCCCGCTACCAGCAAAATCATGGCGAGGTCGGAAACAATAGGTGGTAAATGCGCCATCTGAAGTTCCTCCTTGTATAAATAAGATAAGCGACAAAAAATTTAAAATGTTGTATAATATAATAGGTTTAATATTTGCATGCGGCGCGGTGCCGCATAAATATTATACAATGGCGCTGTGTTTTTTAACAAGTGATATATTTTAAAAATCTTTCTTAATAAAGATGGAGGCTGACTAATGAATACAGATTTGATTTTGATTAACGGCGATATTGTGGACAGCAAAGAAGCGGTAATTGATTATAACGACCGCGGCCATCAGTTTGGCGACGGCGTGTTTGAAATTGTGCCGGTGTATAACGGCAAGGTGTTCGGCATGCTGCCGCATATGGAAAACCTGTTTACTTCGGTAACGCGCTTAAAAATACCGGCAGTTTACATGGTGGAGGAGCTGGTGGAGTTTCACGAAGCGTTAATTAAAGCAACCGGCATGGAAAACGGCGAAATTTATACGCAGGTTACGCGCGGCAGTGCTCCGTTCGGGCTGGCTTTCCCGGAGATGAGCGTGCCGCAGCTGGTAATGCAGCCGATTTTTACCGACCGCAGCTATTTAGCGGAATTGCAGCAAAAGGGAGTTAAGCTGATTACTGAAAAGGATTTGCGCTGGCAGCACTGCGACGTTAACACCTTAAACCGCCTGCCGGAAGTTATGGCACGCCAGAAGGCGGCTATCAGCGGCGCGTTTGACGCACTTTTTGTGCGCGACGGCAAAATTACCGAAACTACCGAAAGCAGCTTTATGCTGGTTAAGGATGAGGTTTTATGGACTGCGCCTGAAAACGAAAATATTCATAAAAATATTACCCGCAAGGTGATTAAAGAACGTCTGGCGCTTGATTTGGGCATGCCGGTGGTTGAAAAGAATTTTGACATTGACTTTGCCATGAAAGCGGAAGAAGCATTTATTTGCGGGCCGCGCTGCGAAATTGTGCCGGTAACCAAAATTGACCGCAAGCTGCTGAATAACGGAGAAGTGGGCAAGGTAGTGCCGCAGCTTTTGCAGGCTTATAAGGATTTTGTTGCCAGAGAATGCCCGGCAAGGTAACAAATAATGGATAAAAATTTAGTGCGCGGGGCGATGCTGATTGCCCTGACGGTTGTGTTGCAGTCGCTGCGGCTGGTGATACCTTTGCCGCCGCTCGTCAGCATGTTTTTTATCGGCACACTGGTTAATATGATGTTGGCCGTTACCGTGCGGCTGGCAGGTTTAAAGCCTGCGCTGATATCGATCGCGCTGCTGCCGTTTTTTGCTTACATGCAGGGGCAGCTGCCAATACCGCTGTTAATTCCGATAGTTATCGGCGGCAACGCCGTGTTTGTTTTAATCTGCCATTGGGCGTGGCGCAGAGGCTTGTTTCTGGCGCCGCTTGCCAAAACAATCTGCATGTTTACCAGCAGCCTTGTTTTGTTAAAGGTGCTGGCGCTGCCCGATAAAATGGTGTTCGCCATTGGTTTTATGATGGGCTGGCCGCAGATGGTAACAGGCATTTGCGGCATTTTGCTGGCGCGGCTTCTGGTTAAGCGCACGCCGCAGTAAAGGAGAATATTATGGAAACAAGAGTTGTTTTGCTTGGCATTATCGTTGAAGATATCGCTTCCGTGGAAGCGCTGAACGCCGTGCTGCACGAGTACGGCAGCTATATTATCGGGCGTATGGGTTTGCCATACCGCGAGAAAAACATGCACATTATCAGCATTGTACTGGATGCGCCGCAGGATACAATCAGCGCGCTGTCCGGCAAAATCGGCATGCTGCCGGGTGTTAGCGCCAAGGCGCTGTATGCCAAAACACAGGCTTAGTCCTTAACGCCTTCGGGCTTTTTATAGGAGAAATACTGACAGGGAAGGTCCGGCCTGACCTTAAGGAGGAACAACAAATGTATGATGCAAAATCAATGAAAGCAGAAGAATTTATCGACCATGACGAGATTTTTGCGACGCTGGAATACGCTGCGGCCAATAAAAACAACGCCGAGCTGATTACGGAAATTATTGAAAAAGCCAAACTGCGCAAGGGTTTAAGCCACCGCGAAGCAGCCGTGCTTCTGGACTGCGAGCTGGAGGACAAGAACAAAGAAATTTACGCGCTGGCAGAGCAGATTAAAAAGGATTTTTACGGCAACCGCATTGTAATGTTTGCGCCGCTGTATCTTTCCAATTACTGCATTAACGGCTGCGTGTACTGCCCGTACCACAGCGTTAACAAGCACATTGCCCGCAAAAAACTTACGCAGGATGAAATCCGTCAGGAAGTTATTGCCTTGCAGGATATGGGGCACAAGCGCCTTGCGCTGGAAGCAGGCGAAGACCCTGTAAATAACCCGATTGAGTACATTCTGGAATCCATTAAAACTATTTACAGCATTAAGCATAAAAACGGCGCAATCCGCCGCGTTAATGTCAACATTGCCGCAACGACGGTGGAAAATTACCGCAAGCTGAAAGAAGCCGGTATCGGTACTTATATTCTGTTCCAGGAAACCTACCATAAGGAAAGCTACAAAAAGCTGCACCCCTATGGGCCGAAAAGTGATTACGCCTACCACACCGAAGCAATGGACCGCGCGATGGAGGGCGGCATCGACGATGTAGGTCTTGGCGTTTTGTTCGGGCTGGAACTGTACCGCTATGAATTTGCGGGGCTTTTGATGCATGCAGAACACCTTGAAGCAGTACACGGCGTTGGTCCGCACACCATCAGCGTGCCGCGTATCTGCCCGGCGGATGACATTGACCCCAGCGCTTTTGACAACAGCATCAGCGACGATATTTTTGAAAAACTTGTCGCCTGCATCCGCATTGCCGTGCCTTACACCGGCATGATTGTATCGACCCGCGAAAGCCAGCGCGCCCGCGAAAGAGTGCTGCACCTCGGCATTTCGCAAATCAGCGGCGGCTCGCGCACCAGCGTCGGCGGCTATGCCGAACCGGAAAAAGAAAATGATTCTGCGCAGTTTGATGTCAGCGACCACCGCACGCTGGACGAAGTTGTCGGCTGGCTGATGGAGATGGGCTATATTCCCAGCTTCTGCACCGCGTGCTACCGTGCAGGCCGCACCGGCGACCGCTTTATGAGCCTGTGCAAGAGCGGGCAGATTCAGAACTGCTGCCATCCCAACGCGCTGATGACCTTGAAGGAATACCTCGTCGATTACGCATCGCCGCATGTTAAAGAACTGGGCGACGCTTTGATTGATAAAGAAATTGCCAACATTCCCAACGAAAAAGTACGCGCGCTGGTTGAGCAGCACCTGAAAGATATTGAACTGGGTGAGCGCGATTTCAGGATTTAAAGATTGACAATTTAAAGCACATACCATAAAATTAATATGTATTGTATTACGGCCGCTTGTTTAAGCGGCTGATATTTTTTGAAAGGCGCTGATATTTTTGCTGGAAAACCTGTTTAAACTGAAAGAAAACGGCACCAACGTCAAAACGGAAATGATGGCCGGTTTAACGACCTTTATGACAATGGCGTACATCCTTGCCGTTAACCCTACGATTTTATCCGCCTCCGGCATGGACGCGGGCGCAATTTTTACGGCGACGGCTGTTTCGGCGTGCATCGGTACGCTTTTAATGGCGGCGCTGGCCAATTATCCGTTTGCGCTGGCACCTGGCATGGGCTTAAACGCCTTTTTTGCCTACACCGTTGTCGGGCAGATGGGCTATTCGTGGCAGGTGGCACTGGCCGCTGTTTTTGTTGAAGGCATTTTGTTCTTCATTTTATCCTTAACCAAAGTGCGCGAGGCCATTTTCAACTGCATTCCGTTTTCGCTCAAGTACGGCGTTACCGGCGGTATCGGCTTGTTTATTGCTTTTATCGGCCTGCAAAACTCGCACATCGTTGTCGACGGTGCAACGCTGGTAAGCATATATCCGTTTAAAGCGTCGCTGGCAAACGGCGAATTTTACTCCACCGGTATCAGCGCATTGTTGGCGCTGATTGGCGTTATCATTACGGCTGTAATGATGATTAAAAATGTGCGCGGCGCAATTTTGTGGGGCATTATCTCCACCTGGGTGCTGGGCATGGTTTGCGAAGTAACAGGCTTGTATGTCCCCGACCCGTCTAAAGGCGCGTTTTCCGTAATGCCGGATTTCTCCAACGGTCTGTATATACCAAGCCTTGCTCCGAGCTTGATGCAGATGGACTTTTCGGCAATTTTGACCTTTAACTTTATTACCATTATGCTGTCCTTTATGTTTGTTGATTTGTTTGACACGCTGGGCACTTTAATCGGCGTGGCCTCCAAAGCCAACATGCTGGACGAACAGGGCAGGCTTCCGCGTATCCGCGGCGCGCTGCTGGCGGATTCCATTGCAACTTCTGCCGGTGCGGTGCTGGGTACTTCTACCGTAACGACGTTTGTAGAAAGCTCCTCCGGCGTAATGGCAGGCGGGCGCACGGGCTTAACCGCTGTAACCGTTGCCGGGCTGTTTTTGCTGTCGCTGCTGTTTGCGCCAATCTTTTTGGCAATACCGGCGTTTGCAACCGCGCCCGCGCTGATTATCGTAGGCTTCTTAATGCTGGGTACGGTGCTGAACATCGACTTTAACGATTTGGGCGAAGCGATTCCGGCATTTATCGCCATTATCGCCATGCCGTTCATGTACTCCATTTCCGAAGGCATTTCGCTGGGCATTATCTCTTACGTTATCATCAACGTTTTCTCCGGCATGGCCGGCAAAAAGAATATCAGCAGCATTATGTATATCCTGGCAGCGCTGTTTATTTTGAAGTATATTTTTGTGTGAGGAAAATTGAAACTTTGAGAAATAAAAAATCTCCCATAGAATTTTCTATGGGAGATTTTGTTTTATGCTTTGTTTATAGTGTTGTCCCATCCGCCAGATAAACGGTTTTTTCTTTGGCGGCGTTGGCGACGGTTTCGCCGATGAAGCCGCGTTTAACCATGGTGTCAAGCACGATGTGCTGGCGTTTTTTGCAGCCTTCCGGATTTTCGTACGGGTTCAGTGCGGAGGGCGCATAGGGCAGCGAGGCAATAACGGCACATTCGGCAAGGTTCATCTCGGCTGGCGTTTTGCCAAAGTAACTGCGCGCGGCGGCGGTGATGCCCGTTGCACCGTTGCCGAAGTAGGTGGTGTTAAAATACATTTCCAGAATCTGGTCCTTGCTGTATTTGTCTTCCAGCATCAGGGCGAACATTACTTCGTAAACCTTGCGGCTCATGGTCTGTTCCTGGCTTAAAAACATGTTTTTGGCAAGCTGCTGCGTCAGCGTACTGCCGCCCTGCACAATTTCACCGGCGTACAGGTTTACAAAGGTGGCGCGCAAAATGCCGTCCAGCGCAACTGCGCCGTGACGGTAAAAATCGTGGTCCTCAATGGCGACCAGAGCCTGCTGCATAGCGGTTGGTATTTCCGGCAGCGGCGTCCATTCCATGCCTGTGGTGCGTTCCTTAACGGTGTTTTCCAGCGTAAACAGCATAAACATTTTCTGCAACGGGTCGGGCCATGTGCTGCGTTCCGGCAGGTAGGGCAGCAGCGTCATTAAAGTGCTTTCCGTTTCTTTAAGGCTTTGGGCGCTTGTTGTTTGCTGCTCGGTTTGCGTCTGCGCGGCGGGCAGGGTTGGTTTTGGTTCTTCATCGCCGGTGCTTGCGGGGTAATACATAAACAGCCCGGCAATGACGGCGAAAACTATCAGTAATTTAATTAATTTGCTCATAATAACCTCACTTACTTTCCTTATCTACTATTGTACCAAAAATTAAGCGGCTGTAAAATTTAAAAATTAAACTTTTTATATCTTTTTTGCTGAAAAAGTTTTGAAAAACACATATCAAAGTAGTAAAATAATAAATAATAATGGGGGTTTGTTTTCTTTTTCGCAAAAGCAGGCAGCTTCCGCAAAAAATAAGCAAAAATACTATTGAAAAATTATACACAAAAGTTGTATAATTATAAATCATAGTTTTGAAGGAGGTTCGATATGAGAGCAAGTGTTATCGGTGCAACCGGCTTTGCCGGAGCAGAACTGCTGCGTCTTTTGGACGGACACCCGCAGGCTGAACTGGCGTATATTACGTCTGAAAGCAGCACGGGCGAAGATATTGCGGCGATGTATCCGCATCTGCGCGGGCGCATTGACAAAAAACTGGTATCCATGAATGACCTGCAAAAAATTGCAGAGGGCAGTGATGTGATTTTTATCGCCCTTCCGCACGGGCATGCCATGAAGATTGGCAAGGAGCTGCGCGGCAGCGGCGTTAAAATTATAGATTTGGGCGGTGACTACCGCTTTAAGGATGTAAAAGTGTTTGAAAAGTGGTACAAGGTTGAACATGTTGACCCCGAGGCTAAAGCCGTTTACGGTTTGACGGAGCTTTACCGCAAGGTTGTTGCCGGTGCGGAGCTGGTGGCTAACCCCGGCTGCTACACTACTTGCAGCATTCTGGCTTTGGTGCCGCTGTTAAAGGCAGGCCTGATTGAAACCAAAGGCATTGTGGTTGACGCCAAATCGGGCACGACGGGTGCAGGGCGTGGCTTAAAGCTGGGCAGCCTGTACTGTTCTGTTAACGAAAACTTTCACGCTTACGGCGTTGCAAACCACAGGCACACGCCGGAGATTGAACAGATTTACAGCGAATTTGCCGGTGAGGATGTGGTTATTCAGTTTACGCCGCACCTGCTGCCGGTGGACCGCGGCATATTGGCAACCTGTTACGCCATGTTAAAACCGGGCGTGATGGATGCCGATGTTGAAAAGGCGTTTTGCGATATGTACGGCGGCGAATTTTTTATCCGCCTGCTGGGCAAGGGCGCGTGCCCGGAAATTAAAAACATCCGCGCTTCCAATTATGTAGATATCGGCTGGCAGACTGATGCCCGTACCGGCCGCATAATTGTGATGAGCGCGCTGGATAACCTTGTTAAAGGCGCGGCAGGGCAGGCAGTGCAGAACATGAACGTAATGTTCGGGCTGGACGAAACCATGGGGCTGCGTCAGCTTCCTGTATATCCTTAAGGAGGAATGTTAATGAAAAAGATTGACGGTTGGGTTACAACGCCGCAGGGCTTTTTGGCAGCGGGTGTTAAAGCCGGCATTAAAGCCAGCGGCAACCACGATGTAGCCGTAATTTACAGCACCGTACCGGCAGCAACCGGCGCAGTGTTTACGCAGAACAAAATGTGTGCGGCGCCTGTACTCGTCAGCCGTAAGGTGGCGGCAAAGCCTTATGCGCAGGCCATTGTGGTAAACAGCGGCTGTGCCAACGCCTGTACGGGCGAACAGGGCTTGAAGGATGCCGAATCAATGCAGGCACAGGCGGCTGAGCTTCTGGGCGTGGAGCCGGAAGCGGTTTATGTTTGCAGCACCGGCGTTATCGGGCATTTTATGCCGATGGATAAAGTTGCGCAGGGCATTGCGGACGCCGTTGACGCTATGGACGAAAGCGAAGGCGAAAGCTGCGCCATGGCAATCCAGACGACTGATACTTTTATCAAGCATGCGGCTTATGAATTTGAAATCGGCGGCAAAACCTGCAAAATTGCCGGTATCGCCAAGGGCGCGGGCATGATTCACCCCAACATGGCGACGATGCTGACCTTTTTAACCACGGACGCTGCCGTTGCGCCGGATGTTTTAAAACGTGCGGTTAAGGCTGCGGCTGATAAATCGTTCAACATGGTTGTTGTTGACGGCGACACCAGTACCAACGACAGCATGATTGTGCTGGCTAACGGCCTTGCAGAAAACGAAATTATTTTGAGCGAGGAACACCCCGATTACCCGGCGTTTTTTGAAGCTCTGCTGGCATGTGCGCAGGACCTTGCCAAGATGATTGCCCGCGACGGTGAAGGCGCGACCAAGTTTTTGGAAGTAAATGTGTGCGGCGCGGCAACCTGGGACGAAGCCAAAACGGCGGCAATGGCGATTGCCAAATCCCCGCTGGTTAAAACTGCGTTCTTCGGCAAAGACCCCAACTGGGGACGCATTGTGTGCGCAGCCGGTTACAGCGGCGCGGCCATGCAGCCGGACAAGGTAAACCTTGAAATCGGCGGTGTGCGCCTTGTAGAACACGGCATGAACTGCAACATACCTTTGGAAAGCCTGAAGGATATTATGGAGCAGCATGACATCAGCATGAAAATAGATTTGGGCGCGGGCAGCGAAGAAGCTACCGTCTGGACATGTGATTTCAGCTACGAATATGTTAAAATAAATGGTGAATATCACACCTGATATTAAAATATTAACGGCTTTTGCCGATAACAGGAGGAAAAATCAATGTTACGTAATGAAGAAATCAAAATTTTAGTGGAAGCGCTTCCGTATCTGCGTGATTTCAAAGGCAAGACCGTAGTTGTAAAATATGGCGGCAACGCTATGCTGAACGATGAAATTAAAAACAAAGTTTTGCAGGATATTATTTTTCTGAAATCCGTTGGCATGCGCCCGGTTGTTGTACACGGCGGCGGCCCGGAAATTACCGCACAGATGCTTAAAGCAGGCAAAAAGACCCAGTTTGTCGGCGGCCTGCGTGTAACCGACGCTGAATCCGTAGGCATTACGGAAATGGCTCTGGTTGGCAAAATCAACACCGACCTTGTTGGCCGTTTGAACCGTCTTGGCGGCAAGGCTGTTGGCCTTAACGGCAAGGATGATAACCTGATTCAGGCAAGAAAACACCTGGCAGACGTTTATGAAAACGGCGAAGTTAATTTGGTAGATATCGGTTTTGTAGGTACTGTTGAACACATCAACACCGAACTTTTGACCGTGCTGCTGGACAACGACTTTATCCCCGTTATCGCACCGACCGGCGTCGGCGCAACCGGCGAAACCTACAACATCAACGCCGACAGCGTTGCCGGTGAAGTTGCAGGCGCACTGAAAGCCGAAAAACTTCTGGTGCTGACCGACGTTAAAGGCATTTACGAAGATTACCGCGACGAAAGCACCTTCCTTTCCACCATGACCTTTGAAAAAGCCCAGGAGCTGATTATTAAAGGCAATATTGACGGCGGCATGATTCCGAAAGTTAAGGCCTGCATTACCGCACTTAGCGGCGGCGCTAAAAAAGCGCAGATTATCGACGGCCGTGCCGAACACAGTATTCTGATGGAAGTGTTCAGCGACGAAGGCGTTGGCACGGAAGTTGTTAAAACCTTATAAAATTGCTTTTTGAGGGGGCAAAATAATGGAACATAAACAAATTATAGACCAGACCGAGCAGTATTACCTGCCGGTGTTCGGCCGCTATCCGCTGGCGCTGACGCACGGCAAGGGCTGTATGGTTTACGACGCCGACGGCGAAGGCTACCTTGATTTTCTCGCCGGCATTGCCGTTAATTCGCTCGGCTACGCGCACCCGGCGCTGGTAAAAGCCATCAGCGAACAGGCCGGTAAAATTATGCACTGCTCCAACGTATTTTATACGGATGTGCAGGCACGCGCCGTAAAACTTATCAGCGAGGCGACCGGTTTTGACCGCGTATTTTTAGCCAACAGCGGCGCGGAAGCCAACGAAGGCGCAATCAAGCTGGCGCGTAAATACGGGCACAGCAAAAGCGAAGGCAAATACCGCATTATTACGGCTGTACATTCCTTCCACGGGCGTACTATGATGACCGTAACCGCAACCGGCCAGCCCAAATACCAGCAGGGTTATGAACCGCTCCCGGCAGGTTTTGACTATGTGCCTTACGGCGACCTTGCCGCGCTTAAAGAAGCAATGGACGAGGATGTATGCTGCGTACTGCTTGAGCCTATTCAGGGCGAAGGCGGCGTGCATGTGCCGAGCGATGAATATTTGCAGGCTGCGCGCGCCTTGTGCGATAAATACGACGCGCTGCTGATTTTTGACGAAATTCAGTCCGGCGTGGGCAGGACTGGACAGTGGTTTGCTTATATGCATACCGGCATCAAGCCGGATGTGCTGACTTTCGCCAAAGGCATCGGCGGCGGCTTCCCGACCGGCGGGTTCTGCGTGGACGAAAAGCTGGCGCGCGTATTTAAGCCCGGCGACCACGGCGGCACGTTCGGCGGCAATGCACTTGCCTGCGCTGCCATTGAAGCTGCGTTAACAACCATTAAAGAGGAAGGCCTTGTAGAAGCGGCAGCCGAAAAAGGCAAATACTTTATGGCAAAATTGCAGGAATTAAAAGCCAAATATCCCGATAAGGTTACGGAAGTGCGCGGGCGCGGTTTGATTTTGGGTATGGAGCTTGCCAAAGCAGGCGGGCCTGTTGTGGAACACTGCCTGAAAGACCACGTTATCGTTAACTGCACTGCGGGCAATGTTATCCGCCTTGTGCCGCCGCTTATTGTAACCGAAGCGGAAATAGATACGGCAGTTGCGGCGCTGGACGCTGCACTGGCAGAATTTTGATGAGTTGGTGAGGGTATAAAATGGGTTTAAGACACAAAGACTTGATTTCCATCCATGATTTAGAGGTCGGCGAAGTTGCCACTATTCTGGATGTTGCCAAAAAATTAAAACGCAAACAAAAAAGAGGCGAGCCTCACAGATATCTGGAAGGCAAAACGCTGGCCATGATTTTTTCCAAGGCTTCCACCAGGACGCGCGTATCTTTTGAAACAGGCTTTTACCAGCTGGGCGGCCACCCGATTTATTTAAATGATTCTGCTTCGCAGATTGGCCGCGGCGAGCCGGTACGCGATACCGCAAGGGTGCTTTCCCGTTTTGTGGACGGCATTATGATAAGAACTTTCTCGCACGAAAGTGTTATTGAACTGGCAAAATATGCAACCGTGCCTGTTATCAACGGACTGACGGATTTGTTGCACCCCTGCCAGGCGCTGACCGATATGTTTACCATTATGGAGCATAAGGAAGTGCTGAAAGGGCGCAAGCTGGTTTACGTCGGCGACGGCAACAATATGGCACATTCTTTGATGTATGCCTGCGCCAAAGTCGGCATGAACATGGTATGCGCATCGCCGAAAGGCTACCAGCCCGACCCGGAAGTTGTTAAAAACGCACAGGCGGACGCTGCGCTGACCGGCTGCACGATTGAAGTCGATGAGGATTTGTTCCGCGCTGCCAAAGGTGCGGACGTGCTTTACACCGACGTTTGGGCAAGCATGGGGCAGGAGGCTGAACAGAGCATCCGCCAGGAGGCGCTGGGCGATTACCAGATTAACAAAGAGCTGCTTAGCGTGGCGCGCCCGGACGCAATGGTGCTGCACTGCCTGCCCGCACACCGCGGCGAAGAAATTACCGAGGAAGTGCTGGAAGGGCCGCAGTCCAAAGTGTTTGACCAGGCCGAAAACCGCCTGCATGTGCAGAAGGCAATTATGGCTTTGTTGATGACCGACGATATTATTTGACAAAGTCTTGCATATTTATAACAAAACGTGTATAATAATACGCATATTGAATTGATAAACAAATCCTGTTGGGAGGCTGTAATTTAATGAAAATCGACAAAAGCAAAATCAAAAAAGTAGTGCTCGCTTATTCCGGCGGCCTTGATACTTCCGTAATCATCCCGTGGCTGAAAGAAAACTACAATAACTGCGAAGTTATTGCCTGCACCGCAGACCTTGGCCAGGGCGACGAACTGAACATCGTTCACGACAAGGCTTTAAAATCCGGCGCAAGCAAATGCTACATCCTTGATTTGAAAGAAGAATTTGTTTCCGACTATGTTTGGCCGGTTGTTAAAGCAGGCGCTATTTACGAACAGAAATATCTGCTCGGCACTTCTTTTGCGCGCCCGCTGATTGCTAAAAAATTAGTTGAAATTGCGCTGAAAGAAGGCGCTGACGCTGTCGCCCACGGCGCTACCGGCAAAGGCAACGACCAGGTTCGTTTTGAACTCGGCGTTAAAGCTCTTGCCCCGCAGCTGGCAGTTATCGTGCCCTGGCGCGAATGGAACATCCGTTCCCGTGAGGACGCTATCGACTTTGCAGCAGCGCACAACATTCCGGTGCCTGTAACCAAAGAGCATGATTATTCCATGGACCGCAACATGTGGCATTTAAGCCATGAAGGCTCCGACCTTGAAGACCCCTGGAACGCACCGAAAGACGAACTCTTTATCGTTACCAGCACTCCGGAAAAAGCTCCGGACAAAGACGAATATGTTGAGCTGGAATTTGAAGCAGGCGTGCCTGTTGCCGTTAACGGCGAAAAACTTTCCCCGGCAGCGCTGCTTGAAAAACTGAACGAAATCGGCATCCGCAACGGCGTAGGCATTTGCGACATGGTTGAAAACCGCCTTGTCGGCATGAAATCCCGCGGTGTGTATGAAAACCCGGGCGGCGCAATTATCGTTTACGCACATCAGGAACTTGAAAGACTGTGCCTTGACCGCGCTACCATGCACTACAAAGAAATGGTTGCCATTAAATATGCGGAACTGGTTTACGACGGCATGTGGTTCAGCCCGCTGCGCGAAGCTCTGGCTGCTTTTGTTGACGAAACCCAGAAAACCGTTACCGGTACCGTCCGCCTGAAACTTTACAAAGGCAACATTATGAGCGCCGGCGCTAAATCCCCGTATTCCCTGTACAGCAAGGAATATGTAACTTTCGGCGCTGACGAAGTTTACAACCAGGCTGATGCAACCGGTTTCATCACTCTGTTTGGCCTGCCGCTTACCGTACGTGCCCTTATGAAACAGGGTAAACTGAAATAATGGCCAAACTGTGGGGCGGAAGATTCAGCAAAAATACCAACGAACTTGTGGACGCGTTCAACGCGTCCATTGAGTTTGATAAGCGCCTGTACCATGAGGATATACGCGGCAGTATCGCCCATGCTACAATGCTTGCAAAATGCGGAATCATTCCCGAAGAAGACGCGAAAAAAATTGTTGCCGGTTTAAAGGATATTTTAAAAGATATCGAAGCAGGCAACTTTGAATTTGATATTGCGCTGGAAGATATTCACATGAATGTCGAAGCGCGTTTGACCGAACGCATCGGCGCTGCCGGTGCAAGGCTGCACACTGCGCGCAGCCGCAACGACCAGGTTGCGCTGGACATGCACATGTACATGAAGCGCGAGGTTGTGGAAATTGCCGAACTTTTGGTGCAGTTTGAAGAAGCGCTTTTAACCGTTGCCAAAAAGCACGACAAAACTCTGATGCCTGGTTACACCCATTTGCAGCGCGCACAGCCGATTACTTTTGCGCATCACCTGCTGGCATATTTTAACATGCTGCAGCGCGATTTCCGCCGCCTTTTGGGCGTGTGGGAAGGTGCGGACATCATGCCGCTGGGCGCCGGTGCCATTGCTGGTACTACTTTCCCGATAGACCGCTTCTTTGTAGCGGAACAGCTCAATTTTGGCAGCGTATATGCCAACAGCATGGACGCCGTCAGCGACAGGGATTATATTATTGAGTTCCTCAGCTTTGCGGCGACGCTGATGATGCACATGAGCCGTCTGAGTGAGGAGTTCTGCCTGTGGAGCAGTACGGAATTCGGCTTTATCGAACTGGACGACGCTTTTGCAACCGGTTCTTCCATGATGCCGCAGAAGAAAAATCCGGACATTTCCGAACTTGTACGCGGCAAAACCGGCCGCGTTTACGGACATTTAATGGCGATGCTTACGACTGCCAAAGGCCTGCCCTTAACCTACAATAAGGATTTGCAGGAGGACAAGGAAGGCTTCTTTGACGCCATTGATACCTTGAAATTCAGCCTGGCGGTTTACAGCGACATGATTAAAACCATGACGGTTAATGTTGACCGTATGCGCGAAGCTGTCAGCAAGGATTTTTCCAACGCGACGGATTTGGCGGATTACCTTGTACGCAAAGGCCTGCCGTTCCGCATGGCGCATGAAGTTGTCGGCAAATGCGTTGCTTATGCTATCGGCGAAGGCAAATTCCTGCCGGAGATTTCGCTGGACGAATACAAAAAATTCAGCGATTTGTTTGAAGCAGATTTGCTGGACGCACTGAAACCGGAAAACTGCGTGGCTGCCCGTACCTCTTACGGCGGACCGGCGTTTACCGAAAACGACAAGCAGTTTGCCCGCGGCGATGAAGTAATCGCGGCGCAAAAAGCCAAAGTTGAAGAATTAAAACAAAAATTATAATTGTCAATAAAAAAAGAGACGGTTCTTTTGAACCGTCTCTTTTGCTGTATAATCGCTTATTTTTTCAGCAGTGCTTTCAATTCTTTTACTTTTTCCGCAAATTTTTGCAGCGTTACGGCAACGGGCTGCGGCGTTGTTAAATCCACGCCGGCGTTTTTCAAAATGTTCAGCGAATGATCGCTGCCGCCGGCTTTTAAGAAACCGAGGTATTTATCTATCGCACCGGGCTTGCCGCTTAAGATGCTTGCTGCAAAGGCTGTTGCCGCGCTGTAACCGGTGGCGTATTTGTAAACGTAAAACGGTGTATAAAAATGCGGTATGCGCGACCATTCGCTGGCCAGTTCCTTATCAACCGTAAGGGCGGGGCCGTAATAGGTTTTGTTGCTTTCCAGCCAGTAGTTTTCCAGCGTTTCGGCCTGCAGGCTGCGCCCGGCGTCAATTTCACCGTGGGTAAACAGTTCAAATTCTGCAAACTGCACCTGGCGGTAAACGGTGGTGCGCACTGCTTCCAGAAACTGGTTGATGAGGTAAATTTTCTGCTCGTCGGTGGCGTGCGCCAGCGTGTGTTCCAACAGCAAAATTTCGTTGGTGGTGCTGGCAACTTCGGCGCAGAAAATGGAGTAATCGCTGTTGACATAGGTTTGCGCCTTGTTGGCAAGGTAGCTGTGCATGGCGTGCCCCATCTCGTGCGCGATGGTGGAAATGCTGTTGTAACGCGGCTGGTAGTTCAGCAGTACGTAAGGGTGTACGCCGTAAATGCCCCACGAATAAGCACCGCTGCGTTTGCCTTTGTTTTCGTAAATGTCAATCCAGCGGCCGGCAAATGCGTGTTTCAAAGTATCAATATAATCGCTGCCCAGTGGTGCCAGTGCTTCGGTTACGCGCGCGCAGGCTTCGTCAAAGGTGCAGGCAAAGCTTTCGCCTGCGGCGGACAGCGGCATGTAAATATCGTAAGGGTGCAGTTCATCAAAACCAAGCGCCGATTTTTTCAGCGCCATGTATTCGTGCAGCGGATGTAAATTGTCATGTACAGTTTTAATCAGTCCGTGGTAAAGTTCGGTCGGGATATTATCTTCAGCAAGGCTGGCTTCCAGCGTGTTGTTGTATTTGTGAGCCGTTGCGTAAAAGCGGCTGACACGGCACTGACCGGTAAGCGTGTTTGCCAGCGTGTTGCGGTAGTTGTGGTAAGTGCCCATCAGCGTGCGGAACGAGTTTTGGCGCAGCGTGCGGTCGTGGCTGGTCATGTTCAGCAGGTAATTGCCTTCGCTGACGGTGGCGGGGTTGCCGTTGCCGTCGGTGATGGGCGGAAACTGCATATCGGCGCTGACCAGGCTGCGGAAGATAGCAGCAGGGGCTGACGCCGCAAGGCTGGCCTGCGAGAGCAGGGCTTCCTGTTCCTGCGGCAGCACATGCGGTGCAAGGCGCAGCAGATTACTCAAATAAAATTTAAATTCGGCAAAATCAGCTTCATCAATAAAGCCCTGAATAAAATCATGCGGCAATGCCAGAATTTCCGGTTCTACAAAGGAAACGGCGTTGTTAAATTCTGCCAGCAGGCTTTCGGCGCGGCCGGATAATGCCTGAAACTGCGGGTCGGTGTTATCGGTATCAAGCTGCAATCTTGCGTAAGCATAAATTTTTGAAATTTCTTCCGATAAAGCAGATTGTTTTTGCAGTGCTTCCAAAAGACCGGATTTAGTGTTAAGTTTGCCCTGCAAAGCGGCAAAATCTTTCAAAGCGTTTTGAAAATTTTCTGCGGCAGCCTGCCATGCATCTAAATTTGCATATAAATCGTCAATTTTCCATTTATAAATATCGTTTATATCTTTCCTGGCAACATTGCTGCCATGCGCGGGAATATTTTGCGTCATTTTTCAATCACTCCTTGCAAAAATCTTCATACTTTATTATTATAACACAGGAGAGAAATTATAGTCAGAGGCGGTCAACATGAAAATAATTTTAACGGCAATCGGCAGCAAATACATTCACACGGCGCTGGGGCTGCGCAGCATACGCGCTTACGCAACGGCGCAGGGCATTGAAACGGAACTTATCGAAGACAGCGCACAGACGCCGCTGTTATCCGTGCTGGCGGAAATAACGGCGCAGGAGCCTGATATCGTCGGGCTTTCTGTGCACATCTGGAACAAAAACTACGTTTACAGCCTTATCCGCCTGCTGCGCAAGGTTATGCCTCAGGTAAAAATCGTTGCGGGCGGGCCGGAGGTTTCGTTTGACCCGCAGCGCATTTTGGGCGAATGCCCGCAGATTGATTACATTATTATGGGCGAGGGCGAAGAAACTTTTGTTAAATTGGTACGCGCTTTGGCGGATGGCGGAGAAGTGCCGGAGCATGTGGCTTACCGAAAAGACGGCAGAGTTATCGCAAACTGCGGCACGACAGTGGTCGGCGATTTGGACGTGCTGGAATTTCCGTATCCCGATTTGGCGGAGGTAGTCGCCGCTAAAAAAATCGTTTATTACGAATGTACGCGCGGCTGCCCGTTTAACTGCTCTTACTGCCTTTCGGGAATATCGCGCAATGTGCGCAAACGCAGCCTGGCAAAAGTTTATGCCGATTTGGACAGGCTGATTGCCGCTAAGGTGGCGCTGGTAAAATTTGTGGACCGCACTTACAACCTTGACGAAAATTATTTTCTGCCCATCATGCAGCATCTGGCGCAGGCCGATACCGATGCTACTTTTCATTTTGAAATCAAGGCAGATTTGCTGAGTGAAAAAGTGCTGCAATTTTTGGAAACCGTGCCGAAAGGGCGCTTTCAGTTTGAAATCGGTGTGCAGACGACCAATGCGCCGACGCTGGCAGCGATTAACCGCCGCGACGACTGGCAGAAGCTGACGGCAAATGTCACGCGGCTTTTGCGCAGCGGCAACATCCATCTGCACTTGGACTTAATCGCCGGTCTGCCGTATGAAGGGGTGGCGGAATTTGAAAACTCCTTTAACGATGTGTACGGTTTGCAGCCGCATATGCTGCAGCTGGGCTTTTTAAAAGTTCTGCCCGGCACGCAGATGGAGCAGCAGCGTGATGAACACGCTCTCATCTACATGGACGAGCCGCCGTATGAAATTCTGGCGACCAAATACATCAATTATAATGAATTACGCTTTTTAAAAGTGCTGGAAGATGTGTTTGACCATACCTATAATAGCGGCTGTTTTGCGCATACGCTGGTATATCTGACGGCGCTGGAGGGCAGCGCGTTCTGTTTCTACACAAAATTTGCACAGTGGTGGCAGGCGCGCGGCGAATATCCACTGGGGCATAACGTGCGCGGCGTAACTAAACTGCTGTATGAATTTGTGCAGGAACGTTATGCCGAACATTTTGCCAAAATCTGTGAGCTGCTGCGTTTTGACGTATTGTTGTATCAGCCGGGGTGGAAGCCCGCGTTTTTAAAATGGCATACAGATGAGCTGAACGAAAAAGTAATGGCGTTCTGGCGCGATGCGGAACGTGTACGCCGCTATGTGCCGGACTATAATTTTGCTACCTGGCGGCAGATACAGAAAAATTATACGATTGAATATTTTGCCTGCGACCCGTTGGGGGACGGTTCTGCATACTATTTATTTGTTTATAATGATGAAGTGCAGGCTATAAAACTGCCGGATTTTGAAAATTAATGCAAAAAACAGCTGAAATAGTGTTGACATAAGCCTTTACAGATGCTATTATAATAAAGCTGTTTGGCTAAAGCGGCTTGGACAGGGAAGTTAAGCAAAAAAACTTTTGCAAAAAAGTGAAAAAACAGCTTGACACCGT
>CASFJU010000019.1 GCA_949295115.1 uncultured Phascolarctobacterium sp.
TGCTGCTTACTGCGCCAGCAAAGGGGCGGTGGTTGCGTTTACCCGCGCCCTGGCGCTGGATACAGCGCCGCGCCTGCGTGTTAACTGCGTCTGCCCGGCCGATATTGCTACTCCGCTTTTGGAGCGTCAGCTTAAAGCGGCAGGCGGCAGTTATACTATGGCAGATGTGGCGGAGGCATATCCGGTGGGACGCGTCGGCACGGCTGAAGAAGTTGCGCACGTTATCTGCTCGCTGCTTTCGCCAGCCAACGGTTTTATGACGGGCAGCATTATCGCCGTGGACGGCGGCTTAACGGCAAAATAAAAATATATTTGGAGTATAAGCATGACTTTAGGATATGTTTTGGCTGCGGTAATTTGCCTTGACCAGGCTTACCGCTCCGTAAAACAGCTGAAAAAATATAACAGCGCAATGTTTGTAAGTACGCTGAAATATTATTTGTTTGTGTTTAGCAACTGCTTGAACATTGTAAGCGTGGCGTTAATTGCTTACGGCATTTTTAAAGACCACGGCTTAATTTTGCCTGCCTGCATTTTGTGGCTGTTTAACTGGCATTTGTTTACCTATTACGCGGCAGAAATAAATAAAAACGCCGGTAAAAACCTGATAAATATTATCAGAATCATTACGGGCGTTTTGGTTGTAGTTGGTATCTGCGCGCAGGCATTTGGCTTTTTTAAGTAAATTTTTAAGGAAATAACTGTATGATTATCAGCGAAGTTAAAGACAGAAACGAAAGTTTAATAAACGAGCTTGTCGATGTATGGGAACGCTCCGTTAAAGCAACGCATTTATTTTTAAGCGCTGCGGAAATTGCGCTGATTAAAACCTACGTGCCGCAGGCATTGGACGGTGTTGCCCATTTAATGGTTGGCGAAATTGACGGCAAGCCTGTTGCTTTTATGGGCATTGAAGAAAATAAAATTGAAATGCTGTTTATCGAGCCGGAACAGCGTGGCAAAGGTTTGGGCAGGCAGCTTGTTGAATACGCCTTTGCAAACTTCAACGTAACCGAAGTTTGCGTAAACGAGCAGAATCCGCAGGCACACGGCTTTTATGAGCGCATGGGCTTTGCAGTTTACAAACGCACGTCGCTTGACGAACAAGGTCAGCCTTACCCGCTGTTATATCTGCACCGCGCGCAAGATTAAAACCGTTTGCACAAAAAGTAAAAAGCAATTACTATCCTTAAATTGGGACAGTAATTGCTTTTTTGCTTTGCGTTATTTGTTTGCTGCGGTTACTTTGGCAAGTACGCCGTCCAGCCATGCGCCGGTAAAGTTTTCAATCGTTCCTGCGTCGCAGGCGGCTGCCAGCGCCGGGTCAATCGGCAGTTTGGCAACGGTGTCAACGCCGTGCTTCCCGGCAATTTCATCAATATGGCTTTCGCCGAATACGCGGATTTCCTTGCCGCAGTCCGGGCAGGTGATGTAGCTCATGTTTTCAACCAGCGCCAGCACCGGCACGTCCATTAATTTAGCCATGTTAACGGCTTTTTCCACAATCATGCCGACAAGCTCCTGCGGCGAAGCAACGATTACCACGCCGTCCACCGGTATGGACTGGAACACCGTCAGCGCCACATCGCCGGTGCCGGGCGGCATGTCGATAAACATATAATCAACATCCCCCCACACAACGTCCGTCCAGAACTGTTTAACCGCGCCGGAAATCAGCGGTCCGCGCCATACAACCGGGTCGGTTTCGTTTTTCATCAAAAGGTTCAGCGACATTACTTCAATGCCGTTGGCGGTTTTTACGGGGAACAGCCCCCATTCGCTGGCTTCGGCGTGGCCATGCAGGCCGAAGGCTTTAGGGATGGACGGGCCGGTAATATCGGCATCCAGAATGGCGGTTTTATAACCCTTGAGCTGTGCCTGAACTGCCAGCAGCGAGGTAACGAGTGATTTGCCGACGCCGCCCTTGCCGCTGACAACGCCGATAACTTTTTTGATATGACTCATCTCGTTCGGTTTTTCCAAAAGGCTTTCCTTCGTTCTTTCGCTGCAATTTTCGCTGCAGCTTTCGCAGTTATGCGAGCAGTTCTGTGTCATTATTTTGCCCTCCTGTTTTGGCAATTTGCTGCCGTAATTTTATCGTTATTGTAATTTTTTACTGCTTATAAATTCCAGCATAGCACCGTTGGCGTAATATGTCAATATATAAGCAATTATCCGCCCTGGCGGGGATGTTTATTTGCCGCCCGCCAAAGGCAGATAGAATTTTGTATATTATATATAGGAAGGAAGTTGCACAATAAAAAATTTTTCTGAAAATTTGCCCGAATCTTATTGACGCGACGATAATCCTTCGAGTACAATAATGGTGCGCAGGCTTATTTAAGATTGATTTTTAAATAGAGAAACTTAATTTTCCGGCGCGCATTTTAAACGCAGGAGGATTTTGACATGATTAAACAAAAAGTATTGGGGGCGATTCTGGCTTTTATGACGGCGCTGGCTTTACCGCTGCCGGCGTTTGCCGCAGGGCTTAACGGCGCGGAGCTTTCCATCGGCTGGGTGCTGCCTTTTGCGGGCATTTTGCTGTGCATTGCCGTGTGCCCGCTGGCGGTGCCGCATTTCTGGCACAGCAACTACGGCAAGGTGGCGGTGTTCTGGGCGCTGGCAACCGCGGTGCCGCTTTTTGTAATTTACGGCGGCGGTGTGGCTGTGGGCAGTGTGGCGCACGCGCTGATCGGTGATTACGTCCCGTTTATTATTTTTGTCGGTTCGCTGTACACGGTGGCGGGCGGCATCCACATCCGCAGCAGTTTTACCGGCACGCCGCTGACCAACACCGGCTTTCTGGCGCTGGGCGCGGTGCTGGCAAACATTATGGGCACGACGGGCGCGGCGATGCTGTTAATCCGTCCGCTGATTGCGGCTAACGAACGCCGCCGTTATGTGATGCACACCTTTGTGTTTTTTATCTTCATCGTGGCAAACATTGCGGGCAGCTTAACGCCTTTGGGCGACCCGCCGTTGTTTTTGGGCTTTTTGCGCGGGGTTGAGTTCTTCTGGACGACCGAGCATTTAATTGCGCCGATGCTGACGGCGGTGGGGCTTTTGCTTGCGATTTACTACATTGCTGATACGGTGCTGTACAACAGGGAAAAGGACGACTTTTTACTGGCTGAAAGCACGCGCACGAAGGAAAGCTTCGGCGTGGAAGGCAAGGTTAACTTTTTGTTGCTGGGCGTAATTATCGCCGCCGTGCTGATGGCTGGCGTGTGGGACAGCGGCGTTGAGTTTACGCTTTTGGGCGTGCATTTAACCGGTCAGGGCGTGCTGCGCGATTTGATTTTCCTCGCGGCGGCAGGCGCTTCGCTGGCGCTGACTTCTAAAGAAATCCGTGCGGCAAACCAGTTCAGCTGGGAGCCGGTGCTGGAAGTCGGCAAACTGTTCTTTGGCATTTTTGTTACCATCGTGCCGGTGCTTGAGATGTTAAAAGCAGGTGCGGCAGGCGCGTTTGCGCCGGTAGTTGCGCTGGTGACGAACCCGGACGGCACTGCCAACAATGCCATGTACTTCTGGATGACGGGCGCGCTTTCGGGCTTCCTCGATAACGCACCGACGTATCTTGCCTTCTTTAACATGGCGGGCGGCGACGCTGCCATGCTGATGACCGAAGGCGCTGTAACGCTGACGGCAATATCGATGGGCGCAGTGTTCATGGGCGCCAACAGCTACATCGGCAATGCGCCGAATTTTATGGTTGTTGCCATTGTGCAGAACCGCGGGCTGAAAATGCCGGCCTTCTTCGCTTACCTTCTGTGGAGCGTGGGCATTTTAATCCCTATCTTTTTACTGCTTACCTGGCTGTATTTAATGTAAAACCGCAAAAAATTAGCGCTGCTCATAACGGGCAGCGCTTTTTGCTTATTCTTCAATGCGTTCAACCTTAATAATTACCGGGCGCAAACCGTCGTTGCAGGAGCATATTGCCATGCCCTTGTGTTTCGGGTCAATCCAATCATCAAAATACCAGCCTTCTGCACCGTTGGCAAGGGCAAAAACGTATTGGTAAATAGCTTTCCATGCTTCATCGCAAAAACCTTCCGGTTTGGCGTAATCGGCATAAAATACCTGCCCTTCTTTCATTAACGGGCATGTACCAAGCCCTGGGATACCGTATTCTTTTGCTAAATCTTCTTGCAGGGTGGTTTTTAAAACCGTTAATTTGCATTTTTTCATCATAGTTGCTACACTCCTTTATTGCACTTTGGTTGTTTACATTATATAATTAAGCTGAAAATAAAGTAAGTACGCACTTTTTAGACAAATACTATCTTTAAGGAAAGTGATATTATGAGCATGGCTCCTTATGAAAATGGAATTAAATCCTTACAGGATACGCCTTTTGGCTATACGCTTTCAATGCTTGGCGGCAAATGGCGGTTGGTTATTTTATACTGGCTTGTAGAATATGACTGTATACGTTTTAATGAATTACACCGCAAAATTGGTACGATAACATTTAAAACCTTAAGTACACAGCTTAAAGAAATGGAGCGTGACGGTCTTATTATCCGCAGGGAATATCCGCAGATTCCGCCAAAGGTTGAATACCGCCTTTCGGAAAAAGGCCGCTCGCTGTTGCCGATAATGGAAGCAATGTGCGAATGGGGTATGATGTACAAAGTTAATAGTGAAACATTACAGGCTATGGATGATGCTGTTGAAGGACGTAATCTTACCGGCTCTTTTAATTCTGCAAAAGAAGCACTAAAATATTTGGACGACTAAAAAATCAGCGCTGCTCATAACGGGCAGCGCTTTTTATATGCTTAAATTTGTACCGGTTGTATTTTGTTGCCGTGTGCGGCGATGATGTTTAACAAGTCCGCCGCTTTAAGGAAGATGCTTGCCGTGTTGTCGTTGGGGTGTACGCCAATCAGCGCGTCCGGCTGTAAAAATTCTTCGTCGATGCAGAACTGTACTTTACATTCCGCGTCGTTTAGCAGCCCCAGCGGCGTGACGGAGCCGGGCGTTAAACCAAGGTACGCCAGTAAATCAGCATCGCTGGCAAAGCTTAAACGGCGCGTACCGTATTTTTGGCGGAACTCGTTTAAATCCACGCGCTTGGTGCCCCTGACGGTGATGAGGTAGTAATTGCGCTTTTTGTCGTCGCGTACAAATAAATTTTTGGCGTCCGCCTCAGGGTAGGGCAGCGTTACTTCCGCCATCTCTGCCATGTTGAACACGGCTTTGTGCTCAACGGCTTCGTATTTAATGCCCTGTGCCTTTAAAAAATCGTAAATTTGCTGTTTGTTCATTAAATTTCCCTTCTTAAATAAACCATATCCTTCAGCAGCACGCCGCCGTCGTAAATGGGTCGGCTGTAATTATCGGTAAAAAAGTTTTTGACAATGTGTGAGCGGGTAAAGCCGCATTTTTCGTAAAACGGTACGGTGGACGGGCTATCGCCTGTGCCAACCTGCAAAATACGGTGTGTAGTTTTGTACCTTGCGGCGATAAAATCTATCAGTGCTTTGCCGTAGCCATGTTTTTGATAAGCAGGTTCAACGGCAAGATTTTTAATTTCCAAAATACCGCTGCCTTCGTCGGTAACGACACATTCTGCCTTTACGCCGCCGTCATCCAGCACATACATGGCTCCACGCTCCAAATAGCGGGCAAGCATTGCTTCTTCTTCATCTGCCAGAAGCAGCAGCGGTAAGTATGTTTTTTTGTTGTGGGTAATTTTGGTGATGTGCATTATAACCTCACTTTTTAATATATGGCAACGCGATGCTGGCGAGTATCAAAAAGAGGCCCAACACATCCAGCGCGCCGAAAGGTTCATCAAGCACGGTTACGCCCAAAAGCGTCGCTATGGCAGGGCTGACGGCGCAGAATAATCCCGCGCGGGCGGCGGTGACGTGGCTTTGCGCCATGGGCTGCAGGGTAAAGCCAAAGCCGGTGCAGACGATGATTAACAGCGCCAGCATTAACCACTGCGCGCCGGTTTGCGGCAGCTGCGGCTGTTCCAGCGCGAGCACGGAAAGCAGCGAAAGCACGCCCATAGTGCCGATTTGCACAATGCCGATGCCGAGCGTTTTGCTGCTGTTTTGCGACAGCCGCTGCGTAATGATGATGGCGCAAGCATAGCACATACCTGCCAAAAGCCCCCATGTGAAGCCGCCGCTTAGCCCGCCCTGGCTTAATGCTAAAAGCACAACGCCCAGCATGGCAAGTCCCGTGCTGATGACGGTAATTTTAGCAGGGAATTTTTTAAACAGCAAAAGTTCAAACAGCGGCACAAAAATAATGGCGCAGTTTTCCAAAAGCGATACCAGTGACGATGCTGTCTGCGTTAAGGCAATCATCTCGCACGCCATGGTGATGAAAAACGCCGTGCCGATGGCAAGCCCTGCCAACCAGTCGCGGCGGGTAAGGCTGAGCATGGTTTTGTTGAAAATCAGCGCCAGCAAAATAAAGGCAATGATGAAGCGCACCGCCAGAAGATTGAACGGCGTAAGGCTTTCCAATATCATTTTGCTGAAAATAAAACTCGTCGCGCGTGCGGCGATAACGGTTATTAAAAGCAGCTCGTATTTTTTGGTGCTTGCGGCAGGCATGTCTGCGCCTCGTTTCTGCGTAAATTAATTTGCTGGGTTTATTATAGCATACGGCGGGGAGTTTTTGTGCGGTAGAAAATGATACTTTGTTTATTGCTGATTAAAAAATATAACTATTTGCTTTTAATGTTACCCCGTGCTATAATATAAGCACAAAAGGTGGAAATGCTATTGTATCTGTCATAGCATGTAAAAAACCGGGAGCTGCAACTCCCGGTTTTTTATTTTGGGTTGGCTGCGTTTACAAGTATCTGTCCAGCCACTTGCAGATATAGTACGATACTATGCCTGCCGTGACAGATACGATAAAGGTGGAAATTGTATCTATCATATTATCCCTCCCTTCTGCCGGAGAGAATCGCAGTTTTTTTATTATGCAGGAAAAGCATGGGCATGTCAACGCAAAACTGTTAAAAACATTACAAAAATAGGCGGCGGTTATAAAATATGGCTTGTATGTAAAATTTTTGTATAAAAATATAAGCAAAAGGGCTATAATAAAACTATACTTTTATTCGTTTTGGGGGAGATACTGTGGATAAAAATTTGCCGGTCGGCGTTATTGATTCCGGCGTAGGCGGCTTAAGCGTTTTAAAAGTGCTGCAAAAAATGCTGCCGCACGAGGATTTTTTATATATTGGCGATACGGCGCGCACGCCTTACGGGCAGCGCACGGAAGCTGAAATACGCGCGTTTGTGCGCGAGATGACGGATTATCTTAATAATGCCGGTATTAAACTCTTGGTTATTGCCTGCAATACGATTACCGTTTTGGGCACGGAAAGCATTAAAAACGGTTATGCCTTTGACGTTGTGGGCATGAGCAAAGGCGCGGAGCTGGCGCTTGGCACGACAAAAAACAAAAAAATCGGCGTTATGGCCACGCCTTTTACCGTCGCAAGCGGCGCGCACAAAGCCGCTGTTAACGTGCTTGACGCTGATGCCGAAGTTTTTGCGCAGGGCTGCCCGGCTTTTGTGCCGCTGGTTGAATCCGGCGTGTTTGAAGGCGAGCCTGTTGCCAAAGCAATCGCTGAATACGCTGCGCCGCTGAAGGCTGCCGGCGTCGATGTCGTACTTTTGTCCTGCACGCATTTTCCGTTCATCCGCCCGGCGATTGAGGCGGAGTTTGGCGAAGGCGTTACCGTGCTGGACCCGGCCGAAGCGACGGCGCTGCAAAGCCGTTTGTACCTGGAGCGCGCCGGTTTATTAAAACTGCGCGGCACCGGCCACGCCGATGTTTGCTTTACGGCCGAGCTTGAACGTGCCAAAGCGATTGCGGAGCACATGCTTGATATGGACAGGTGCAGTTTCAGGCAAATCAGCCTTAAATAGCGGCTTGTATACACGCCCGATGGGCAGGATTTTATAAAATTTTGTCTAATTATATAAAAGTATCATTTAATTAGCATAGTAAATTTGTGGGGAGTGGTATATATGTTGAAACATAATCTGGCGGCGCTGGCTGCCTTTGGCGCGGCAATGCTGCCCCAGCCTGCTTATGCAGCCGGCTTAAACGGCGGCGAGCTGTCGTTTGCCTGGGCAATACCTTTTATCGGCGTGCTGCTTTGCATAGCAATCTGCCCGCTGGCAGTGCCGAATTTCTGGCACCATCATTTCGGCAAGGTTGCCGTATTCTGGGCGCTGGCCTGCGCGGTGCCGATGTTTTTCGTACACGGCGGCGGTACTGCGCTTCATTCTATCGCGCATGCGCTGATTGCCGATTACATTCCGTTCATCATCTTCGTCGGTTCGCTGTACACGGTTGCAGGCGGCATCCACATCAGCTCCAGTTTTATCGGGCGTCCGGCGGTTAACACGGCGTTCCTTGCGCTGGGTGCGGTTTGCGCTAACTTAATGGGCACTACCGGTGCGGCGATGCTCTTAATCCGCCCGCTGATTGCTGCCAATGAGCACAGGCGTTACGATATGCACACCTTTGTGTTCTTCATCTTCATCGTTGCCAACATTGCAGGCAGTCTTACGCCTTTGGGCGACCCGCCGCTGTTCCTCGGCTTTTTGCGCGGCGTGCATTTCTTCTGGACGACCGAACACGTGCTGCTGCCGATGCTGACGGCTGTCGGACTTTTGCTTGCCATTTATTTCATCACCGATACCATTCTCTTTAATAAAGAAAAGGCAGAGTTCCTTGAAAAAGAAAAACACTACCCCAAAGTTCCCTTCCATATCGACGGCAAAATTAACTTTATCCTGCTGGCAATCATCGTCGGCGCAGTTCTTATGGCAGGCATCTGGCATACAGGCGTCAGCGTAAGCGTGCTGGGCGTGCATTTAAGCGCCGAAGGGCTTTTGCGCGACGTTATCTTCCTTATTGCTGCGGGCCTTTCGCTTAAGCTGACCAGCAAGGAAGTACGCGAAGCCAACCAGTTCGGCTGGGACCCGATTCTGGAAGTTGCCAAGCTGTTCTTTGGTATTTTCGTTACCATCGTGCCGGTGCTTGAAATGCTGCGCGCAGGCCTTGACGGTGCTTTTGCGCCGGTGGTTGCGCTGGTTACCAACCCGGACGGCACGCCGAACAACGCCATGTATTTCTGGATGACGGGCGCGCTTTCCAGCTTCCTCGATAACGCGCCGACCTACCTTGCTTTCTTTAACCTGGCAGGCGGCGAAGCTCAGGTGCTGATGACCGAAGGCGCCAAAACTTTGATGGCGATTTCCATGGGCGCGGTATTCATGGGCGCCAACAGCTACATCGGCAACGCGCCTAACTTTATGGTGCTTTCCATCGTGCAGGAGCGCGGCTTGAAAATGCCCAGCTTCTTCGGCTATCTGCTCTGGTCGGGTTGCATCTTAATCCCAACCTTCCTGCTGCTCACCTGGATGTATCTTTTGTAAGCCGTAAATATTAAAAACGTAACAAACTGCACTGTTTAAGTTATTTTGCGTAACTTTTGCAGTGCAGTTTTTGCTATTGAGCAAAATTTGTTATATAATGTAAGTAGAAAGTTTAAGGAGTTTTAATTTTGTCGTTTAAAAGCGGTGTTATTTTAATTTTGCTGTCGGCGGCAGCATGGGGGCTTGGCGGCGTGTGCGGGCAGTACCTGTACCAGTTTCACGCGGTAACAGCCCCGTGGCTGATAGCGGTGCGGCAGGTTCTGGCCGGGCTGATATTTTTAGGCTATCTGTTGCTGCGCGGTGAAAACATCTTCCGCATTTTTGCGGATAAGCGCGATGCCAAAGACCAGCTGGCGTTCAGCTTTTTAGGCTTGCTCGGCGCGCAGTTTGGCTTTTACTATACAATTTCGCTGTGCAATGCGGCGACGGCGACAGTTTTGCAATACACATCGCCGGTGTTTGTAATGCTGTGGATGAGTTTTAAAAACCGCAGCATGCCGGAAGGGCGCGAGCTTTTAGGTATCGTTTTTGCGCTGGTGGGCGTGTTTTTAATCTCCACGCATGGCGATATCAACAATGTCGTGCTTTCGCCGCTGGCGCTGGTGATTGGCATTATCTCCGCCATCTCACTGGCATTTTACACGGTGCAGCCCATGCGCCTGTTGTCAAAGTTCAGCACTACGCTCGTCGTTGGCTGGGGGCAGCTGTTATCGGGCACGCTGCTGTGCATTTTTGTCAACCCGTTTGCACCGACCGGTCATTGGGATATGGGCGCGCTTATCGCGTTTGTGTATCTCGTCATCGGCGCAACGGTGTTAAGCTATTCGCTGTTTCTGGTCGGGCTTAAAGTTGTAGGCTCCACCAAAGCAAGCCTTATCAGCTGTGCTGAACCGCTGGCGTCCATCATTGCCGTGGTGCTGTGGCTTAAAACGCCGCTTACCTTAATAGATTTAACCGGCATGGCGTGCATTATTTTTACAGTGGTGCTGCTTTCACTGCCGAAAAAATAAAGGGGGTCTGCCGTTATGAAAACATACACCTACGCCTACGGGCATGGCACAAAAACCTTCAGCCTGCCGGAAGAAGCCGTGCTGAAGGAAATCGAAGTTGCGCAGCTGCCGGTGCTGAAAGACGTTGCCGCCGCCACTTTGGACGCAATTTATCATCCCATTGGCGCCGAGCCGCTTGATAAGCTGGTTAAACCGGGGCAGAAAGTTGTGTTCATCTGTAACGACCCCACGCGCGTGGCAGGCAGCGAAGTGTTTATGCCCGTTTTGGTAAACGAGCTGAACAAGCTGGGTGTGCGTGATGAAGACATGAGCATTGTGTTTGCCTGCGGTACGCACCGCCTGATGACGCAGGAGGAAATGACGGAGCAGGTGGGCGCAGAAGTTGCAGGCCGCCTTAAAATGTACAACAGCGACGCGCGCAAGCCGGAGGATTTTGCCTATTTTGGCACAACAAGCCGCGGCACACCCGTGTGGATTAATAAACTTATCTGCGATGCCGACCATATTATTATGACGGGCACGGTAGTGCACCACTATTTTGCGGGCTACGGCGGCGGGCGCAAAGCTATTTTGCCGGGCGTATCCTCGCTGGAAACCGCAACGCGCAACCACAGCCTGATGCTGGATGAAAACGCCATGCTTGGCAAGCTGGCGGGCAACCCCATTTACGACGACCAGATGGAAGGCGTGGCGTTGTTTGCCAAAGGACGCTCGCTGTTTTTGTTCAACGCCGTGCTCAACGCAGAGCATCAGTTTTTAAAAATCTTTGCGGGCGACTACGAAAAAGCGCATCTTGAAGCCTGCAAATTTGCCGACAAGGCCTACGGTGTGCCCATCCCGCGTAAGGCGGATATTGTAATTGCCAGCTGCGGCGGCTACCCCAAAGACATTAACGTGTACCAGATGCAGAAAACGATGGATAACGCTGTGTGTGCTGTGCGTCAGGGCGGCGTGGTAATTATTATCGGCGAATGTGTGGAAGGCAGCGGCAGTGCCTTGTTGGAAGAAACCTGCAAGCGCCTTGGCAGCGCCGACGCGATTAAAGAGGAAATTGAAAAGAATTTCGCCATCGGCCCGAACAAGGCCTACGCCGTAACAAGGCTTACCAAAAAGGCGCACTTTATTATCGTCAGCGCGCTGGATAAGGAACTGGCGCATAATTTGCTGCTGGAATCCGCCACAAGCGTGGAAGAAGCATTGGAGCTTGCCAAAAAGCTTACCGGCCCCGAACCAAGCTATATTTTAATGCCGATGGGCAGCTTAACGGTGCCGCTGATGGCTTAAAATAATTTTTATAACAAATTTTTTATAAAATTGTTGGTTTAAGCATTGCCGAAAGGCAAATATTAGGGTATAATATATTAAACTTTAAAAATTGGAGTTTTGCCAAAATTTAAACCACATGTTTATCCTAAAAGCAGCAGGTACGTGTCGGAATAATTAAAAAGGAGTTGGGAATATGGATATTAACTACAAAGCGATTGGTGTAAGAATTAAAGCTGCACGTGCACGTAAAGGCGTAACCCAGGGCTATATTGCCAATCTGATAGGCCTTTCCACCCCTCATATCAGCAACATTGAAACCGGCAACACCAAACTGGGCCTGCCGACCATCATCCACCTGGCCAATGTGCTTGATGTATCTGTGGACGAATTGTTGTGCGATAACATTAAACGCAGCGAAAAAATCTTCCAGAACGAACTGGCGGATTTACTGCAGGACTGCACCGCTCAGGAACTGCATTTTATTACCGAACTTATCAAAGTTGTTAAAAAGAACGGCTATGCAGGCGAACCGAAACGCCGCGGCCGCAAACCCAAAAAAGTGGCAGAAGCTGAAAAAGCTGCCAAATAAAAATAATTTGGCACTTGCCAAACAGGCTGCTTTTGTATTATAATATTGCCGTTAAGCCACAATAGCTCAGTTGGTAGAGCATCTCATTCGTAATGAGAGGGTCGCAGGTTCGAGTCCTGTTTGTGGCTCCAATTAAAAAACAAGGCGTGGACAGGGTTCCACGTCTTTTTTATTTTTGCTTGAGTCAGAATTATAGGGTCAAGTGGGGTCAACGTGGGAGCAACGGCTCTTAAAAATCTTTTTTAGTATACACATTTTTTTGACAAATATGTGAAATAGTGGTACATTATAAGTGAAAACCGATAACCTTCGGTTTGGGGATTAAAGGCTTCGCTAACAAAGGAGGCGTTTGTTATGAAAAAGATTTTTGTTGCAATTGACGGCAGTGAGCACGCATGGAAAGCTTTGGATTATGCGGCAGAACTTGCTAAAGGAATGAACAGCACTTTGTTTGTTTACTCGGCACTTAAACCCAGCGACAGCGGCGCGCTTTTAGCGATGTACGACATGGATGATCCGTTGCTGGCCAGTGAAGTATCAGGCCTTGATGACCTGGGCGATAAGATTCTGGCGCAGGCAAAAGACCGCCTTGGCCCCGCCATTAAGGCAGAATTTAAATACGAGGTTGGTTATCCGCCCGAAATGATTCTGGCTGCTGCCGAAAAATCCGGCGCCGATACCATTGTAATGGGCTCGCGCGGCTTGTCCGGCATTAAAGAGCTGCTTCTGGGCAGCGTCAGCAACCACATTGTGCACTATGCCAAAGTACCGGTTGTAATTGTAAAATAAAAGTCAGTAATTTATAAAACCATCGGCTTTATGCCGGTGGTTTTATTTTTTTCATTACACCTTTAACAAAAATATAAAAAATGCTATAATAATACGTCAGGGAGATTGTTAAATGGGCAAAAAGGTTTTGTTTGGTTTTGATTATACCGACAACGAGTTTGTTAAAATAATTTTATATTTGTTTGTGGGCGGCAGCGCGGCGCTGATTGAATGGGCGTTTTTTTACGCATTCAGCGAAGCGGCGGGTATTAACTATCTGGCGTCAACGGCGCTGGCGTATTTTTTATCGACGCTGTACCACTACTTTATGTGCAACATCCTTGTTTTTACAAGCGGGGTGCGCTATGGCAAAGCAAAGGAACTAAGTCTGGTGTTCCTCGTCAGCGGCATGGGGCTTTTGTTTAACCTGCTTTTGATGTATATTTTTGTTGGCATGTTCGGCATGCCGGGGCTGGTATCCAAAATTGCGGCGACGTGCATCGTCGTTGTGTGGAACTACCTGGCACGCAAAAAATGGATTTTTTAAGGTGAGGATAAAATGGAAACCAACGGCATTGAAATTAAAAATTTTAAAAAAGTTGTTATCATTTATAATCCTAATTCCGGCAAGCAGATTTTCGTCAGTATGCTTTCGCGCGTGCTTGATTTAAAACGCCGCCTGACGGCTATTATCGGGCCTAACCGCGTGGAACTGACGGAACTGCGAGAGTTTAAAAAGCTTTCCGCCTGGGCGGATAAAATAAAAGAAGAAAAGTACGACTGGGTGATTGTGGCCGGCGGCGACGGTACGCTGCGCGCGATGATTGCCGAGCTGAACCGCAACGGTTATACGCCTTATATCAGCGTATTCCCCGGCGGCACGGTAAACCTTGTTGCCAAGGAGTTTGACCTGCCTGCCGACCCGCAGCGCTGGGTGCAGCGTGTGCGCAGGGGCAGGGTTAAACCGGTGCGCATCGGCAAGGCTAACGGGCATCCGTTTTTGACGGTGACGGGCATCGGTTTTGATTCCAAGGTTGTTGACAGCGTGTCGAGCCTTGAAAAACGCTTTTTGTCGTCCTTTGCTTACGTTGTGCAAAGCGGAGAGCTGGTCCGCAAGGAGCTTTTATTAAGCAACTGGCGTTATAAGTTCCGCGTTAAATTTGACGGCGACCCCGAATGGTACGAGGCATCGACGGTAATTATCGGCAAAAGCCGCTATTATGCTGGGCGTTACAGCCTGTTTAAGGGTGCGGCCATTACCAACGATTATTTTGACGTGGCGCTGTTTACGGGCAGCAAGCGTGCCGACTTTTTGAAATACGCTGCCATGATTTTGATGGAATCGCTGGAAGGCGAGCCGGGCGTTATTGTTAAAAAGGCGCATACCATTACGATTGAGTGTAATGTGGACGGCTTCCCGGCAGAGCTGGACGGCGACGTGGTGACGGCAACGCCGCTGTTGATTGAAATGCAGGCAGAGCCGGTAAACTTTTTGGCGTAAGGCGGGGCGAAGATGAGAAAACGTTACTGGCTGCTGGCCTTTGCGGTCATCGCCTTTGCCGCGGAATATTTTTTATCGTGGCAGTTTTACAGAAGCATAGTGCCCTTCCCGGAAATGGAGTTCTGGTACACGGCTGTCAGCAGCTTTTTGCGCGATTTGCTGCTTTTGGGCGTGGCAGGGCTGTTATATCTGCGCCGCACGCGTATCCGCGACAGGGTGAAGCGCTACTTCCCTGTTGTGGTGTCGGGCGTTTTGTACCTTGGCGTAACCGGCTTTATGGTTAATCAGCTGAGGCTGGATGGCGGCGTGGTAACTGCGCTGGCGATACTGGCCGGGCTGAACAACAACATTTTGGTGGTGCTGGTAACGGCTATGTGCTACCACAAATGGGTGGGGCGGACGATGAAAACGGTGTATTTTGCCGTTTATTTTTTATCGGCTGTGATAATGATTTTTGACGCC
This sequence comes from uncultured Phascolarctobacterium sp., assembly GCA_949295115.1. Classification (GTDB taxonomy): domain Bacteria; phylum Bacillota; class Negativicutes; order Acidaminococcales; family Acidaminococcaceae; genus Fusicatenibacter_A. The sequence goes on from CASFJU010000019.1 coordinate 15,031, forward strand.
TTTTATTTTTGGCAGACCAGCATGCACGTGCAGAGCGTGCTGTTTGCCAATTTAAACATTTACGCCGTTGAGGGCGTTCTGACAAGCCTTGGTGCGTTCAAGCTGGCGCTGATTGGCGCAGGGCTGGTTGCTTTGGTGTTGCTGTTCCGCGTCAACAAGCCTACCAAAAAGAAACCGAACTTTGTGTGGTCGCTGCTGTGCGTGGCGGCTTTCTCGCTGATTTTAAATCTTGGCTATATGCTTATGGGGCACCTTAACGCCTACGTGATGAAGGAATACATGGGCATGTGGACGGAGGTTGAAAGCGAAAAAACGCGCGAAAGCTACCGTGATATGCTGTTGACGCCGGTGAACGTCAACTTTTTGGGTAAGATGATGTTCGATACCGATAAAATCGTCAGCCGCAGCCATATTGAGCAGCGCCCGCTGACGGTAAAGGACGAGCAGGTTTTGCAGGAGCTTGGCATTCTGCGCCCCGATGAGCAGCAGCCGCAGCTGAAAGTACATTACGACAGAATCGTGATGCTGGTGCTGGAATCCGTGCACCGCGACTACATGCATTATTATAATGAAAACATTCCGGCGGAAGCCACGCCGTACCTTGATAAACTTTTGGAAAACAATCCGCACCTTGACCATTATTATTCATCGGCCGTGCCGACGACGCAGGGGCTTAACGCAACCTTCCGTTCGCATTTGATTTATGACGCCGATTTGCCGGGTGACGGGCAGCCTTCCATCTTCCGCAGCGTGCAGCAGGCAGGGTGGCGCGGCATATTTATGAACGCCAGCAGCCACTACTACAACAACGAACTGCACGAATACCCCACACAGTTTGGTATGAGCGAATACTACGCCAAGGAATACCTTGAGGACGCAGGCTACACCGGCGCAAGCGGCTGGGGTTACCACAACGACGTGCTGTATGAAGAAGCGCTGAACCTTTTGGAAAAAGGTAAAAACGATAAAATGCTGCTGGTTGTAAAAACGCTGGACATGCACCAGCCATATCCTTACTACGGTACGGCATACGCCGATATGCCGGAGAGCGTGCGCGATAACAAATACGTAACTGTGCGTGGCATGTACTGGGTAAATTTAACGATTGAAAACTTCTTTAAGGAAGCGGAACGCCGCGGGCTGATGGATGAACGGACACTGTTTGTCATTACCAGCGACCATAACCCGCATTCCGGCGGTGAATATATGGAACTGGTTACGGATGAACGCTCACGCCGCAGCATTGCGCCGATACCGCTGATTTTTGTCGGCAAAAATTTAGCGCCGTTTGCACTGCTGGATGAAGAACAGTTTGCCTCGCAGATTGATTTGGCGCCGACGCTGCTGGCACTGGCAGGCATTGATAAGCCGGACGAATTTATGGGGCGCGACTTTTTGCGCTATGTGGATTTGCCGTATGCGTTGGGATATTTTGGCGGCAAGGCATACTACTACAACGACGGCTTTGCCTTTGAAGACAAAATGGACGAGCCTCAGCAGGACCGTTACTGCGACGCTCTTACCAACTACATCATCCACGAATACGCCGAACGTCATTTGAAATACGGACAATAAAAAATACCCCGCTTAATGCGGGGTATTTGTGTTTTTATATCATACTTTTTGTGCCGCGTGGCCGTTTAAGAAGTAATCGACGATGATGGCTGTCAGTTCGCCGTTGTCCATGTCGTTGTCGATAACGTGGAACACGCCGTTGGCGATGCCTGCAAACAAATGGTAAGCACCGAAAATTGCTTCGGATGTCAGCTTATGCTCCGGAGTGGCGACGGTTTTAATTTCCGGGCAGTTGGTATATTTTAAATAGCCGTTATCCTGTCCGTCCTGCAAAATTTTGGCCAGCACGGAAATTTCTTCCCACAGAATTTTGTAGTAACGCAAAAGGCGCGCTTCATCTTCTTTGGCAATTTCTTCGCCGTACAGCGAGGTTAAAACCCAATCGCCGTTTTCGTCAAAATCGGGGTGGATGCCCTGATGAGCGGCGTTCAGTTCGTACCACACAATCAGCCACAGGCCTTTGTTGCTGCGCAGAAAAGCAAGCATGCAGTTAAGGTAAGCCTGCAATTTGCTGCGGATACCGTCTGCTTCCGCCGTTATGGCCTGCAGGTCTTCCATCAGCTTGTTGTGCTTTTCTTCTATTAAGGTATAAAACAGGTTGTCTTTATTGCCGAAGTATTTATACAGCGTGCCTTTGCCGGTATCGGCCAGGGCGATGATTTCGTCAAGCGTGGCTTTGGTGTAGCCGCGGCGCGAGAACACGTCTTCCGCTGCAATCAGTATGCGGTCTTTTTTCGGCAGGGTGGCGTCGATGACGGTCATGGCAGCCTCCGTAACATAAATTAGTCGTTCAAAAATATTTATATACTTTTATTATTATATCATTTTTTGCGGGGGCTTGCAATTTTATACGCTATTCAAAAAATTTTTACAGCTTATTCAAAAAATAAATTTGACTAATAAACTGTATCATTTATAATGATAATAGAAGTAGTGTGCTCAAAAAGCAACAAAATATTTTTCAAAAGAGGCAGGCTAAAGGAGGTTTAATAATGAGCTTAAAAATTTATACCAACCGCTGCAAAGGCTGCGGCATTTGCGCGGCGTTTTGCCCTAAAAAGGTTTTAGCGGTAAACGAACTTGAAAAAATTGAAGCCGTTGCGCCCGAAAACTGCATTCAGTGCGGCCAGTGTGAGCTTCGCTGCCCGGATTATGCCATTTTTGTACATAAAGAAGGAGATGAGAAGTAATGTCCAGAGTTTTATTATTGCAAGGCAACCAGGCTGTTGTTGAAGGCGCAATCGCAGCCGGTGTTAAATTCTTTGCGGGTTACCCCATTACTCCTTCCACGGAAGTGGCGGAATCCCTTGCTGAAAAGCTGCCCCAGGTTGGCGGTAAATTCATTCAGATGGAGGACGAAATTGCCTCCATGGGCGCTGTTATCGGCGCTTCCTTAACCGGCAAAAAGGTTATGACGGCAACCAGCGGCCCGGGCTTTTCCTTAAAACAGGAACTCATCGGTTATGCCTGCGCTGCCGAAATTCCTCTGGTAATTGTTAACGTACAGCGTGTTGGCCCGTCCACCGGCCAGCCTACCAGCCCTTCCCAGGGCGATTTAATGCAGGCACGTTGGGGTACCCACGGCGACCACTGGCTGATTGCCCTGACTCCGGCCAGCGTTCCCGAATGCTTTGAACTGACTCTGCGTGCTTATGCGCTGAGCGAAAAATACCGCGTGCCGGTAATCCTTTTGATGGACGAAGTTATCGGCCATATGCGCGAAAAAATTGAACTGCCTGACGATTACAGCGAGTTCCCGCAGGCAGAACGCAAACAGCCGGACTGCAAACCGGAAGACTTCAAGGCTTATGCGACGGACGAAAGCCTTGTTCCCGCTATGCCGGCATTCGGCAGCGGCTACCGCTGGCATGTAACCGGCCTCGTTCACGACGAAACCGGCTTCCCGAAAGGCACTCCGGCAGCTACTCTTGCAGCAGCTAACCGCCAGCGTGCTAAAATCGAAAACAATCTTGACGACATCGTACAAGTTGAAAATTATCGCATGGAAGATGCGGAATTTGCCGTTGTTGCCTTTGGCGGCGGCGCACGTACCGCTTATGAAACCGTCGATATGGCACGCAAGGAAGGCCTGAAAGTAGGCCTTGTACGCCCCGTAACCATCTGGCCGTTTGCCGAAGCACAGATGAAAGAGCTGGCAGGCAAAGTAAAAGGCATTTTGGTACACGAGCTGAACTGCGGCCAGTATGTACACGAAGTTGAACGTGCGGTTAACGGCAAAGTGCCCGTAAGCCTGTACGCAAAATATGATAACGAACCTGCAACTCCGGCCCAGCTTTTGGAAGAAGTAAAAAAAGCTATGGCGGCCCTGTAAGGAAAGGAGAAACTATTTATGAATATGGAAGAAATGATCAATAAATATTTCCGTCCGGGCCGTTTGCCGCATATCTGGTGCCCCGGCTGCGGCAATGGCGTTGTAAGCGGCTGCGTGGTTAAAGCCATCGCCAAGCTGGATTTACCGAAAGACGACGTTGCCGTAATTTCCGGCATCGGCTGCTCCAGCCGCGCTTCCGGCTATCTTGATTTTAATACCGTGCATTCCGCTCACGGCCGCGCTATCCCGTTTGCAACGGGTGTTAAGCTGGCTGACCCGAAGCTGAATGTTATCGTTCTTACCGGCGACGGCGACGCTACCGCTATCGGCGGCAACCATTTCATTCACGCCTGCCGCCGCAACATTGACCTGACCGTTGTAGTTTACAACAACAGCATTTACGGCATGACCGGCGGCCAGTATTCCCCGATGACCCCGACCGGCAGCAAGGCAACCACCGCGCCTTACGGCATGATTGAGCCTGACTTTAACCTGACCGAACTTGCAAGGGCAGCAGGCGCAACCTTCGTTGCCCGTGCAACCACCTTCCACGCGCAGATGCTCAGCGACCTTATCGTTAAAGGTATCCAGCACAAAGGCTTCAGCCTGATTGAAGCTGTATCCGCGTGCCCGATTTCCTTCGGACGCCAGAACAAAATGGGCGGCCCTGCCGAAATGATGATGTGGCAGCGCGACCATGCAGTGCCAATTGCAGCATGGGACAAACTGCCGGAAGAAAAGAAAGAGGGCAAATTCCCTATCGGCGTGCTGTATGAAGTTGAAGGCCGCAAAGAATATACTGAAGCTTATGACGAATTGATTGCCATGGCGCAGGGAGGTAAATAATATGAGACAGGAATTTCGTTTATCCGGTACCGGCGGCCAGGGCCTCATTCTTGCCGGTATTATTTTAGCCGAAGCTGCACTTCTGGACGGCAAGCTTGCTATCCAGTCCCAGTCCTACGGGCCTGAAGCACGCGGCGGCGCTTCCAAATCGGAGGTTATCATCTCTGACGAAGCAATCCATTTCCCGAAAGTAACCAAACCGGGTGTGCTGCTTGCCATGAGCCAGGACGCCTGCGATAAATATTCGCACGACCTTGACAAAGACAGCGTGCTGATTACCGACAGCCTGTTTGTAAGCAAGGTGCCCGATTTCGGCGGCAAAGTTTACGAACTGCCGATTACCCATAGCGCACGTGAAGGTCTTGGCAAAATTTTGTTTGCCAACATCATCGCACTGGGCGCGCTGGTTAAATTAACCGGCGTTGTAAGTGCCGAAAGCCTTGAAAAAGCAGTTTTGAACCGCGTACCGAAAGGCACCGAGGACAAAAACCGCAAAGCGCTTGAAATTGGCATGAGCCTGATTAAATAAAACCAAACAAAAAAGCCTGTCCCAATTAAGGGGCAGGCTTTTAATTTTATTTACCGCATATAAGTTTTACAATGTCCTGCGGTGTGTCAACAAAAATAGTGCAGCCGGCGCCGGTCAGTTCCGTGCGTCCACCGTAGCCGTACAGCACGCCGGCGCAGGCAATGCCGCATTTTAACGCGCCAATAACGTCCTGGCTGCGGTCGCCAACCATCAGCACTTCGCTTTTATCGGTAACGCCAAGCTTTTGTATGGTGTCGGCAATTACATCCGCCTTGGCGGGAAGATGGCTGCCGGTTAAGTCCAGCCCGCAGATGTAGTCAAAATACTGCGATAAGTCAAAATAATCGGTTACGCGCTGCGCAAAAACAAGGGGCTTGCTGGTGGCAAGTGCAAGGTGCAGGCCGCTTGCCTTCAGCTGTGCCAGCATTTCCGGCACGCCGGGGTAAACCTTATTTTCGTAAATGCCGGTGTCCTTGTAACGCTCGCGGTATTTGGCAGTGCCGAATTTGGCCTGCTCCTCCGTAAAGCCGTACAGCTTCATAAAACATTCAACCAGCGGCGGGCCGATGAAGGGGCGCAGGTTGTTTAAATCGGGCTCGTCCACGCCAAGTGCCTTAAGCGCGTACTGTACGCATTTGGTGATGCCCTCGGCGGAATCGGTGAGCGTGCCGTCCAAATCGAACAAAATATATTTATACATCAAAATTTCTCCTTTAATATTTTTACAAGAGTAATTATAATATAAGCATAGATTGTTTTACAAGTGAGGGGTTTAAAATGACAGAGAGATTATTTGAAAACGACGCTTATTTATGGGTTTGCGACGCTGTGGTAACAGCGTGCGTGCCTGCCGGAAAAAGTTACACCGTCGAGCTTGACCGCACGGTGTTCTTCCCCGAAGGCGGCGGGCAGTTAAGCGACCGCGGCAAACTGGGCGGTGCTATCGTAACGCATGTGGCGGAAGAAGCGGGGCGCATTGTGCATTACTGCGATAAGCCGCTGGAAGTTGGCGGCACCGTTAAAGCCGAAGTGGACGGCGTGGTGCGCCTTGACCACATGCAGCAGCACTGCGGCGAGCACATTTTATCCTACGCGGCGTGGAAGCTGTTTGGCGCAAACAACATCGGCTTTCACATGAGCGAGAGGCTTGTCACCATCGACCTTGACAAAGAGCTGACGGCGGACGAGCTGTCGCAGGTGGAGGATTTTGCCAACCGTGAAATCTGGCTGGATAAGCCCATCAGCGTAAGCTATGTGCCGCACACCGATTTGGATAAGTACACCATGCGCAAAAAGAACACCAAACTGACGGGCACGCTGCGGCTTGTGAGCGTGCAGGACGGCGATATCTGCACCTGCTGCGGCACGCACCCCAGCCGCACCGGCGCGGTGGGCATTATCCATATTACAAGCGCCGAAAAACATAAACAGGGACAGCGCATCAGCTTTTTGTGCGGGCGCTGGGCTTTGGAAGATGTACGGCGCAAAAATGCAGTGGTGCGTAAAACGTGGCAGATGCTTTCCGTTAAAATTGAGCAGGTGCCGGACGCTGTGGCGCGTTTGCAAAATGAAATTACCGTACTTAACGCGCGGGTGAAAGAAAAAACAATGGCGCTGTACGATGCGCAGCTGCCGCAGTTTTTAAGTACGGCGCGCGTGCTTGCGGATGGCAGCCGTCTGGTAATTATCACGCCGGAAGAATGTAATGCTGTAGACGCCAAGTTGCTGCTGCAAAAGGTAACGGGCATGGATAACCTGCTGGTGGGTGTATTTTACGAGGCAAACGGCAGGGTAAACTACCTTTTTGGGCACAGCACCAACGTAAACGCCGACTGCCGCGAATACTGCCAAAAGGCCAACGCCATTTTTAACGGTCGCGGCGGGGGTAAGCCCGATTTTGCCCAGGGCAGCGGCGCCGATATTATCGACTGGCAGCAAAAGGCACATACATTGTTGATGTGAAAATGGCAATAGAATAACGCAAATTACACCTTCCGTTTAAGCAAATTGTGGTTTAAACGGAAGGTTTTTATGTTTACAAGCATTTTTCACGCATTTGTCAAAAAAAGTACTTGCTTTTTTGCCAAAGATGAATATAATAATAATTGTAGTTAGCACTCAAGCATAATGAGTGCTAACAAATAAAAAGAAAATTCATCAATGATTGTAATTATACCGAAAGGGGAATGTAAAAATGTTAAAACCATTAGCAGACCACATTGTTGTAGAAATTACTACTAAAGAAGAAAAAACTGCCAGCGGCATTTATCTGCCGGACACTGCATCTAAAGAACGCCCGCAGACCGGCAAAGTTATCGCCGTGGGCGCAGGCCGCGTGCTGGATAACGGCACCCGCGTTGCACCGGAAGTTAAAGTTGGCGAAGAAGTTGTTTTTGCAAAATATTCCGGAACCGAATTTAAACTGGACGGCAAAGAATATTTGATTTTGTCTGAACGCGACGTACTTGCCGTATTGTAATTGATAAAATTTAAAGGAGTGCATTTATAATGGCTAAAGAAATAAAATTTAACGAAGAAGCTCGCCGCAGCCTTGAACGCGGTGTTGACGCACTGGCTAATGCCGTAAAAGTAACCCTTGGGCCTAAAGGCCGCAATGTTGTACTGGAGAAAAAATTCGGCGCACCGACCATTACCAACGACGGCGTAACCATTGCCCGCGATATTGAACTGGAAGACCCGTTTGAAAACATGGGTGCTCAGCTTGTTAAAGAAGTTGCTACCAAAACCAACGACGTAGCAGGCGACGGCACCACTACCGCTACCGTTCTGGCACAGGCTATGGTTCACGAAGGCCTGCGTAACGTAGCTGCCGGCGCTAACCCGATGATTCTTAAAAAAGGCATCCAGAACGCAGTTAATGTTCTGGTTGACGAACTGAAAAATATCAGCAAAAAAGTTGAAACCAAAGAAGCTAAAGCTCAGGTTGCTTCCATTTCCGCAGCCGATAACGAAATCGGCAACCTGATTGCCGACGCTATGGAAAAAGTTGGTGACGACGGCGTTATCACCGTTGAAGAATCCAAAACCATGGAAACCTGCCTTGAAACCGTTGAAGGCATGCAGTTTGACCGCGGCTACATCAGCCCGTACATGGTAACCGATACCGATAAAATGGAAGCAGTGCTGAACAATCCGCTGGTACTCATCACCGACCGCAAAATCAATGTAATTCAGGACATCATGCCTGTGCTTGAAAAAGTTGTACAAGGCGGCCGTGAACTCCTCATTATCGCTGAAGATGTTGAAGGTGAAGCACTGGCAACCCTTGTTGTAAACAAACTGCGCGGCACCTTTAAAGCAGTTGCCGTTAAAGCACCTGGCTTCGGCGACCGCCGCAAAGCTATGCTGCAGGATATCGCAATCCTTACCGGCGCAACCGTTATTAGTGAAGAAGTTGGCCGCAAACTTGACAGCGCATCCCTGGAAGACCTCGGCAGTGCAAGCCAGGTTCGCGTAACCAAAGAACTCACCACCATCGTTGACGGCGGCGGCAGCAAAGAAGAAATCGCAGCTCGCGTTGCACAAATCCGCGCTCAGATTCCGGAAACCACTTCCGAATTTGATAAAGAAAAACTGCAGGAACGCCTTGCTAAACTGGCAGGCGGTGTAGCCGTAATTAAAGTCGGCGCTGCAACCGAAGTTGAACTGAAAGACAAAAAACTGCGCATTGAAGACGCACTGAACGCAACCCGCGCAGCTGTTGCCGAAGGCATTGTTGCAGGCGGCGGCACCGCACTGCTGCAAGTTCAGCCCGCACTGAACCGCATTAAAGCAACCGGCGACGAAAAAACCGGCGTGGAAATCGTTAAACGCGCTATCGAAGAACCAGTTCGCCAGATCGCTTACAACGCAGGCCTTGAAGGTGCTGTTATCGTAGATACCATAAAACGCAGCCGCAAAGGCTTCGGCTTCAACGCTCTTACCGAAGAATACGTTGACATGATTGAAGCAGGCATCGTTGACCCGACCAAAGTTACCAGAAGCGCACTGCAGAACGCAGCCAGCATCGCCGCTATGATTCTGACCACCGAATCCATCGTAGCCGACAAACCCGCTAAAGAAGGCGCTGCACCGGCAATGCCTATGGGCGGCTGCCTATGGGCGGCGGCATGCCCGGCATGATGTAATAAAATACTTATGTGGAGGATAAAGATATGGAAACTAAAGAGTGTCCTTGTTGCCATATAGTTGCTAATGGCTATGAGGAAATTGAAAGAATTTTTGGATATAGAGATATGGGAGATGGAAGAATTATCCCTCAATCTTATTGTAGAGAATGTAGAATTGCTAGATGTACTGCAGGAGAGCCATGTCATGTTAGACGATGAAACAAAACAGCTTGCTATATATGCAAAATATTTATATAGCAAAACAATGTTCTTGGAAAGTTTTTAAGGCAATGGTACTATTATTTAATATGTAGGCTTTGCTTTCATATAACATAAAATAATAATGTTATAGTATTCCTGCTTTGTTCTTTGCTTAATGGCTTTGACTTTAACGTTCTTACCGAAGAATACGTTGACATGATTGAAGCAGGCATTGTTGACCCGACCAAGGTTACCAGAAGCGCACTGCAAAACGCAGCCAGCATCGCCGCTATGATTCTGACCACCGAATCCATCGTAGCCGACAAACCCGCTAAAGAAGGCGCTGCACCGGCAATGCCTATGGGCGGCTAATAAACATCAGCTAAAATAAACACAGGCTTACGCCTGATAAAACAAACCATCCTTTCAAAATTTTTCATGGAACCTTTCCCCTGATAAAAACCACCCCGTTGTTTATACAGCGGGGTGGTTTTGTTTTAATTTTTAACTTTTATTCCACTATCCGTTCTTTTGCCAGATTGCAAAGGAGGGGGTAGCTGATTTTGCTTGTAAAAAGCTGCTGGCGGACGGTGCTTTCGGCAGTGCATACGGCGGCGACGGCGGGGTCGATGACGGGCACGCCCAGCATTTCTGCTAGCGGTTGCGCCAGTCCTAAAAACGACAGGCAGCCAAGCACGATTGCTTCTGCGCCTTCGGCAATCATTTGCTGTCCGCACTCTGCCAGACGCGCCAGTGCAAGCTCGCGGTTCTGCCACGGGTCAACGCCAAGCATATCGGCAGCGGCAATTTGCGTTATGCACGAAGGGTCAACGCCAAGCGTGCGCAAAAAGCGTTTTTTCTCCGGCAGGCGCAGCTCGTCCGCCAGCATTACGCCAAAGCTGCGGCACACGTTAAGTGCCGATAAACAAGCGGCCTGCGCCCCGCCGATAACGGGTATGCGCAGCGCTTCGCGGCAGGCGTCGATAGCTGGGTCGCTGAAGCAGTACAGCACCACAGCGTCAAAACCTGAGTTCTGCGCGTTCACGGCGATATTTACAATTTCCGGTGCGGCCAGCGCTACGTCCAGCGCGGAGTTAATTTCTACGCCGCTGTTTTGCGGGCACGCCATATAAAGTTCCGTATCCTGCGCAACGTACTGCTGCAAAATGCGGCAGCGCAGAGCCATAGCTTCTTCCGTAACGCCGCAGTCCGGGTTGATTATCATTATTTTCATCATGCGCCTCACGATAAAATCGTCGATAAGAATTTGCGCGCGCGGTCAGTCTGCGGGTTGGCAAAAAATTCTTTCGGCGAGTTGCTTTCGATCAGATAGCCTTCGTCCATGAAGTGAATAACGTCCGATACGTCGCGGGCAAAGCCCATCTCGTGCGTAACAAGCATCATGGTAATGCCGGTGTTGGCCAGCCCTTTGATAACGTCCAGCACTTCTTTAACCATTTCCGGGTCCAGCGCCGATGTCGGTTCGTCCAAAAGCAGTACTTCCGGTTCCATCGCCATGGCACGGGCAATGGCAACGCGCTGTTTTTGTCCGCCCGAAAGGCGGCTGGGGTATTGGTCGGCCTTGTCGCCGAGCCCAACAGTTTTAAGCAGCTTCAAGCCTTTTTCTTCAGCTTCGGCACGGCTTAAACCGTTAACCACGCGCGGCGCGTAAGCTACGTTTTGCAGCGCCGTCATGTTGGCAAACAGATTAAAATGCTGGAACACCATGCACGCATTTTTGCGAATGTCTTCAATTTTAACCTTGCCGCTTAAAATGTCGGTGCCGTCAAACAGTATTTTGCCGCTGTCGGGGCGTTCCAGTAAATTTAAGCAGCGCAGCAGGGTGCTTTTGCCGCTGCCGCTGGGGCCGATAATCGTCACAACTTCGCCCTTGTTGATGGTTAGCGAAATATCCTTTAAAACCTGTAAATTGCCAAAGCTTTTGGCTAAATGTTCAACCTTAATCACTTACGCGCACCTTCCTTTCAAGGTAAGCGCCCAGAAGGTTGAGCAGCATTACCAGCACATAATAAACGGCTGCGGCGACGATAAACGCCTCAAACGCGCGGAAGGTTTTTGCCTGAATCAAGTCCGCCCAGCGCAGGGTGTCGGCCACGCCGATAACGGAAACAAGGCTGGAATCCTTTAAAAGCATAATACTTTCGTTGACGAGCGAGGGCAGGGCGTTTTTAATCGCCTGCGGCAGGATAACGTCCAGAATAAAGCGGTGCGTCGGTACGCCCAGCGACATCGACGCTTCCCACTGGCCGCGGTCAACGGATAAAATGCCGCCGCGCAGCGCTTCCGAAATGTAAGCGGCGGAGTTCAGCCCGAAGGACAGTACGCCTGCTTCCAGCGCGCTGATGGTGTAGCCCGTCAGCTGCGGCGTGGCAAAATAAATCAGCATAAGCTGAACGAGCAGCGGCGTGCCGCGGAACACGGAAATGTACGCTTTGGCGAGGAACGAAAAGAGCCTGTTGTGCGAAAGCGTGATGAGCGCTAAGATGAAGCCGCCCAAAAAGCCGATGAGCGTGGAGAAAAACGTAAATTTAATGGTAATCCATACTGCGGAGGCGAGTAGCGGCAGGTATGGGTCCAACACGGAAAAATCAAGCATAACTTACTCCTTTAAGATAAAGCCCGGCAGGGGTAGCCGCTGCCGGGTTTTGGTTTATTTTGCAATCTCGAGTTTGGCAACTGCTTCTTCGTACTGCTGGGTTGCCGTTTCGCCAAGGTGCTTAACCAAAATTTTGTGCATTTCGCCGTTAGCCTGCATCTCTTTTAAAATGCCGTCCACGGTGGCAACGTCTTTAGAGCCTTTCGGCAGGGCAATGGCAAAGGTGTCGGCGTAAACAATCGGCAGGTTCAGCGTGTGCATTTCCAGCTTATCGTTCTGGCTGATGAAAACTGCTGCCTGCGCTGCGTCAAACAAACCTGCGGCTAAGCGTCCGTTCAAAATATCCTGCACAACCAGCGGGGTGTTGTCCAGTTCCACAACGTCAATGCCGCCTGCGTCTTTCAGCTCTTGCACATAAGTAGTGCCCATGGAAGCGCCCGCTTTTTGCCCTTTCAGTTTATCAAAGCTGTCGTAGCCAGCGCCCTTCTGGCAGATGATGGCTTTCATCGGGAAGTAGTACGGTTCGGTAAAATCAAGCACTTCCTTGCGCTCGTCGGTCGGGCTGATAGCCGAAACAATCATATCGGCGCGGCCGCTTTGCAGCGTAGGCACAAGGGAAGCAAACTTCATGTCGGTAAAGGTAACTTCCTTGCCCATTTTCTGTCCGATATAGCGGGCAATGTCGATATCGACGCCCACATAATCGTGCGTACCCTCCTTAACGCTTTCAAACGGCGGGAAGGTGGCGTTGATGGCGATGGTCAGCTTGCCGTTTGCAGCTTCCTTCGGCGCATCGGCCTTATCGCTGCCGCCGCAGCCGCTGGCCGCAAAACAAAGCATTGCCGCAGCGCCCAGTGCCAGTAATTTTTTCGTCAGTTTTTTGCTAAAC
>CASFJU010000020.1 GCA_949295115.1 uncultured Phascolarctobacterium sp.
TTTTTTATTTTGATTATAGTGTTCCCGAACTTTTCAGCAGCCTGCTATCGTATGATATGCGCTAACCAATAAAAAGAAGCAATAAAGCGCGACGCTCGTAAACACGCGGCATCGGATTTTAGCAAGATTTTCTTAGAAAAACGGCAAAAATCAGGTGTTTGAGCGCAGCGAGTTCCGCCAATTTTTGCCGTTTTTAGTCAAACATGCTTGCGTTAAGAAATCCGCCTAGCCGCGGAACTTTCTTGGTTCGTTCTTTGGTTACAAAGAATGAACATGAGCAAAAAATCTGCAAATTAAAAAGCTACTTTCTTCATACAAAGACGCTTTCTAAATTTAATTCAAATAAAATCTATAACTTAATATTATTAGTCTTTTAAAATAAAAGGGAGCTATGCTCCCTTTTATTTTTTAATTAAAACGTATACGTTGCCTGTACGTTAAAGGTTGCCCCTTCACGTTCTCCGGCATAGCCGCGCATGTTCAGGTCAAAGCTCCACGGGCTGTCAGGCGTCGGCTGGTAGTTAAACCCTACTTCTGCCATGTAGCTGCTGCCCTGTAAGCTCTGCGTAGGTGCGTTCATGCCTGCTGCACGCATTTCTGCGTCGCCGTTAAATTCATATTCGTATGCCAGACCGTAATAGGTGCTGAATTTGTTTTCTTTGTTGGTTGTCAATCTTGCACCCACGCGCAGACGGTCGCTGTTAATGCTGTCAAACTCAAATTCGTCCGTATCTACTTTAAAGCTGTCGCCTTCGGTGTAGGTATGGAAGAATTTACCATATACATCCAAATCGCTGCTTTCGCTGAGCGGGATGATTTGCCCAATACCGATATGTGCGCCGTAGTATTCGCTTTCGCTGCTGTAGCCGTATTTGTTTTCGCCGTCGCTTAAGGCGTTATCCATGTCGGATTTTAACATGCCTGCACGCAAGCTGCCTTCGGTATAAACGCCGTGGGCATTTTCATAACGTGCTGCTATACCGCCGCCGTTGTAGACAAGGCTGCCGTCGCCGCGGAAGTATTCGTTGTTGAAGCTGTTAAAGGTGCGGTAGTTGCCGCTGCCGTTTTCGTAAAATACGCCCCAGCTGAAGTCGCCGCCGTTGTGTTCGGTTTCGCTGCCTACGCCGACAATGGTGCTCCAGCCGTTGATTTTAATATCGCTGTTAACATCGTATTTGCTGCGGTTGCCATGTACGGCGGCAAAGGTTTTAACGCCGTATTTGCCGTCGCGGCTTAAGATATCGAGGCTGTCGGCAATTAAATCCGTGCCCTGGTTTACAAAGGCTGCGGCAACGGCGCGGTTTTCGGCTACAAGCATAGTCTGGTCTGCAAGTTCAACTCCTTTAATAGTAGCCGTTATAGTTTGGTTGGCTTCATCTTTAGCTATGTCACTGGTAATTACTTGCGCAACACCGGCGTTAGTGGTAGTTTGTTTGTTTAAATTTGTAAACGACTTATCCCAACTATCCTTATCTTCAACTTTTAATAAATCAACAGTTTTGCCAACCTCAAAATTTTGTCCGCCTGCAAACGAAATTATATTAATTTTAGTATTTTCTAATCCTCCGTCCGATTTATTAATAGTTACAACATCAAGTTTATTTAAATCTAATTTTTCATAATTTATTTTATCAAAATTAGACAAATTATAAATTTTACCATTAAAAGATTCTAAATTTAAAGCATTATTTTCATGAATATTACTTGCCATATAACCGGCTACAAACGCTTTGCTTAAATCATTCTCATTACCTTTTACAGTTAAATAATTATCTTTTGCAACACATCCATACGCAACAGTTACATCACTAATAACTTCAGTACCACCGCTAATAATAATACCATTTTCTTTTACTTCAGCACCGCCCATTGTTCCATAAACATAATAAACTTTTACTCCATTTAAGTTAATGACATTTTTATTAGCTTTTGTACCACTATTAGGATCAAATGTAGAAACCACTGCACCTTGAATTACGCCAATTTCGCTATTTTCTATAGTTATTGTATTATCTGATGCTATACCATATTCGAAAACACCACCATAAACAGTAATATTGAGTTCTTCAAAATTCTCACTTGTAACATTTTGAATAAGTAAATTATTACCCGAAGCTTGTTCGTCAACACCACCCTTTATTGCTAATTCGCCATTAATATTAACTTTATCAAGTTTTTCTACACTTTCTAAGTGTATATTTTTATCACTATCATTAACAAATTTAATATTATTTAAACTAATTTTTCCACCATCTTTTGCAGCATAAATTGTCTCAGCTGAAGTAGAGTCTATAATTTTAAATCTATCGTCACTTTGAATACTGCTATCAGAAATAGTCTCATTGCTTATCTCCAACGCCCAAGCATTAGAACTTAAAACAGTGCTTAAAAGTAAACTTAAAGTTACCGCCTTTGCTAAATTCTTCTTCGTCATCATAATCGCTCCTTTGCTTTTTGCATTTTATGCAAATGCAGTTTATGTAAAACTATTTTATCACAATCTTCCCCCCCATCAAGACATTTTGGTTGGCGTAAGTCAAACTTTTTCTGGTCTTGATTACTTTTCCCTACCGGTACTGTACGTTGGCTGCGCAGTTTAGCAGCAATCCGCATGTTTACGGCAGCGTGTTAAGTTATTTATGGCGTTTTTAAAAAATTGTTAATTTTTTGCGCTAAAAGGGGTTGACAAATTCTATAAATTTTCGCTATAATCATTTTCGCCGCGCTTTAACGGTGCACCAAAAGCAGGTAACTAAAAATTTTTAAGGAGGGTCAATTATCTATGACCGATTGCAAAAAATTAAATAATGTTACTGTTTTAGCAGGTGCAAAATGCGACCATCCGCCTCATTGCAAGGCATCCGCCGCAGGCGCAAATGCTTTTGCCAAAATGCCAACAGATTATGATGAACAGGCAAAGTTAACGCAGCAATTAGTTACCGCCGCGCAAAACGGAGATAAAGCTGCTTTGGAAAGGCTGTGTATTTTTTACGAGCCTTTGTTCCGTAAAGAGATGAGGCGCGAAATTTTTTACAAAGCGCTGGGTTTTGAAGAAGGTTTAAGCCTTGCCCGCTTGAAGTTTATTGAAATTGTAATGAGTTACAATGGTGCAGACTTCTCTCACTTCGCCGGTTACGTGCGGTGCAGGATTCACTTTGCATTGTACGACGAAATGAAAAAGGCCTGGGAGCGGGAAAACAACGAGGCTGCTTTGGCGGCTTTCGATGACGCCGGTGTGTATTTAC
Organism: uncultured Phascolarctobacterium sp.; assembly: GCA_949295115.1. Lineage (GTDB taxonomy): Bacteria > Bacillota > Negativicutes > Acidaminococcales > Acidaminococcaceae > Fusicatenibacter_A. Next base: position 3,246 of record CASFJU010000020.1, read on the forward strand.
CGGCGGATAACACCATTGACCGTGAGGAGCTGGCAATTTTATTGAAGCTGGCTTTAAAGAAGTTGACGGAAAAACAGCGCAATACAATAAAAGCCTTGTATTTTGAAGGTTACAGCGGTAAGGAAATTGCCGCCAAACAAAAAATAACGCCTGCCGCGGTGACAAAGCACCACAAGCAGGCGTTAAAAATTTTAAAAGATAATATAGCTTAACGGATTTATAAAGATATACAAAAGCCCCCGTACTTAATTGTACGGAGGCTTTTATTTTTTACTCCACCCCATGCACGGCGGTGGCCATTTGTTTTACGTAATCCGTTACGGGTTCAAGGCAGTTTTTGCCGTGTTCGCCTATTATTTGCACTACGGCGCTGCCGACAATTGCACCGTCGCTGATTTCTGCCATTTCGCGTGCCTGCTGCGGCGTGGCGATGCCAAAGCCTACTGCTGCCGGTACGTCCGTCACTTCACGTATTTTGCGCACAATAGCGGCAATATCCGTCGTTATGTTCTGCCTCACGCCGGTTACGCCCAGCGACGATACGATATACACATATCCCTGCGCTTCTTTAGCAATCATTTTAATGCGCTCGTCGGAGGTTGGCGCTACCAGCGGAATCAAATCCACGCCGTACTGCCTGCACAAGCCTGCAAGCTCCGCCTTTTCTTCGTAGGGCACATCCGGCACAATAATGCCGTCCACGCCGGTGCTTTGGCAGGCTGCCATAAATTTTTCCGTTCCGTAGGTAAAAATGGGGTTCACATAAGTTAAAAACACCAGTGGCACGTTTGTTTCCCTGCGTACTTCTGCCAGCATGGCAAAAATTTTATCGGTAGTCGTGCCCGCCGCCAAAGCCCGGATATTGGCCGCCTGTATTACTTCGCCCTCCGCCACCGGGTCGGAAAAAGGTATGCCGAGTTCGATAATATCCGCCCCGGCGTTTGCCATGGCAAGGATTAACCGGCGCGTTGTTTCAAGGTCAGGGTCGCCCGCCGTGATGAACGGGATAAAGCATTTGTGCTGTTTTTGAAAGGCTGCCGCTATTTTACTCATGCAAATCCACCCCCATGTATCTGGCAATGGCCGCCACGTCTTTATCGCCGCGGCCGGAAACATTTACTACAATAATTTTATCCTTCGGCAGGGTCGGCGCCAGCTTTTGCGCGTAAGCAATGGCGTGGGCGCTTTCGATTGCCGGGATAATGCCTTCCGTGCGCGAAAGGTAGCTGAACGCCGCTACCGCTTCGTCGTCGGTGGCCGATACATACTGCGCGCGCCCTGTGTCATACAGTTCGGCGTGTTCCGGCCCGATGCCGGGGTAATCAAGCCCGGCGGAAATGCTGTACACCGGCGCTATCTGCCCGTATTCGTCCTGCAAAAAGTAGGATTTCATGCCGTGGAAGATGCCGATGCTGCCGCGAGCGATTGTCGCCGCTGTTTCCGCAGTGTTTACACCGCGCCCTGCGGCTTCCACGCCGATAAGCTGCACTTCTTTGTCCGGGATAAAATCGTAAAACAGGCCCATGGCGTTGCTGCCGCCGCCGACGCACGCCATTACAACGTCCGGCAGGCGCCCTTCTTTTTCCAGCATCTGCGCTTTTACTTCCCTGCCGATAACGCTCTGGAAATCGCGCACCATGGCGGGGTACGGATGCGGGCCCATAACGCTGCCCAGCACGTAATAAGTGTCGTTGACATTTGCCGTCCACTGGCGCATAGCTTCGTTAACGGCGTCCTTCAAGGTTTTGGTGCCGCTGTCCACCGCCACAACCTTCGCACCCAAAAGCTGCATACGGAACACGTTCAGCGCCTGGCGTTCGGTGTCCTCGCGCCCCATGTAAACCGTACATTCCATATCCATCAGCGCGGCCGCCGTTGCCGTTGCCACGCCGTGCTGCCCTGCGCCGGTTTCTGCCAGCACGCGCTTTTTGCCCATTTTTTTAGCCAGCAGCACCTGCCCCAGCACGTTGTTGATTTTGTGCGAGCCGGTGTGGTTCAAGTCCTCGCGTTTTAAATAAATCTTCGCGCCGCCCAAATCCTTCGTCATTTTTTCCGCATAGTAGAGTAGCGAAGGGCGGTTGGCGTAATCGTGGTACAAGGCCTGCAATTCTTTGTTGAACTGCGGGTCATTTTTATAATATTCGTAAGCCTGCTCCAGCTCCAGCACTGCGTTCATCAAAGTTTCGGGTATGTACTGCCCGCCGTGCACGCCGTATCTTCCTTTAGTCATGTCGTTCATCCTCCAGTAAAATTTTGTTGGAAATGGCTGCCGCTAATAAAAAAGCCCGTCCCTGTAAAATTACAAGGACAGGCGTAAAATCAAAACCTGCGGTACCACCTTGATTCGCGGACTGGCCGCGCACTTTTGCAGGGTGCCAACACACCCCTCGCCCTTAACGCAGGCGCTGCGTTGCAGAATACTAACGGCAAAGCCGCTTTGGCTGCACCCTCAACGGTCCATTTATCAGACTGCATTTCTATCCGTTCCCAGCAACCGGACTCTCTGTGAGCGCATATTCTGACTTGATCTCCGTCTCAACGGTTTAGTGGTAATTATTAACTTGTGTATAGTTTAAACAGCGTACGCCGTTTAGTCAACAAAATTTTATAAAAATCGCAAAAAAATTAAAAGTGCCGCTATTTATGTAAAGCAGTTTACACAAATAACAGCACTTTTTAGTTGTCAGTCGTCTTTACGCAGTACAATTTTTGTTACAACGTCGTTAGCGTCGATGTAAAAATCAAGCCCGCCGTCGTCGTATTTGCCTTCAAAATCGTAGCCCAGCATCATCGTCTGCTTCAGGCTTTCGTCGTCCTTATCCGGCGTAAAATACACCACGCGGTTCGGCATGCCGTACTGCCCAATTACGCGCGCAGCCTCGTCGCCCGTGCTGACGCCGCGCATCGTGGCAAACACCGGCGTTTTGGCTTCCATCGCCGTAATGGTGTGCTTACCGCGCTTAACGCTGATTTTTACGTCCTTATATTCGTAAACGTAATCGCCGTGCTCTTTGCCTTCTTTAAGCAGCTTGCCCAGTTTGGCGTTTTCCGGCGTAAACACGTCGTCCAGCTTCCACTCGCCAAAATTAATGTCCTCATCGTTCAAAAGCGGCTCTGCTTCCGCAGGAGTTAAATATTCGGTGGCAATGTAGCCCTTCTGCCCGTTCCACACCGCCTCTGCCCACGGCTGTCCGTCGTCAGTAATGCGCAGCAGCGAATGGCGCGGCAGGCAGCTGATAATATTATTGCTCAGCGCCGGTTTGCTGCGGAAATTAACGTCGTCCTCGGCAAGAATCATAAACTCGCCGCTTTTATATCCGCGCACGCGCTCGGTTGAATAAAATTTCGTCAAATCCTCTGCCGAAACAGAATTAACAAAAGCCACGCAGCAAATTGCCGCCAAAGCCAGAAACTTTTTCAAAACCCCTGCTCCCTTCTTACTTTGCAAGTTCTTCCTTCAAATAATTTTCCGCTGCCGCCAGCTGGTTATCCGTCATGCCGGTAAGGTCAAGCTCCACCTCAACATCGGGCTTAATGCCCGTGCCGTGGATAGAGCGCCCGCTCGGCGTATAATATTTGGCGGTCGTCAGTTTAAGGCCGGTGTTGTCGCTTAATTTATACACCGACTGCACCGAGCCCTTGCCAAAGGTCTGCACGCCAAACAGTTTGCCAGCGCCGGTATCCTGCACCGCACCGGCGACAATCTCTGCCGCACTGGCGCTGCCGTGGTCAACCAGAACAGCCAGCGGGTATTTTACTTTTTCAAGGTTGGATTCTTCCACAAAGGTGTTGCCGTTGCGGTCCTTAATGCTTACCACCGTGCCTTTGGGCACAATGTACTGCGCAACCTTCACGCATTCACCCAAAATACCGCCGGGGTTGTGGCGCAGGTCAAGCAAAAGTGCCTGCATGCCCTGTTTTTCCAGCTCCATGTATTTTTTGGCAAAATCGTTGCCGGTCTGCTCGTTAAACACGCTTATGCGGATATAGCCGATATTCGTGCCCTCCAGCATTTCGCCGCCGACGGATTCAACTTTGATATCGCCGCGGATTACGCGCACCGTGCGCTCATTGCCGCTTGCGTCCGCCAGCTTCAGTTCCACTTCCGTGCCCTGCTTGCCGCGGATTTTGCCGACGACGTCCTCCAGCTGCATGCCGTCAACGCTGGTGCCGTCAACCGCTAAAATCTTATCGCCGGCTTTAATGCCCGCTTCGTCACCCGGCGTGCCTTCCATGGGCGCAACAACTACAAAATCGTTATCCTTTTTGCCCAGCACCACGCCGATGCCGCCGAACACGCCGTCAGTCAGATCGGTAATTTCACTGAAGCTTTTTTTATCAAGGTAGGCGGAATACGGGTCGCCCAGCGCTTTAACCATGCCGGTGGTCGCGCCGTCAAAAAGTTTTTCGCTGTCCACGGGCTCAACGTAATTATCGCGCACCGTTACCAGCGTTTTTAAAAACACCATGCCGCTGACGGAATTGCCCGCCGCGTGCTGAATCAGCGCCATAATGCCCGCAAAAGTAACAATAACGGCGCAGGCGCACGCCAGCAAAAGTGTCAGTAAACTGAATCTTGGTTTAAACATCAATGCCCCTCCAGCTTAATTGCCTTACGGCAGATAATTCATCGGGTCGGTCAGCTCGCCGTTAAGGCGTGCTTCAAAGTGGCAGTGCGGTCCGGTGGACCAGCCGGTGCTGCCTGCCAGCGCGATAGTTTCGCCCTGCTGAACGTACTGGCCTTCAGATACCCACAGCTCGCTGTTGTGCCCGTACAGGCTGACAAGCCCGCCGCCGTGGTCAACCATTACGCAGTAGCCGTAGCCGCCCAGCCAGCCGGAATATACAACCGTGCCGCTGTCGGCAGCGACAATCGGCGTACCGGTATCGCAGGCAATGTCGTAGCCGCTGTGGTAGCGCGTCGTGCCAAAAATCGGGTGCGTGCGCCAGCCGTAGTACGAAGTAATTTCGCCCTGTACCGGCCAGATAAATGCGCCCGTACCGCCTGCGCCCGGCATACCGCCCGCATTTTGCAGGCTGCGTAACATGCTGGCGATGTTTTCGCTGATAGCCATTAAGCGGTCGTATTCGCCTTCAACGGCGCTGCGTTCTTCTTCAGCGGCGTACAGAAGCTGTGCCCTTTCTTCGCGGCGCGCTTCGGCATCGGCACGTTTTTCTTCCAGCTCTGCTACCTGTTCGTCAAGCTCTGCCTGGCGCTGTTCGATTTCCTGCATCGACTTGTTGATGGCTTCCAGCATCGCTATATCGTGGCTGATGATTTTTTGCAGTAAAAACATACGGCTCGAAAAATCGGAAAAATCCTTCGCACCCAAAAGCACGTCCAGATAGTTAATCTGTCCGTTCATATAGATATCGCGCAGGCGCTTTTTAAAAATGTTCATCCTGCGTTCAAGGTTTGCTTTTTCTTCGGCAAGTTTGGTCTGGTTTTCCTCAACTGCAGCGTTCAGCTCGTCAAGGCGCACCTGCAAATCGCGCAGCTCGCTGATAACTTCTTCCATACGGCTGCTGGCAGCATCGGCAGCGGCACGTGCTTCGTCGCGCTGCGCTTCCATTTCGCGCATCTGCTGCTGCACCTGCTCGTATTCCGCCTGCTTTTCGCTAAGCTCGTCCGCATAGCCGTGCAGCGCTGGCAAACCGGCAACGCACGCCGCAAGGGCAACCGCCAGAACTTTAGTCCTTAACATAGGCCGTCCCCCTTACACGCGCAGGAACTTGCGCAGCGATACGTAACTGCCCGCAGCGCCAATCGCGGTGCCGCTGATGATGATGAACAAATCAACGTAAAGCAGCATCGGGTACGGCGGCAGCATAGGCAAAAACGCCAGCGTGGAATAAATGCGCGACAGCAGCGCCGAATAGGAAATATTAATTACGAGTATCGAAATCAGCGAACCGAAAAATCCCAGCGTCATGCCTTCCAGCATAAACGGCCAGCGGATAAACCAGTCGGTTGCGCCGACGTATTTCATAATGTTAACTTCGCGCCTGCGGGCGAAAACCGTAAGGCGGATGGTGTTGGCAATGATGAACAGCGTGGCAAATGCCAGAAGCACTACCAGCACAACGCCGCCCACGCGAAGGATTTTGGTAATCTGGAACAGCTGTTCCACAACCTCCTGCCCGAATTTGGCGGTTTCAACGCCTTCCATGTCGCCAATCTGCGGGGTAAGTTCTGCAATGCGTTCCGGAGCGTCCACTTCCACCTCAAAGGAATACGGGAACGGGTTATCCGTGCCGAGCGCGTTTAAAAGGTTTTGCTGCTCGCCAAGGCGTTCTTTAAAACGCTCCAGCGCTTCGTCCTTTGTTACGGCAGTAACCTTTTTCACGCCGGGCATGCCTTCAAGCTGCACGCGTGTATTTTCCAGCACGCTGTCATCGGCTTCGTCCTGCATGTAAACGGTTATCTGCACCTGGCTTTCAAGGTACTGCGCCAGGTTATTGGTATTTAAAAACAACAAAAGAAACATACCCAATACCAACAGCGAAAGGGCGACCGTGGACACGGAGGCCACGCTCATCAGCCCGTTGCGCCGGATGGATTTATATGTTTCCCTGACAAAATATTCTTTGGTACTAAGACTCATAGCCGTATACTCCTTTGGCATCATCGCGCACTATATGCCCGTGCTCGATGGCAATAACCCTTTTTTCCATCTGGTCAACAATTTCGCGGTCATGCGTTGCCATAACAATGGTAGTGCCGCTTTTGTTTACCTCGCGGAAAATATCCATAATCTCCCAGCTGGTTTCCGGGTCAAGGTTGCCGGTAGGTTCATCGGCAATTAAAAGGATGGGGTCGTTGACGATGGCGCGCGCAATGGCAATGCGCTGCTGTTCGCCGCCGCTCAGCTCCGTCGGGTAAGCGTGCGCGCGTTTGCGCAGCCCTACCAAGTCCAGTACATCGTTTACGCGGCGTTTGATTTTGCGGTACGGCGTTTCGATAACCTGCATCGCAAAAGCTACGTTATCGTATACGGTACGGTCGGGCAGCAGGCGGTAATCCTGAAAGACAATGCCCAGCTGCCTGCGGAAATACGGAATTTCCTTATCAGTCATTTTTACAAGGTCGTGCCCGTTGACAATTACCTTGCCGCTTGAAGGCAGAACCTCGCGGAACAACATTTTAAAAAAGGTTGATTTGCCTGCGCCGCTCGGCCCTACAACAAACACAAATTCGCCCTGCTCAATGCGGACGTTGATATCCTGCAAAGCTACCGAACCGCCCGGATATGTTTTGGTAACATTTATCATTTCCAGCATACGGCCACTCCTTTCATTTTGCACTGCGCAGCAATGCAAAGGTTTCCTCTAAATTAAGCCGGGCTTTACGCCGCAGCTGTTCCATCTTTTCGTTCTGCACCAAAGGCGGTTTATCCCACGCTGCTTCCAAAACGCCAAGCAGCCTGCTTGCGCTGATGTCCTCCACGCTGCCTGCCAGCACGCCGCCCGCAGTGTTTACAAAAGCATCCACCTTCGGGTCGTAGGATATCGCCAGAAGCGGCACCTTCATAACGGCGGCAAATACAAGCGCGTGCAGGCGCATGCCCAACAGCAGCTTAAAATTGCCTATCAGCGATAAAAATTCTTCCGTGGTAAACGGCTTATCCAAAAAGAAAATGCCGCTTTCCATTTTTAAAAAGTCCGCCAGAGCGGCGCAGCTTTTTAAATCCGTCGGGTACTGCAAGGGCAACAGCACAATTTGCGCGTCGTGCTGCTGTTTAAACTGTTTTAAGGCTGCGGCAATTACCTTAAAGCAATTTATATCGTCAGCCCACGGGCGCACGGAAATACCCAGCACCGGTTTGTTCAAATCAACACCGGCGTCTGCCAGTATCTTCTGCCCGATTGCTTTATCCGCCACCGGCAAGGCCAGTACGGAATCGGCAGTAACCATGATATTGCTGCCGTCAAAGCCCATTTTTAAAAGCTCCGCTTCGGAATCGGCGTCCCTGACCGTAATTAAATCCGCTTTGCCGCAGACAAATTTTGTTAAGCGCCTTGCCAGCGCATTACGGATAGGGCCGATGCCGTGCGAATACAGCAGCACCTTTTTGCCAGCCATTTTGCCCATTGAGATGATGAACAGATAATAAAACAGGCTGCGCAGGCTGGTAACGTCCTGCAAAAGGCTGCCGCCGCCGCTTAAAAGCATATCGGCATTTTTAACGGCATTATATATCTCGCAAAAATTAAAACGGTAAATGCTTTTTACCTTATGTTTGGCGGCCGTTTCGGCAGGGTTGCCGGAGATGACCGTCAAATCAATATCCGGCTGCACCCCGCGCAAAGCCCTTACTATTGAAGTAAGCATGGCTTCGTCGCCGGCATTGGCAAATCCGTAATATCCGGAAATGACAATTTTATTCATTACCCAAATATCTCCTCTGCCATTTCTGTAAATAAGGCATTAACAAATTAAGTACAATAACGGCACAAATGCCGATTAACGCGCCCAGCCAGTAGCCGTCCAGCGCGCGGATATAGCTCATAATCACGGGCGTGCGCATATGCGCGAAGGTCTGCACAAGGCTGCCCTGCCCGATTACTGCGCCTGCCACCAAAATCATCTGCCACAGGCGCGGCGCTTTGTAATAGGCGGCATAAGCCGCTACAAAAAAGGCCGGGTGGCCAATCATAAATTCCTTGGTACGCGGGCGTGCGTACATCAGCTGCTCCAGCATGGCGCGCATTTTAAGCTCAATGCCCAAAACAGGCACGCCGGAAGTATGGCCGCTGCGACCTACAAAAATATATGCCACAAACGCCAGCACACCCAAAATAAACAGGTGCTCCAGGCGGATATGCGTCGATAACAGATAGCGGATGTCGTCGATAATACCGCCGCCGGTTTTGCCGCCAAACACATTGAAGCGTTTGACATACCACAAAAGCATTAACAGCACCGGCATGATAAAGGTAAGTTTAACGCCGCGGTAAATATCAATTTCCAAAAAGAAGCGTACATCGCCCAAAAGCGCGGAAATCATCGCCGCGCCGCACAGCGACATCAGCACGGCAAGGCCAAGCTGCACCGTGGTACGCATAATAAACTGCACAAGGCATTTGCAGCGCACTTTAACACTGTCCCACCACTCCACAATCACAATCATGGAAAGCACCGGGAACACGCAGGCAGAAGCAAAGGCCAGAGCCTGACGCAAAAGCGGCGACTGCGCTTTAAGCAGCAGGCATGCCACGCACAAACCGGAAGAAGCCATAATGATGTTCTGCCATTTGAACGGCAAAAAGCCAAAAGTCAGGCTGATGTACATCAGGCAGGCTGCCACAACGGCCAGCGCCGGTAAAATCAGCAGCTTTTTATCCGGAAAGTAGCCCGTATTGCTGCCGTCCGGATTGGCAAACACATCGCTGGTGCCCAGCTTAAAGCCGCGTGCCTGCACGTCGCTTGCAATGCTGCTTACGTAATTAAGGTTCAGTTCCAGAATATCCTGCCCGTTCTGCGGCAGCATAAAGGGTTTAATATAGTTAATGCGGATGTTGCGTTCTTCGTCCGTCAGTGCCCAGCGGCGCAAAGCCTCGGGCATTTTCAGCTTGCGCTGTTCATCCTGCCCGATGATGTAGGAACGCGCCACCTGGTAATCCATTTTTTCCGCCAGCGGGATTAAGCCTTCCATCGGAGCAAACTGCAGCTGGGTATAGTGTTCAACCATGCCGAACACCATATCGCGTTCCAGCAGTTTTTCAGCCATGTAATCCAGCTTGTCCGGGAAGCCGACAACCTCTTTGCCGCAGCCAATGTAGGAAACTACGTTCGCACCGGATTTATCGATGCGGTCAAAAACGCTGTCAATCTGTGCTTCCGTAACAGGCAGATAGTTTTGCGGGCGCACGATAACGTTAAAGCCTGCGTTCGCCACCGTCTGCATTTCTTCCGTGGAAAGCCCCAGCGGTGCCTGCATCAGCGGCTGCTTGGTATCGTAATTGTCTTTTTCGATAATGCGCGGGTCGCCCAGAACGCAGATAATGCGCGGGCTTTCGCTGACAACGGCAATGCGGTTATCCGCATAACGCAGGTGCAAATCCTGTTCCACTTCTTTAAAAGCGACAGGCGAACTGCCTTCCGTGATGTAAACGGCGTCTGCCACAAGCTGCTGCTGCGGCACGGCGCTGAACCTGCTTCCGGCAGTACCATTCTGCATAAGCTCACGCCCCGGCGTTGCATAAACAATGCCCTTGTCGTTCAGCTTCTGCAAAGTAGTGTCAAAAACAATCAGCGAAGTAACACCGGCGTTCTTAAAATCCTTCAGCACGGTTTCAAAGGGCAGGCCTTCCCAATCGGCAAGGTGCTGCAAGCCTTCGTACTCCATTGCCATTTCCACGGTTTTATTCTGTTCTTCAATCTGATACCTGGTGTAATTAAGCCACACCGCGCCGATAAGCCCGATGAGCATAACTATAATCAGGACAGGATTAAAACGGCTTTTCATCGCTATCTCCACCAATCAGCAAATTACAGTTTCTTTTGCTGCGAACGTAAATATGCTTCAATAAACAGGTCGATGCCGCCGTCCATTACGGCCTGCACATTGCCTGTTTCCGCACCGGTGCGGTGGTCCTTAACCAGCTTGTACGGCTGGAAAACATAGGAGCGGATCTGGCTGCCCCATTCGATTTCCTGATAATCACCGGCGATATCGTTTTTCAGCGCTTCCTGTTTAGCGCGTTCAAATTCGTATAATTTGGCGCGTAACAGCTGCATGCAGCGTTCGCGGTTCTGAATCTGCGAGCGTTCGTTCTGGCATTGTACGATAATGCCCGTCGGTATATGCGTCATGCGCACGGCGGAACTTGTTTTGTTGACGTGCTGACCGCCCGCGCCGCTGGCACGGTAGGTATCAACCTTCAAATCGGACGGGTCGATTTTGATATCGACGCTGTCGTCCAGCTCCGGCATAACGTCAACCGCCGCAAAAGAGGTATGGCGGCGTGCGTTGGCGTCAAACGGGGAAATGCGCACCAGGCGGTGTACGCCCTTTTCGCTGCGCAGATAGCCGTAAGCGTTGTGCCCGTTGATTTGCAGCGTGGCGCTTTTTACGCCCGCTTCATCACCCGGCAGATAGTCCAGCATTTCAATCTGGAAGCCTTCACGCTCGGCATAGCGGGTAAACATACGCAAAAGCATGCTCGTCCAGTCCTGCGCTTCCGTGCCGCCTGCACCTGCGTGCAGGGTTAAAATGGCGTTGTTGGCATCGTATTCGCCGTTCAGCAGCATGCCAAGCTCCAGATGCTCAATCTCTGCTTTGGCGGCTTCCAGCCCGCTCGCCAGCTCGTCCTCCATGCCGGAATCCGGTTCTTCCAGAGCCAGCTCCACCATTACTTCCAAATCGTCAAGACGCTGTTCAAGGTTATATACGGTTTCAACTTCAGCTTTAAGCTGAGTAACAGCCTGCGCGGTTTTCTGCGCGGCTTCCGGGTCGTCCCAGAAATCGGGCGCGCCCATTTTATGTTCTAATTCGGCAATGCGGTCCTCTTTGACAGCGACGTCAAAGAGATCCCCTCATTTCCTCTAATTTTTGCTTTAATGCGGATATTTCCGGTTTGTATTCCTCTATCAGCACCAAATTCACATCCCTTCGTAGGTAAATTTATTTATAAGCTGTGCTTATTTATCTTTGCCGCAGCAGTTTTTATATTTTTTGCCGCTGCCGCAGGGGCACGGGTCGTTGCGGCCCGGTTCTTCCTTTTTAACAACAGGCTGTTTCGTGCCTTCGTCCTGTGCGTTGGTCGATGCGTTTTCAAGGCGGTCCTCAACCTTCGGCTGGGTAACTACGTTTACGCGGTAGATGTAGCGTACAACGTCGTCCTGAATAGCATCAATCATAGCCTGGAACATATCGTAGGCTTCAAATTTATATTCAACCAGCGGGTCTTTCTGGCCGTATGCGCGCAGGCCCACGCCTTCACGCAGCATGTCCATGGCGTCCAGATGTTCCATCCAGTGGTTGTCCACAACTTTAAGCATTACAAGGTTTTCCAGCTCGCGCATCAGCTCGGGCGTAATGGCGGCTTCGCGTTCAGCGTAATGCTCGTCGGCTACTTTATGCAGGTATTCCTCCAGTTCCTCACGGCTGAGGTTCTGCAAATATTCTACGGTCAAAAGCCCGCGCGGAGCGTAGAATTCTTCGGCGTAGTTGATGAGCGCCTGCAAATCCCAGTCTTCGGAATAAACTTCCGGCGGAGCGTACATTGCCATGGTGCGGTCAACAACCTTATGCACCATTTCCATAATGGTGTCGCGCAGGTTGGCCTGCTGCAAGATTTTGCGGCGCTGGCTGTAAATAACCTCGCGCTGCTGGTTCATTACGTTGTCGTATTCCAGAACCTGCTTACGGATGGTGAAGTTGCGCGCTTCTACCTTCTTCTGCGCGGATTCGATAGATTTGGTTACCAGCTTGTGTTCAATCGGCTCGTCTTCTTCCATGCCCAGCTTGTCCATGATGCCGGAAATGTTGTCGCTGCCGAACAGGCGCATCAAATCGTCCTCCAAAGACAGGAAGAATTTGGAAGAACCCGGGTCACCCTGACGGGCGCAGCGTCCGCGCAGCTGATTATCAATACGGCGGCTTTCGTGGCGTTCCGTACCGAGGATATGGAGACCGCCCAGTTCAGGCACGCCCTCGCCCAGCACGATATCGGTACCGCGGCCTGCCATGTTGGTGGCAATGGTTACAGCGCCGTACTGGCCTGCATGGGAGATAATCTCTGCTTCTTTTTCGTGGTATTTGGCGTTCAGTACGTTATGAGGAATACCGCGGCGTTTCAGCATGGCGGAAAGCTCCTCGCTCTGCGCGATAGAGGTTGTGCCAACCAGTACCGGGCGGCCGGATTTATGGCATTCTTCAATTTCCGCAACAGCGGCTTTGTACTTGGCGCGTTTGGTTTTATAGATAACGTCCGGATAGTCGATACGGATCATCGGTTTGTTGGTCGGGATAACGATAACGTCCAGACCGTAAATCTTCTGGAACTCCTGTTCTTCCGTTTTGGCCGTACCGGTCATGCCGCTCAGCTTGTTGTACATACGGAAGTAGTTCTGGAAGGTAATCGTTGCCAGCGTCTGGCTTTCACGTTCAACCTTAACGCCTTCCTTGGCTTCGATAGCCTGATGCAGGCCTTCGGAGAAGCGGCGGCCGAACATTAAGCGTCCGGTAAATTCATCGACGATGATAACCTGACCGTCCTTAACAACGTAGTCCTTGTCGCGGTGCATAATGGCTTTGGCTTTTAAAGCGCACATCAGGTGATGTGAGAAGTCCACGCCGTGTTCAGCGTCGTACAGGTTGGAAATGCCCAGCATTTTTTCCGCTTTGGCGATACCGGTTTCCGTCGGTGCAACGGTTTTCTGTTTTTCATCAACGGTGTAATCCTCGCCCTCGCTCATGTTGGAAACAACGTGTGCCAGCACGCGGTACAGGTCGGTGGATTTTTCGCCCGGGCCGGATATAATAAGCGGAGTACGCGCTTCGTCGATTAAGATACTGTCAACCTCATCGACGATACAGAAATTCAGCTCGCGCTGTACCATCTGGTTTTCGTCAACAACCATGTTGTCGCGCAGATAGTCAAAGCCGAATTCGTTGTTGGTGCCGTAAGTAATATCTGCAGCGTAAGCGGCTTTGCGGTCGGGGTAATCCATGTCGTGCACAATAAGGCCTACGTTAAGGCCCAGCGCTTTATAAATGCGGCCCATGTCCACACTGTCGCGGCGGGCCAGGTAATCGTTGACGGTAACAACGTGCACGCCCTTGCCGGTAAGCGCATTTAAGTACGCAGGCAGGGTTGCAACAAGCGTTTTGCCTTCGCCGGTACGCATCTCGGCAATTTTGCCGCGGTGCAGCACCACGCCGCCAATCAGCTGTACATCAAAATGGCGCATGCCGGTAACGCGCTTGCTGGTTTCGCGCACAACGGCAAAAGCCTCCGGCAGAATATCATCAAGGGTTTCGCCCTTGGCAAGGCGCAGCTTGAACTCGCCGGTTTTGGCGGCAAGGTTGGCCGAGCTTAATGCCTGCATTTCGGGTTCCAACGCGTTGATTTTATCGACAATGCCCTGAATGTCTTTCAATTCCTTGGCATTCGGGTCACCAAAAATCTTTTTCAATAAACCTTCGAGCAACACTCTCACTCCTTAAATTTCCGTGTTTTATAAACACTATACTAATGTATAATTTTATCAAAATCGTACCAAAAAGTCAAAAGCCCGGGAGCTTTGTCCCGGGCTTTTTTGTGAAATCAATGTAAAGTTATTTTAATTCCGGCTGAAGCAGGCCATAGTTGCCGTCTTTGCGGCGGTATACAACATTTACTCCGCCATAGTCGGGGTCGAAGTATACGAAGAAGTCATGGTCCAGAAGGTTCATTTGCAGGATTGCTTCTTCAGCCGTCATCGGGTTCATCGAGAACTTCTTGTTCTTGATAATCTTGAATTCATCATCCGGTGCTGCTTCCACCTCGGTTACAGGTACCGGTTCTACAAAGTTGCTGTATTTACGTTTAGCGAGGCGTGTTTTATATTTATGTACCTGGCGTTCGATTTTTTCCACTACCAAATCAATGGATGAGTACATGTCTTTCGTGGTTTCCTGGGCTCTGATTAAAATGCCGCTGGCAGGAACGGTAATTTCTACGATATGGTTGCCTTTTTCAACTTTCAGCACTGCGCTGATATCGCCAACGGTTTTAAACTGCCTGGTGATTTTCGTGATTTTCTTTTCAACATACTCTTTGAGCGCCGGTGTTACAACAATGTTCTTTCCTCTTACGTTAACGTTCATAAATTATCCCTCCTTAATCCCGAGGTCCGGGATAACAAACTCTTTGTTTGTTATTATTAGTATTCGCCGCAATAATTAAAACTCCTGCAAAAAATTACAAAAACTCGTGCAAAAAAGTCTTTTTTCTGCACGAGTTTACAGTCTGATAAAATTGTAACAGTTTGCTTATAAAATTTTAGAAAGGAAGCTGCGTGTGCGTTCTTCCTTAGCATGCAAAAAGATATCGTCGGGCGCGCCCTGCTCTAAAATTTTTCCTTCGTCGACAAACAGTACCCTGTCGCCTACTTCTCGCGCAAAGCCCATTTCGTGCGTAACGACAACCATCGTCATGCCTTCGTTGGCCAGCGTTTTCATAACGTCCAGAACTTCTTTAATCATTTCCGGGTCAAGCGCGGAGGTCGGTTCGTCAAACAAAAGTGCTTTCGGCTTCATCGCCAGCGCGCGGGCAATGGCAACACGCTGCTGCTGGCCGCCGCTGAGCTGGTCGGGATAGGAAGACGCCTTATCCGAAAGGCCTACCTTGCCCAACAGTTCCATCGCGGTAGCTTCGGCGTCCTTACGGCTGATGCCGCGTACCTTCATCGGCGCAAGCACAAGGTTGTCCAGAACGGTCATGTGCGGGAACAGGTTAAAACGCTGGAACACCATGCCTACTTCCTTGCGCACTTCGTTGATGTTGGCTTCACCGTCCAGCTTAATGCCGTCCACCACAATCGTGCCCTCGGTAGGTTCTTCAAGGTAGTTCATGCAGCGCAGCAGCGTACTTTTGCCGCTGCCGCTGGGGCCGATGATTACCACAACTTCTTTTTCGGCAATCGTCAGGTCAATGCCCTTTAAAACTTCAAGGCTGCCGTAGTTTTTCTTCAGCCCGGTAATTTTAATCATTTCAGTCGTCATTTCGTGTCAAACCTCCGCTCCATCAGCCCAACAAGGCGTGCAACCGTAAAGGTCATAATAAGGTAAATTACGGCAACCGCCAGCCAGATTTCAAAAGAAGCGTAGGTGCGGGCAATAATCAGCTGGCCGCGCCTTGTCAGTTCTTCAAAGCCAATAACGGAAACCAGCGAGGAATCCTTCAGCATGGCGATAAATTCGTTGCCGAGCGGCGGAATAATGCGCTTAAATGCCTGCGGCATGATAACATAGCGCATCGTCTGGTACCAGGTCATGCCCAGCGAGCGGCCCGCTTCCATCTGGCCCTTGTCAATGGACTGGATGCCGGCGCGGAAAATTTCGGCAATGTAAGCGCCGCTGTTGATGGAGCATGCGCAGATTGCCGCAAAAAACGGGTCAATACGCTGGCCGATAATCGTCGGCAGCGCAAAATAAACCAGAAAGATTTGTACCAGAAGCGGCGTACCGCGGATAAAATCTACATAAAAGTTGGCAGCATAACGCACCGGTTTAACGCTTGCAAGGCGTGCCACGCCGATAATCATGCCAATCAGAAGGCCGAAGCCCACGCTCATGGCGGTAATCTCAAGCGTAATGCCCGCGCCTGCCAGCAAAAGCGGTATAGCGCCCTGAATAAGTTCAAAATTCAATTCCATAGAAGTTTTCGTTCCTTCCCGTCAGCCTGCAATAAATAAAATACGGGGCCCACCTTCGTCGCCGCCAGTGTACCCCGCATTCAGGCTCAATGCTTATTTCTTCACTTCACCGAACCAGGTTTTGTAAATCTTGTCGTATTCGCCGTCTTTTTTCAGCTCAGCAAGGGCTTTGTTAATGTCCTCAAGCAGTTTGGTGTTGTCTTTTTTAACGGCAATGCCATACTGTTCAGCTTCCATAACATCGCCAACGGTTTTGGCCACTTCGCTGCCGCCCTGTGCCAGATAATAACCGATAACCGGGCTGTCGTTGATAACTGCGTCAACGCCGCCGTTGGTCAGTTCCATAGCGGATTCGGTGTTGGTGTTGAACTCGGTAACAACCGCGCCTTCAACGCTGTGTGCTTTAGCAGCGCCGGTAGTGCCGATTTGTGCGGCAATACGTTTGCCTTTCAAATCTTCAATGCTCTTGATATCGTTGTTGTCTTTCTGAACCATAACGATAAGGCCGGAAGTATAGTACGGGTCGGACATGCCTACAGCCTGTTTTCTTTCGTCGGTAATGCTCATGCCGGCAATGGCAACGTCGATGTTGCCGGTGTTCAGCGCCGGGATAAGAGCATCAAAGCCCATGTTGGCAATTTCTACTTTATAGCCCATTTTAGCGCCGATAGCACGGATTAAATCCATATCGAAGCCGGAGAGCTTATCGCTGCCTTCTTCCTGGAACTCAAACGGAGCAAAAGTCGGTTCGGTAGCAACGCGCAGAACCTTTTCCGGAGCTTCCGCGGCTTTCTTTTCTTCGCCGCCGCAGCCGGTAACCGCTAAAGCCACAAGCATCAGTGCAGCCATCATAAACACTAATAATTTTTTCATAAACATAACCTCCACACGCATAAATTTACAAAACTTTCATCTGTTAAAATATTATAGCTCTAAACAGCAGGTTAAGCAAGTGTTAAATGATAAAAAACTTACAAAAAGCTGCATAAAAAATCATTATTTTGCTTCGCCGAACCATTTATTGTAAATCTTGTCAAATTCGCCGTTTGCTTTCAGGTCGTTCAGCGCCTTGTTAATCTCCGCAGCCAGCTTGTCGTTGCCTTTTTTAACGGCAATGCCGTAATCTTCGGCGTTCAGCACTTCACCAACGGTTTTGGCATATTCGCTGCCGCCCTGCGCCAAAAAGTATTTTAATACAGGCGCGTCGTTAATAACGGCGTCGGCCGCACCGTTTTTCATCTCCAGCACCGCGCTGCCGTTATCGTTAAACGCGGTAACCTTTGCGCCCTCAACCTTTTCCGCACGGAAAGCGCCGGTAGTGCCAATCTGCACGGCAATGCGCTTGCCCTTCAGGTCGTCGATGCTCTTAATGTCGTTGTTATCCTTCGGCACCATTACAAGTAAGCCGGATTTATAATACGGGTCGGAAAAAATTACCTGCTGCTTGCGCTCCTCGGTAATGCTCATGCCAGCCAGCGCAACGTCAATGTTATCCGCCTGCAAAGCAGGGATTAAAGCGTCAAAGCCCATAGCGCTGATTTCCACCTTATAGCCAAGGTGCTTGCCGATAGCGCGGATTAAATCCATGTCAAAGCCCGTCAGCTCCTCGCTGCCCTCCGCCTGCATTTCAAACGGTGCAAACGAAGGCTCAGTGCCGACGCGCATAATTTTTTCGCCGCCTGCTTCTTTTTCATCGCTGCCGCCGCAGCCTGCAACTGCCAAAGCTGCCAGCATCAAAACAGCCATCATAAACACTAAAACTTTTTTCATCAGGTTATCCCCCTCCAGTATCTGCCGTAAGGCATTGTTGTAATAAACTATATTATAAAACCAAAA
Source organism: uncultured Phascolarctobacterium sp. (assembly GCA_949295115.1). Lineage (GTDB taxonomy): Bacteria > Bacillota > Negativicutes > Acidaminococcales > Acidaminococcaceae > Fusicatenibacter_A. The sequence continues at coordinate 21,448 of CASFJU010000020.1, forward strand.
GCCCTTCTGCACAAGTAAAAATATGCAAAAAGGGCTAATTTTTATAAATTAAAGCAACTCAGCTGACCTGGTCTTCGCCCCCACACCCGCCTGCCGGAGGGTTCGCTCCTAAGCCTTGCGCTCCCCACTACTACCCCTCTCGCTTTTCGCGGCAGGACTTACCTCTAAGCTGCGCCGTGCTCACAGTTAATTTTAACTGCTTACGTGGATCGTTTTGCCCGCAACTGGCATCGACTTGCAACCACAGACCTGAGCTGCATTATAATTATATCCGCTGGTAAAAAAATTGCAAGCCCCCCGGCGATAAAAATTTTTCTTAAAATCCCCTTTGATATTTTGCCGCGTTGTAGTATACTATTATGTGCAAGATTTGATTGGACGGATTTTTGACAGGATGGTTGTTTTATGATCGCTTTACCCCAGGTACTGGACTTTCCAAAAGAAAACAACATACGTGAGATATGCAACTCGCTGCTGACACTGCTGCAAAAAAAAGACACGGCATTGTACATGCACAGCCAGCAGGTTGCCAACTATTCGGCGTGCATAGCGGCAAAACTGGGCCTGCCCCCGGCAGAAATCGCCTCTATTAAAAGCGCCGCGCTTTTACATGACATCGGGCATCTTTCCGTGCCTAACGCGATATTAAAAAAATCGCCGTATTTAAGCACGCGCGAGCTTGCCACCTACAAACGCCATTGCCAGGCCGGAGCGAGCATTCTGGAAAACATTCCGGAATTTACCCATATTATTGATATTATTTACAGCCACCACGAAAAATGGGACGGCACCGGTTACCCAAAACGCTTAAAGGGCGTAAACATCCCCCTTGGTGCGCGCATAATTGCCGTAGCAAACTACTACGACCGTATTGTTAACCCTTGCACCCACTACTGGCAAAAAACGCCGCTGGAAGCAATTAAAGAGATGAAAGACAAATCCGGCACCGACTTTGACCCCAACGTCGTAAGGGCGTTTTTAGAATCGATAATCCCGTGTAAGATAAAATAAGATAGTTATTAAAAGAGCAGCCAGATGGCTGCTCTTTTGTTTTTGTACTAATACCAAAACAGCCTTTTACCTGCGCTTTGTAGGTAAAAGGCTGTTGTTTTTTTATTATTTACTTTTACCGTTAACTATCAGTGAAATTGACGGCTGGCTGATGTTGAACAAATTGCCGAGGAAGACCTGCGACAAACCTTCTTCGTGGTACAGGCGATAAATCTCTTTGTTGCGTTCCTCGCGCGTTTTAAACGGCTTAATTTTTACCTGCTCACGTTTTACTTCAAAGCCGTAATCGCGCACTATAACTATTTTGCGTGTTCCGTCACTGTTCAGCACTTTAAGCTCCCATGTCTGCATGCCGCTTTTGCTGCGCGGGTTATGCAGGCAAAACTCCACTTTGCCGTTGCCGATTGTTTCTTTCAGTGCAGCATTGTCTAACGGTAAATCTTCCATCAGCATTTTGTCACCTCATCCCTTAATTAAAACGTCCAGCGCATACCGGTGTTCCATGCCCAGTCTTTTTCAAAATCGCCGCCTGCGGTTTTCTCAAAATCAAAATACAGGTGGTTGTTTTTGCCTGTTTTGATTGCCGCACCGATACCGTATTCAAACCATGTATCATTGAAGGTATCGCTTTCGGTTCTTCTGTTGCCTGCACTGTCTACCATGTCTACATCATAGTCG
>CASFJU010000021.1 GCA_949295115.1 uncultured Phascolarctobacterium sp.
CGACTATGATGTAGACATGGTAGACAGTGCAGGCAACAGAAGAACCGAAAGCGATACCTTCAATGATACATGGTTTGAATACGGTATCGGTGCGGCAATAAAAACAGGCAAAAATAACCACTTGTATTTTGATTTTGAGAAAACCGCAGGCGGCGATTTTGAAAAAGACTGGGCATGGAACGCCGGTATGCGCTGGACGTTTTAATTAAGAGATGAGGTGACAAAATGCTGATGGAAGATTTACCGTTGGATAATGCTGCACTGAAAGAAACAATCGGCAACGGCAAAGTAGAGTTTTGCCTGCATAACCCGCGTAGCAAAAGCGGCATGCAGACATGGGAACTTAAAGTGCTGAACAGTGACGGAACACGCAAAATAGTTATAGTGCGCGATTACGGTTTTGAAGTAAAACGCGAGCAGGTAAAAATAAAACCGTTTAAAACACGTGAAGAACGCAACAAAGAGATTTTGCGCCTGTACCACGAAGAAGGCTTGTCGCAGGTCTTCCTCGGCAATTTGTTCAACATCAGCCAGCCGTCAATTTCACTTATCGTTAACGGAAAAAGTAAATAGTAAAAAACAAACAGCCTTTTACTTACAATTGTAGGTAAAAGGCTGTTTTGCGTATTTCGTATTAAGTTTTAATCCGCGTAAGCGTTGAGTTTTTTAATTAAATCCAAGCATCTTGCCGATGTGGTATACTGCAAAGGCCATCAGCCAGGCGATGGTGATTTCGTAGACCATGATGCAGAGTGTCGCAATACCGGAGTTCATTTCACGCCTGATGGCGGCAAGTGCTGCCACGCAAGGCGGGTAGAGCAGGGCGAAAGTTAAGTAACTGAGCGCCGTAAGCGGGCTGAAGATGGTTTGCAGTGCGCTGCCGACCATTTCGTCGCCGCTGCCGGTAAGCACGGAAAGCGTACTGATAACGACTTCTTTAGCGGTGATGCCGGTAATAAGCGCCGTTGCAGCACGCCAGTCGCCAAAGCCCAGCGGGGCAAACACAGGGGAGATAAAGCTGCCAATCTGCGCCAGCATGCTTTGTGCTGGGTCTTCAACCATGTAAAAACGGGTGTCGAAGCTTTGCAGCAGCCAGATGACGATGCTGGCAAGGAAGATTATGGTAAAGGCTCTGTATAAAAAGTCTTTGGCTTTGCTCCACATGTGCAGGCCGATGTTGCGTGCAGTCGGCAGGCGGTAGGCTGGCAGTTCCATTACAAACGGAACGGGCTGGCCGTTGAACACAAAGGCTTTTAACAAAAGGCCGGAGAGTATTGCCATGCAGATGCCGGTGAGGTACAAGAACATCATTACCTGCGCGCGGTTATCGGCAAAGAAGGCTGCGATAAACACGCCGTAAACAGGTAATTTGGCGCTGCACGACATGAACGGCGTTAAGATGATGGTAATTTTGCGGTCGCGTTCGCTGGCGAGCGTGCGGGTTGCCATAATGGCCGGTACGCTGCACCCGAAGCCAATAAGCATCGGCACGAAGGACGAGCCGGATAGCCCGATTTTACGCAGAAGCATGTCCATTACAAAGGCAATGCGCGCCATGTAGCCGGTGTCTTCCAAAAGCGAGAGGAAGAAGAACAGCGTTACGATGGTGGGCAGGAAGGAAAGTACGCTGCCGACGCCGGTGAATACGCCGTCGATAATCAAAGAATGTATTGGCGCGCTGACACCTGCCGCCGTTAAGCCTGCGTCTGCGGCATCGGTTACTGCGGCAATGCCAAGTTCCAGCCATTCGCTAAGCGTTGCGCCGATAACGTCAAAAGTTAGCCAGAAGACGGTGAACATCGTCAGCAAAAATATCGGTATCGCAAAATATTTGCTGGTTAAGTAGCGGTCCATTTTAACGGAACGCTGTTGGGCGATGCTTTCGTCAGGTTTATGCACGGTTTCGCTGCACAGTTCTTCAATATAAGTGTAGCGCATATCGGCCAAAGCCGCTTCTTTGTCGGTGTCCAGTGCTGTTTCCAGCTCTGTGGTCAAATGGCCAATGATGTCTTTTTCGTTCTCCGTAAGTTCAAGCTCGGCGCTTAAAAGGTCGTCGCCTTCAATCAGCTTGGTTGCCGAAAAGCGCAGCGGCAAACCTTTTTGACGCACTTTATGCTCAATTAAATGGGCGATAGAGTGAATTGCCACATGGGCAGGGCCTTTGCAAAAGTCGATGCGTTCCGGCAGCTGGCCGGTTTCGGCAGCGGTTTTTGCGCGGCGCACAAGCTCATCAACGCCCGCGCCGGAGTTTGCGGTAATTGGTATTACCGGAATGGTGAGCTTTTTCTCAAGGCTCTTGATATCAATGCTGCCGCCGCTGGCCTGCAATTCGTCCATCATGTTCAGGGCGATGACCATCGGCGTGTTCAGCTCGATTAATTGCAGCGAAAGGTAGAGGCTGCGTTCGATATTGGTAGCGTCAAGCACGTTGACGATAACGTCCGGCTTGTTGCGCAAAAGCAAATCGCGCGTAACAATTTCTTCGGACGTGTAAGGCGAAAGCGAATAAATACCGGGCAGGTCGATAACGGTAATATCCTTATCCTTCAGCAAAATGCCTTCCTTTTTTTGTACAGTTACGCCCGGAAAATTGCCGACATGCTGGTTGCTGCCGGTAAGATAGTTAAACAGGGTGCTTTTGCCACAATTCTGGTTTCCTACAAGTGCAAATGTCAGGCTCATGCTTCCTCCGGCTGTACGGTTATTTTTTTGGCGTCATCCAGTCGCAGAGTCAGCTCGTAGCCGCGCAGAAAAATCTCAATCGGGTCGCCCAAAGGCGCGCGTTTGCGTACCATAACTTTGGTTTTGGGCGTCAGCCCCATATCTAAAAAGCGGCGCCGCAAAATGCCTTCGCCGCCAACGGTAATAATCGTGGCCTTTTGCCCAATGGCCAGATTATTTAAGGTAATAGCGTCCATATTTTATGTTCTCCTTATTGAATTACTCATAACTAACTGCAAATTTATTATACCACTAATCTATGAGCAATCAAACAAATTTGTTGCGCAAAACGCGATAAAATGAGCTTAAATAAAATTATTACTTATTGCACACCGCAAGATAAGTAAGCAAAAGCTTACTTAAAAACTCATCAATTTTATTAAAAATTACAGCTAAAATCACCGTCACGGTGAAAAAACAGAGAAGTTACTTGACAAGATTTCTTTTGGGTATATAATTGTAAATGAGAATAAGTTTTGTTAGAAGGGTGAGACAGAATGAAACGCAATACTATTCAAAGACAGCTTGTAATTGCTGCAGTACGCTTTCTGGCGGACCATCCCACAGCTGACGAGGTTTATGAGCGCATAACGATGGAATACCCTGATATCAGCAAGGGCACAGTTTACCGCAACCTTAACTCGCTTGTTGAAAGCGGGCTGTTGAATAAAGTTTCCGTACCCAGCGGCGCGGACAGATTTGACCACATGCTTACCAAGCATTACCATATTAAATGCAGCGGCTGCGGCAAATTTATGAACGTAGACAACATGGATTACATGGAGGACCTTGACGAAAAGGTTGCCGCTGTAACCGGTTTTAAAATGCAGAACCACGATATTGTGTTTAATGGATTGTGCCCCGAATGCCAGAAGATGGCTGCGAAGGAAGCGCAATAAGTGCAGCAGCACAGATAAAAATTTTATTTTATGGAGGTATGTACAATGGAATTTAAAGGAAGTAAAACCGAAGCTAATTTGCAGACTGCTTTTGCAGGTGAATCCCAGGCAAGGAACAAATACACTTATTATGCAGGCATTGCTAAAAAAGAAGGCTACAACCAGATTGCCAATATTTTTGAAGAAACTGCCGGCAACGAAAAAGAACATGCTAAAATCTGGTTTAAACTTTTAACCAGCGGCGGCGTTGCACACAGCAGCCTGCCCGATACCCTGACCAACCTGAAAGACGCAGCTGCAGGCGAAAACTACGAATGGACCGAAATGTACGCTGAATTTGCCAAAGTTGCAAGAGAAGAAGGCTTCGATTACATTGCAACCCTGTTTGAAGAAGTTGGCAAAATCGAAAAAGAACACGAAGAACGCTACAACGCTCTTGTTGCTAACATCGAAAACGACCGCGTATTCAAACGCGAAGAAAAACAGGTTTGGATTTGCGGCAACTGCGGCCATATCGTAATTGCTGAGCAGGCTCCGGAAGTTTGCCCGGTTTGCGACCATCCGAAAGCTTATTTTGAACTGCGCAAAGTTAACTACTAATACGCAGCGCGTAAAGCTTAAAATTTAATTTTAAACACCTCTTTGCATATATTTGTGAAGAGGTGTTTTTAATATTTTACACTGCATGCTTGCAAAGCCTTTTTTATAATGGTATGATGAGAATGTTATAATTTTACAATGCGGAGGTAGAAGTTTTGATTTTAATTACCTGTGTTGATGATAAAATGGGTATGCTGTTTAACAAGCGACGCCAGAGCATGGACAGTGTCCTGCGTGAGCGTGTGCTTAAAATGTGCGCCGGTAAAAAGCTGTGGATGAATGAATACAGCCGTAAACAGTTTGATGCTGCGGCACAAGGCATATCGGTTGACGAGGACTTTATGGCAAAAGCAGGCGAGGATGATTACTGCTTTGTGGAAAACATCAGCCCCAAGGCTTACGAAGGGCAGTTTAAACAGATTGTGTTATATAAATGGAACAGGGTTTACCCGGCCGATTTATATTTTGATATGGATTTAACTGACTGGCGGCTTGTGCAGAGCAGTGATTTTGCAGGTTCGTCGCACGATAAAATTACGGAGGAGATTTACGTAAAATGAGAAGAATATTTGCTTTAATCTGTTCGCTGCTTTTAATTGCCGGTATGTTCATCAGCGGGTGCGGCAGCAGCGGCAGCGCGACCAACACTAACAGCACGGCGGCTGCCATTACGCTTACTTCGGTACCGCAGTTCACAAACCAGCCTTATGTTGCCGTTAACAACAATGTGCCGGGCTTTACCGAAGAAGATTTAACGACCAAAAGCTTTGAAAAATACAGCGAGCTTGATAAATATGGGCGCTGCGGCGTGGCTTATGCCAATGTAAGCAAAGATACCATGCCGACCGAAAAGCGCGGCAAAATCGGTCAGGTTAAGCCTACCGGCTGGCAAACCGCCAAATATGATTCCGTCGACGGCAAATATTTGTTTAACCGCTGCCATTTAATCGGCTTTCAGCTGACGGCTGAAAACGCCAACGAGCGCAACCTGATTACCGGCACGCGCTATATGAATGTGGACGGTATGCTGCCGTTTGAAAATATGGTAGCCGACTATGTAAAAGAAACCGGCAACCACGTTTTATACCGCGTAACGCCGCTGTTTACGGGCAATAACCTTGTTGCCGACGGCGTGCAGATGGAAGCCATGTCCGTTGAGGATAAGGGCGAAGGCATCAGCTTTAACGTGTTCTGCTACAATGTGCAGCCGGGTATTGATATCGACTACGCAACAGGTTACAGCAAGCTGGCCGCACCGGGCAGCGTCGGTGGCAAAATCTGCCCCGCGGCAGATGAATTTGCCGTTAAAAACTTTGTGCTGAACAAAAGCAGCAAAAAGTTCCACAAACCGGAATGCAGCGGTGCTTATGACATTAACCCCAAAAATAAGGAAAACTATACCGGCAGCCGCAACGAGCTGACCAGCAAAGGCTACGAGCCGTGCGGGCTTTGCAAACCATGATTTAAAGAAGTGTAGTAAATGGGATTAGTAGACGATTATTTATCAACATTTAAAGTAGGCAAAAAAGAACAGATGGCGGCGCGTATGGCGTTTTTTATATCCGGCTTTGCCGTTGCCACCTGGGCGCCGATGATACCCGCCGTTAAGGAAAAATTGCAGATTGGCGCTGATGTTTTGGGGCTTTTACTTTTAAGCATCGGCATCAGCGCGTTTATTTTTATGCCCCTTGCGGGGATGTTAAGCCGCAGCTACGGCTGCAAAAAAGTGCTGCGCGTGGCGATAACAATTATGGCGCTGGATTTGATAGTGCTGTCGCTGCTTGGCAGTATCTGGAGTTTTTTGGTGTTTCTGGCGGTGTTCGGCGCGGCTATGGGCTGCATCGACGTTAACATGAACCTGAATGCCGTTATTGTGGAAAACGCCAGCAAAAAACGTATGATGAGCGGCATGCACGCGCTGTGGAGCGTCGGCTGTTTTGCCGGTGCGGGGCTGTTCAGCCTTCTGGCAAAAGCAGGGCTTGGCATAACGGTTATTGCCGCCGTGCATTGCCTTGTTGTGCTGCTGTGTACCGTAATTTACAGCCGCCACTTTTTAAATTTTAAAGGCGCGGGCAACGAAAAGCCTATCGCCATACCCAAAGGCATTGTGGTGTTCTTTGGGCTGCTGGCGTGCATAACCTTTTTGGGCGAAGGCGCCGTTATGGACTGGAGCGGCGTTTTGCTGACCGAAGTTAAAAATACGGAGCTGTCGCTGGCGGGCGTCGGTTACGCGGTGTTCAGCGTTGCCATGCTGGCCATGCGCCTTGTGGGCGATAAGGTTGTTGCCGTGCTGGGCGAAGAAAAAACGCTGATTTTTGGCAGCCTTACCGGCGCGCTGGGTTTTTTTAGCGTCATCTTTTTGGATAACTTTTACGCCTTGCAGCTTGGCTTTGTGCTGATGGGTCTGGGGCTTGCCAACATTGTTCCGACAATTTATTCGCTGACCAAATACCAAACGGTTATGCCCATCAACGCCGCCGTTACGGCGATAACCAGCATGGGATACACCGGTGTAATTTTAGGACCTGCCGTTTTGGGCTTTGTAGCGCATGGCTTCGGTATAACGCAGGTGTTTTACCTGCTGATGGCGCTTCTTGCAGCGCAGGCAGTTGCCGTTAAATATTACTTCAGTAAGATGGGGTAAAATAAATGACAGCACTTTAAAAGTAAAATGCTTTTAGGTGCTGTTTTTTATTTGCAAAGCTTGTTTGTATTATAAAACTTTAAATTTTTATGCTGTATATATTACAAAAGCACTTGATTTGTGGCGGTTTTGTAGACGCAATGTAAAATTTGCATTTGGTGTTGCTTAAAAATAATTGGATTTTGTATAATTAAAATAGAAATAAAACCGGAAAGGGTGACGCACGATGTTGAAAAAGGTTTTACTTACGGCGATGCTGGTGTCTGTTCCGTTTTACGCAGCGGCAGCAGAAAATGATTTTGACCGGCAGGACGTTTTTACTTTTGAACCGCAGTACGCCGCCATGCAAAATACAGACCTTGAATTTGGTGTGGTAAGTGACATCCTGCGTGCGGCAGGCGGCAAAGACAGCCCATTTGACCACGACCGCGGGCGGGGAAACGACGATAAATGGCGGCACGATAACGGCAGGCGCGGGCATGACCGTGACCGCTGGGACAGGGATGACCGCCGTGAACACCGCCGCGACCGTGACCGGGATGACGACGATGATGACAGATGGGACGACGACCGCTGGGAGCGCGACGATGACGACGATTGGGATGACGACCGTTACGAACACAGGCGCGAGCGTTGGGATGATGATGACGATGACTGGGACGATGACGACCGTTGGGACGACGATGATGATTAAACAATTTTAAAGCATAAAAAATCCTGCCCGGCAGATTTGCTGAGCAGGATAATTTTTTGCTTTTAACGCATATGCTTCATAAAGTACATGATGTTTTCAACTGTCAAACGCAGGTCTTCCTTAGCGCGCAACTTAAGCTGTTCGTAAGGCAGGGCGACGCGGTTAATGCTGAAGATACCGGTAACGCCTTCATCATACGCTTTTTGTATGTCGCCGCCGATATCGCCGACAACGGCAATAAGCGGAACATGCGATTGTTTGGCACGGCGCGCAACGCCGATAACAACCTTGCCGCGCAATGACTGCGTGTCAATTTTACCTTCGCCGCTAATAACAAGGTCTGCGCCTTCGAGCAGGTTATTGAAGTGTACCGTATCAAGCACTGTTTCGATACCTGGCTGCAAACGGCTGCCAAAAAAGGCTGCCATGCCTCCGCCCATACCACCTGCCGCACCGCTGCCGGGCAGCAGTAAAACATCTTTTTCAAGGTCGCGCTTGATAATATCCGCCATGTGGTGAAGTCCGTTATCCAGCATTTCCACACATTCGGCGTCAGCGCCTTTTTGCGGGCCAAATACTGCCGATGCGCCGTGCGGTCCGCAAAGAGGGTTATCAATATCGCACATGGTGATGATGGGTACCTGCTTTAACAGCGGGTCAAGCCCTGTCATATCAATAGCGGTAATGTCCTTTAAGGTTTCGCCGACCGGCACAAAGCTTTCGTGGTGTTTGTTGATAAAGCGCACGCCCAGTGCGGCCGCCGCACCGCAGCCGCCTTCGTTGGTCGCACTGCCGCCAAGGCCGATAATCAGCTTTTTGCATTTATTGCGCAGTGCGTCTTTAATTAGCTGGCCAACGCCGTAGGTAGTTGTTTTTTCGGCATGGCGGTTTTCGCCGACAAGAGGCAGTCCTGCCGCCGCAGCCATTTCAATAACGGCAGTGCCGTCCGGCAGAATGCCGTAAAAAGAATCAATTTCCTGTCCGTAAGGGTCTTGCGCTTTAACTGTTACTTTTTCGCCGCCGAGCGCCTGTAAAAAAGCGTCTACGCTGCCTTCGCCGCCGTCCGCCACCGGTATGCTGACAACTTCAGCTTCCGGATAGTGGTGGTGGATGCTTTCAGCCATGATGCCGCAGATTTCCAGCGAACTCATGGTGCCCTTAAACGAATCGGGGATTAAAAGGATTTTTTTCATGGTTTACCTCTCAGCAGAACAGCGACAGCAGCCAGATGCCGAGCATAGCGGAAACGCCGAGGATGAAGGTGCAGACGGTTTGGGTTTTGTAGCCCTGGTCAGGGGTCATTTCGCCAAAGTTGGTAACAACCCAGAAGTAGGAGTCGTTAGCGTGGGAAACAACCATCGCGCCTGCGCCGATTGCCATAACGGTAAGCGTGGTAAGCATCGGGGTATCAAGCCCAAGCACGCCCAAAAGCGGGGCAACAATGCCTGCGGTAGTGGTAAGCGCAACGGTAGAAGAACCCTGCGCTGTTTTGAGAATTGCAGAAAGAAGGAAGGGGAAGAAAATACCGATAGTTTCCAGAATGCTGGCGTTTGCGGTAATAAACTGCACCATGCCGCTTACGGCGATAACTTTGCCCAAAACGCCGCCCGCTGCGGTAACAAACAAAATCGGGCCGGTAACTTTTAATGTTTCGTTGGTAAGCTCATAAAATTCACCGGTTTTGCCTGCGCCGATAAGCTGGAAGATAGCAAAAATTACGCCGACAGCCAGTGCGATAACCGGAGTGCCTAAAAATACGCACAACTCGCCGAAGAAGCCGCCCCATTTAGCCATGTTGGAAACAGAACCCAAAGCCATCAGAAGAATAGGCACAATAATCGGCGCAAGAGAGCTGAACGCGCCGGGAATATTTTTGTGGGCAGCCATAATTTCTTCGTAGGTTTTTACAACCTCGCCGTCGTTAATATCTTCAGGAGTTTTAACCTTCGGTCCGATGTATTTAACAAAAGCGTAACCTGCAATCAGCGGGAAGATAGAAACAACCATGCCCATTCCGATAACCAGCAGCAGGTTGTCGCCAATGCCCAAAGTGTTGGCTGCGGCAATCGGCCCCGGCGTAGGCGGAATGAATACATGCGAAATATAAAGGCCTGCGCTTAACGCGACGGACATGCCGACGCTGGGCACTAAAGTGCGTTTAACCAGCGCTTTACGGATAGGGTTTAAAATAACGAAGCCGGAATCGCAGAAAACCGGAATGGAAACAACCCAGCCCATTAGTTCGATGGCAAGTTCAGGGTTCTTTTTGCCTACCAATTTAATGATAAGGTCGGCCAGTTTAAAGGCAGCACCGGTAATTTCAAGAATACCGCCGATTAAAGCGCCCAAGATAATTACGATACCGATACTGGTAAACGTGCCGGAAAAGCCGGAACCGATAACAGTGGCAATGCCCTGCACTGTTTTGCCGTCTACTTTGGTATCTACCAGCGGAATACCTGCAACAAGACCAAGCACAAGAGAAACCGTCATAATGGAAAGGAACGGATGAATCTTATACTTTGAAATAGCGACAATCATGACGATGATAGCGATTACAAACGCTATCATTAAACCTAAACCTGACATACAAAAATTCCTCCTTAGATATATAAGTATAAAAATATCTTTTATAGAATAAATCAATTTTGTCCGATTGTAAATTAAATTCTACAAAATTTAACAAAAATTTTACACTAAAAGCTATCATATAAATAAAACAGCATACACTGTTTATTGGCAAATTTGCTTTTTGGGTTTGTCACTGAGTTGTGGTAAAATAGAAGAAAAACTTTGACGGAGAAAATTATGAATAAACTTTATTGCGTCCCTTTGGGGAGCAGTGCCAGACAGTTTTTTATAAATGAAATTGAGCGGCAGGGCTGGGATAAAGCGCTTTTGGTGTTGCCCAGCGGCGTGCTGCAAAAGCGCGCTTACGCGGAAGGCGCGGTGTGCGTGAAAAACTTTGACGATATTGCAGGTGGGCTGTTGAATGCCAACGGCTACACTAATTTAAAACGCATATCGCGCCGCACGCAGGAGCTGATTGTTGAAGAATTACTGAAAGACTACGCCACCGAAAATCAGCTGCCGTATTTTAACGTGTTGGTAGAAAAGAAAGGTTTTGTAAAAGCCGTTACCGGTTTGATGGGGCAGTTATCGCGCAGCGGCGCAAAAATGGAAGAAATTTACGAAGCGCTGAACAGCTGGGACAGGCAGGGCAAATTGGGCTTGAAAGACCGCGAAATTGCTGCTGTTTACACCGCTTACCGCCTTAAATTAAAGGAAGAAGGCTGGTTTGATGTTGAAGGCCTGTACCGCCTTGCAGTTTACGTTTTGCAGCAGGAGCATCCGGTTGTACCATGGCAGCATTTGTATTTCAGTGAATTTTACCAGTTTGACGGTTTGCAGGTAGAGCTTCTGCGCGAACTGAAAAACCACTGCGGCATTAACGTGGGGCTGATGTATGACGGCGCGCGCCCGGAGATTTTTGCGGCGACCGCTAACGCATACCTTGATTTGAGCGGCTTTTTAGACGTTGAAAAATTAAACCCGCCGGTGCCGCCGCGTGCCGATGCGCTGACCGTGCTGGCAGAAAACCTTGGTGAAGAAAGCGGCATTGCCTATAACGGCAAGGGCATACGTTTGCTTGAAGCCAACACCTGCGAGCAGGAAGTGCGCACCGTTTTGCGCAGCGTTAAAAAGCTGTTGCAGCAGGGCGAAAGCGCGAATGATATCATCATTTTACTGCGCGATTTCAGTTTTTACGCAGGCCTGCGCCGTTTAAGCGACGAATACGGCGTGCCGGTATCGCTGCCGCAAAGCGCCAAATTAAATAACCAGCCGCTGACGGAACTGGTTTACCTGCTGCTGAAAAAAGCAGTGCCATCCGCGCCGGCGTTGGACGCTGCCAATTTGTGGCAGGTGCTGGGCTGCCAGGCGCTTAAAATGCTGTTTAGGCTTGACACCGAAAAATTACTGCGCTTAAAAGCGGATAAATACTACCAGACCACAGCCGTCTTTGTTGAGGACGGTATGGCTGCGCTGGACGAAGAAAACAAGCAGGAATTTACAAGGCTTTTGGAGCTGGCTGGCAGTTTGCCGCAATCGGCGAATATCAGCGATTACTGCAATGCGGTCAGCAATTTGCTGGAGCAGTTGAACATTGCCAATGTGCTGGGCGCTGCCTTTAAAAACGGCACGGCAAGCCACGCCGCCATTAAAAATTACCTGCTTGCCGAAACGGCGATAATCAAAATTTTAACGCAGTTGCAGACCGATTACGATGCAGGCGGCATGCTGCACAAAAAAATCAGCGCGCAGGACTTTGCCGACATTTTTTACGAGGCAGTGCAGGGAGTAGAGCTGACTTTGCAAAAGGGCGACATGGGCGGCGTGCTGATTACGGAAGCCTCCGGCATACAGGGAGTTTATTACAAGCACGTCTTTTTGCTGGGTGTGCGCGATGGTGAGTTCCCTGTATTGAAAACCGAAAACTGGATTTATAACGACTACGAGCGCGCCATGATGGTGTCGCTCGGTATCGACCTGCCCGGCACGATTGCCGGTTTAAACGAGGACCGTTACTTTTTCGCCGCCGCTGTCAGCGCAGCGCTGCAAAGTTTAACGGTAAGCTGGTACAGCGACGATCAGGGCGGCGCATCCGCCTATGCGGAAATGCTGCAAAACACCTTTGCGGAAGGTACTTTAAAAGTAGAATGCTGCGAAGCTGTTACTGTTGAAAATGCCATGTCCGCAAACGAACTGGCGGAAAAACTGGCGGCTGCCGACCGTGATAACGAGTGGCTGGCGGAACGCTTTAGCAACTGGAATGAGCGCACGGAACTGGAATATTGGCGTGACGGCGGTTTTGATAATTACAGCGGCGTGCTGGCGGATAAAAACCTGCTGGCACAGCTGCAAAAACACCTTGGCAGCAGCTTCAGCGCTTCGCGGCTTGAAACTTACGCCGCCTGCCCGTTTAAATTTTTGGTCAGCTATTTGTGGCAGCAGCAGGAATACGCCGAAGCGGACGAAAATGTTACGAGCATTGACCGCGGTAATTTGCTGCACGCCGCCGCTGCGGAATTTACAGAGCGTTACTGCGGCAAAAAGCTGACAGATTATGCTTTGGACGCATTGCAGGCGGAAATGCAGAAGATTTTTGAAAAACTGTGCGAGGAGTATCTGCACAGCGGCAAATTAAAGGATACTGTTTTGCTGCCTTACCAGAAGGAACGCTTTTTGCAGACGCTGCTTGATTTTGTTAAGGCGGAATACGCCTATGCGCAAAGCTGGCAAGGCTACAATCCGCTGGCGGTGGAGCGCGCCTTCGGGCCTAATACGGATTTATCGGTAAGCATCGACGCTGACGGCGGGCAGATTAACTTGCAGGGGCGCATTGACCGCATTGATACCGGTGACGGCGGCATTTTTGTTACCGACTACAAAAGCGGCGAACCGCCGAAACCTGCTAAAATGGAGCAGGGGCTTGATATGCAGATGCCGCTGTATCTTTTGGCGGCGCAGCAGCTTGGCGGCAAAGTTTTGGGCGGCGGCTATTACAGTTTTAAAACCGGCAAACGCGAAGGCGGCGTATTTTTTGACGATACATCCAAGCCGCCGTTTTATGGCAAAAATGCTAAAGCCGTAGATTTTAACGGATTTATATCCGCCACAGGCGAATTTATAAAAAATTATGTAACCGCCATGCGCAGCGGTGATTTTAAGCCGCAGGCAGTTGACGGCTGCGATTATTGCCCGGCGTGCGATATCTGCCGCCACTATGGCATAAAAGCTGCGGGAGGTGCAGACGAAGATGTTTAATTTTACCGAAAATCAGGCCGCAGCAATCAACACCTTAAACTGTAACGTGTCCGTATCTGCGGGCGCGGGCAGCGGCAAAACGCGCGTACTGGTCGAGCGCTTTATCAATATTCTGGCGCAGGGCATTAAAAATCCGCAAAACGCGGTAGTGCCCAAAGAGATTTTGGCAATAACCTTTACCCGCAAGGCCGCTGCGGAGATGAAAGAACGCATCCGTAAACGCTTGTACGAGCTGGAAAAAGAGGATGCGCTGAACCGCGATTTCTGGCACAAACAGCGTCAGGGCTTTGACCAGGCGCGCATCAGCACGATACACGGCTTCTGCAACGGCATTTTAAAGGAGAACCCCGTTGAAACAGAGCTGGACCCTGCTTTTAATGTCGCCGAAGAAAACGACATGACGGAGTTTTTGCAGACCGGCATTTTTAACTATATCAAAAAAGCGCTGGCAGAACGCAGCGCCGCTGTGGAAACTTTGGTGCGTGCATATGGCATTGACGGCTTTAAAAGCCAGTTATATACAATTTACGCCCATGCGGATGAAGTTTTGGCGTTTGACGATTTAACTGCGCCGTACGCCGTTGACGAAAACGCCGTGCGCGAGAAGCAGGCAGAGTTGGTGCAGCTTGTTGATGAGCTTGTTGCCGGTGCGGATAATTTTAAAAAGAACAGCCCCCACTGGAACGAACTGAAAAAACTTGAAGAAAACCGCGAGCTTGTTATTGGAGCCGTCAATGATTTTGCCAACGCGGAAAAGCAGGCTATACTTGATGAACATCTGCAATCAATGAGTAAGCGCGGTAAGGATAAAGTAACCGTTGCCGCTGCGCAGGATGCCTTAAACGCTTTATACCAGAGCATTACCGACAAACGCGCACAGGAGCTTGTTATCTGCTGGCAGCAGGTTTTACAGGGCTGCACTGATTACATTAAAACACTGCAAACGGAACAGAACTTAATCGGCTTTGACGATTTGGAAAGCATGGCGCTGAACCTTTTGGCAAACTCGCCGGAAATCCGCCGTAAATACCAGCAGAATTTTAAATACATCATGGTGGACGAGTTTCAGGATACCAACGAACGCCAGCGCGAAATCGTCTATCTGTTGTGCGGTGATGATAAAAACAAGCTCTGCGGCAATAAGCTGTTCATCGTCGGCGACCCCAAACAGTCCATTTACCGTTTCCGCGGGGCGGATGTAAACGTATTTGCCCGCGTGCGCCGCGATATCGAAGCGGGCGGCGGCAAAAACATCACTATGGATGACAACTTCCGTACGGTGGATAAAATACTGGATTTGTGCAACGAAACTTTCCCCGATTTGCTGGGGCTGGACGAAACAAAGGACGTGTTTTTTGAAGTTTTGCAGGCTAACCGCGAAAGCGAACTGCTGCCGGAGATGCTGGTTATCAGCTACGATGCCGAAACCGCGCCTTATAGCGAACGTCAGACCGAAGCCAACGCCATAGCGCAGAAAATAAAAACGCTGCATGATGAAGACGGCGTGCCTTACGGCGATATTGTAATTTTGCTGCGCGCCATGACGCATGTCGGCACTTACGAAGCAACCTTAAACGCCGCCGGTATACCCTGCACCGTGGTGGACGGCAAGGGCTTTTACGGCAGGCAGGAGATTGTCGATTTCATCAACCTGCTGACGGTGTGCGCCGACAGCCGCCGCGATTTGGAACTGGCAGGCGTGCTGCGTTCGCCGTATTTTGCGTTGGACGACGAAACAATTACCGCGCTGTTCTTTAAAATGCAGGACGATAAAACCAGCGAAAGCCTGTGGCAGCAGCTGCAAAGCGGGGCTTACCCCGATTATTTAAGCAAAGATAAAAAAGCGCAGCTTGCAGACTGCGCCCAAACATTAAGCAATATTTACAACGCCGCCGCAGCCCTGCCGCTGACGGATTTACTGATATATATTGAAGAAACCTTAAACCTTAACGCACTTTTGGCGGCGCAGCCGGGCGGGGCAGAGCAGCTTGCCAATGTTAAAAAGTTGTTCAGTCTGGCGGGCGATTTTTGCCTGCACCGTCAGGGCGGATTGCGCGAATACCTTGACAACGTCAAAAAACTGCGTGTCATGGCGGCGCGAGAAGCTTCCGCACCGGCCGATAACGAACGTGAAACCGTTACGATTATGACCATTCATAAATCCAAGGGGCTGGAATTCCCAACCGTCATTTTGCCGGTATTGGACGGTAAAATACAGTCGGATAAAACGCAGATACGATTTGACAAAAACATCGGCCTTGGCATTAAGGCTGATGTTAACGGCAGCCTGCTTGCGAGCAGCGTGTATAACAAAATCAGCGAGCTTAACAAAGAACTGGACGACGCGGAAAAGCAGCGCCAGTTTTATGTTGCCGTTACGCGCGCCAAGGACAGGTTGATAATGTCAGGCATTGTTAAAACAAATAAAAACGGCAAAGAGCCTAACAACTGGTTTACAAGGCTGCGCAGCATTTTGCTGGGCTACACCGGTTTAAACTTTAACGCGCTGGACGCTGCGGAAATCCCCGCGCCGGAAGAAATAACCACGTTAACCGAAGGCGTTGAGCTGACTGACGAAATAAAAGCCAATATCAAACCGCTGCCTGCTTACGGTAAAGCGTGGCAGCAGAACTTTTCGGCGTCCGCTTTGCAGCAGTATGATATCTGCCCGCGCAGCTATTATTACCATTACATTTTGCAAATGCCGCAGGTCCAGCCTGTGCTGGAAGGCGAAGGCAGCATGGACGCTCGCACGTTGGGCACCTTAATCCACGCCGCGCTGGAAAAATACAACGGCGACGCTCATAAAGCCTTAATGCAGGCCGCTTATGAAAACGATATAGCAGTTAATCCCGCCGAGGCGGAAAATTTGCTTAATGCTTATTTGCAAAGCGATTTGTACCCGGGCTTAAAGATTAAGCAGCTGCACGAAACGGAATTTAACCTGCCGCTTTTGGCGGATTACGGTATTAACGCCAACTGTCACGGCTTTATTGATAACGTCATTTTTAATGAAGATAACACGCTGACTATTATCGATTACAAAACCGGCCATGTTCCGGACGGGCTGCCAAAAGGCTATTTATATCAGCTGGGGCTGTATAAGCTGGCGGCGCAGCAGCTGTTTAAAATGTCTGTTAAAACGGCGGAACTGCACTTTTTGCGCGGCTGTAAAAAACTGGCACTGCCGGATGATTTTGACCCGCAGCAAATTGCAGCTGATTTGCAGCAGCTTTTTGCCAAGCATGACGAGGCTGATTTTGAATGCCGCACAACTTACTGCCACAACTGCCCGTACAGCTATTTTTGTAAAAAATGTGAATAATTTTAGCGTGTATAGCCAAAACATCAGCGGTATAGTATAATGTATACATGATTTAGTTTAGAGAGGTGTTAATATAATGAAAACCAGAATTACCGAACTTTTAGGCATTAAATATCCTATCATTCAGGGCGGCATGGCATGGACCAGCGACGCTAACCTTGCGGCAGCTGTATCCAACGCAGGCGGCGCGGGCATTATCGCCACCGGCGGACGCACTACCGAATGGACCAAAGCCGAAATCCAGAAATGCAAAAGCTTGACCGATAAACCCTTCGGCGTTAACCTGATGCTGATGGCTCCGAATGTCAACGAAATTATTGAAGTTGTCTGCGAAGAAAAAGTTGCGTTTGTAACTCTCGGCGCAGGCAACCCTGTTCCTCATATCGAAAAACTGCACAGTGCAGGCATTAAGGTTATTCCGGTTGTGCCGAGCGTTAAACTTGCTAAACGCGTGGAAGCCGCAGGCGTTGACGCAATGGTTATCGAAGGTATGGAAGGCGGCGGCCACATCGGCCAGCAGACCACCATGGCACTGATGACCAACGTACTGCCGCTGGTTAAAAACGTACCGGTTCTGGTTGCAGGCGGCATCAGCGACGGGCGCGGCATTGCAGCAGCGCTTTTAATGGGCGCCGACGGCGTACAGATGGGTTCCCGCTTCATCCTCACCACCGAATGCCCGACTCATCCGCGTGCAAAACAGGCCATTATCGACGCTACCGATACCGATTCCGCAGTTACCGGCTTCAGCCGCAACAACGCAGTGCGTTGCCTTAAAAACGAATTTACCAAAGCATATCTTGAAAAAGAATGTGCAGGCGCGCCGCAGCAGGAACTTAACGACTTCGCCACCGGCACCAACCGCATGGGCGCAGTTGACGGCGACATTGAACACGGTGCAGTGCTTGTAGGCCAGAGCCTTAACGTGCTGAACGAAATCCTGCCCTGCAAAGAAGTTATGGAAAAACTCGTTGCCGAAGCAAGAGCAACCCTTGCCAACGCCAAGAATATTGAACTGTAATTGAAAATAAACAAACAGCCTTTTACTTACAAATGTAGGTAAAAGGCCGGTTAATGTTAAACTTTATATCTTTATAAGTCCGTTACGCTATATTACTGCGTAAAATTTTTAACGCCTGTTTATGGTTTTTACTAACCATAGCAGGCGTTATTTTTTGTTTGGCGGCAATTTCCTTACCGCTGTAACCGTCAAAGTA
>CASFJU010000022.1 GCA_949295115.1 uncultured Phascolarctobacterium sp.
TTTTATGAATTTTTGTTACACTTTATTTGACAACAGTTGTAATGGGTTATATAATTATTCTATAAAATTGTTTGATAGAGGAGCGGAACACATCAGTATGACGCTGAGCGGGAGCGATGAAGCGTTTGAAAGGGCAACCGCCGAAGTTTAAAAAGCAGCCATGTTTTTTATGCTGGGCCGTCGGTGAATAACTGCCGGACTGTCGCCACAAAGGCGGAGGGCTATCTCAATGATTTTGCAGAATGTAATGCCGTTGGGAAGTCTTTCTCAACGGTTTTTGTTTGTAGAAGAAAGGGGCTGGCAAAGTGATAAAAGTTCTGGTTAACGGTGCTTTGGGCAGAATGGGCACGGAAGTTTGCAAAACGGTTATGCAGCAGGACGATATGAATTTAAGTGCTGTTGTTGATATTAGCGGTGCGGATAAAACAATTCCTTATTATGACGGCGGTGTGATGGGCGTTGATACCGATTTGGAAAACGCCATTACCTGCGCCCACCCGGACGTTGTGGTTGATTTTACCCGTCCGGACGTTGTAATGGACAACCTGCGTAAAATTATCGGCATGGGCGTAAATGCCGTTGTTGGCACAACCGGTTTTACCAAAGAAAATTTGGAAAAAATTGACAAGCTGGCAAAGGAAAAAGGCGTTGGCGTTTTAATTGCGCCGAACTTTGCGCTGGGTGCAGTGGTAATGATTAAGCTGGCCTGCGAAGCTGCCAAATATTTCAGCAATGTGGAAATTATTGAAAAGCACCACGATAAAAAGCTGGATGCTCCTTCCGGCACGGCCGTTTTAACGGCGCAGAAAATTGCCGAAGTGCGTGCCGCCATGAAGCAGGGCCACCCCGATGAAAAGGAAACCATGCCGGGTGCGCGCGGCGCAGATTTTGAAGGCATGAAGATACACAGCCTGCGCCTGCCGGGTTATGTTGCCTCGCAGGAGGTTGTGTTCGGCAGCCAGGGCGAAACTTTAAAGATTATCAACGACCCGATTAACCGTGAATGCTATATGCCGGGCGTAATGCTGGGCTGCCGTAAAATCGGCGGCGTTAAGGGCCTTGTTTACGGTTTGGATAAATTATTATAATTTGGGGGATGTTTATGAAAAAGTACAACGTAGCAATTTTGGGCGCAACCGGTGCGGTCGGCGCAGAATTTTTAAAACTGATAGAAGAAAGAAATTTTCCGTTTAACGAGCTGCGCTTACTGGCCTCCAAACGCAGCGCGGGCAAGGTAATCAGCTTTATGGGCAGGGATTACACCGTTCAGGAAGCAACGCACGATTCCTTTGAAGGCATTGATATCGCGCTGTTCGCTGGCGGCAGCATCTCCAAGGAATTTGCGCCGTATGCCGTTAAAGCCGGTGCCGTTGTAATTGATAACTCCAGCGCTTTCCGCATGGACCCGGAAGTGCCTTTGGTTGTGCCGGAGGTTAACCCGGAAGCGATTTTAAAACACAAAGGCATCATTGCCAACCCTAACTGCTCTACTATTATTATGTTAATGGCGTTAAAGCCGATTCACGACCTGGCAAGGATTAAACGCATTATCGTTTCCACTTATCAGGCTGTAAGCGGCGCGGGCAAGGAAGGCATCGACGAGCTGACGAACCAGACGAAGGATTATCTTGTCGGCAGGGAAATGGTTGCCAACATTTTGCCTTCCGCCAGTGCGGAAAAGCATTACCCGATTGCTTTTAACCTGATTCCGCAGATTGATGTGTTCTGCGACAACCTGTACACCAAAGAAGAAATGAAGATGGTGAACGAAACCAGAAAAATTCTGGACGATTACGATATGCGCATTACCGCGACGACTATCCGCGTGCCGGTATACCGCAGCCATTCGGAATCCGTTAATATTGAACTTGAGCACGACCTGACGCTGGACGAAATTAAAACGGCGCTGGCCAAATTCCCCGGCGTTATTGTGCAGGACGATCCGGCAACGCAGACTTACCCGATGCCGCTGTACACTTCCGACACCGATGATGTTTATGTTGGACGTATCCGCCGCGACGAATCCGCTCCCAACAGCTTCAACCTGTGGGTAGTGGGCGACCAGATCCGCAAGGGGGCTGCGCTGAACACTTTGCAGATTGCCGAAACGATGATTAAAAACGGCTGGATTTAACGGAGTGCGGCGCTGATGAAAATATTAATTCAAAAGTTCGGCGGTACTTCCGTCGTTGATGAACAGGCACGCACCGCCGTTAAAGACAAGGTGCAGCACGCCATCCGCAGCGGTTATGCGCCGGTGGTAGTGGTTTCCGCAATCGGCCGCAAGGGCGCGCCTTACGCAACCGATACGCTGATTGACTTTTTAAAGCAAGCTAACCTTTCCGTTAACGTGCGCGAGCAGGATATGCTGATGTGCTGCGGCGAGATTATCTCCGCCTGCATTATGGCGGCGACGCTGCAGAAATTTGGCTTTAACGCCATGGCGCTGACGGGCGGCCAGGCCGGTATTATTACCGATTCGCAGTTTGGCGCGGCGCGCATTAAAAACATTAAAACCGACGACTTGAAGCATTTGCTGGAATCAGGCGTTATTCCCGTTATCTGCGGTTTTCAGGGCATGACGGAAAACCATGGCAAGTTTACCACACTGGGGCGCGGCGGCAGCGATGTTACCGCAGCGGCTTTGGGCGTGGCTCTGAACGCCGAAAAAATTGAAATTTACACCGACGTGGAAGGCGTAATGACCGCCGACCCGCGTATTGTTAAAGAAGCGACGATTCTGCACAAAATTTCCTACGCCGAAGTGGCGCAGATGGCGCAGCAGGGTGCTAAGGTAATCCACCCGCGCGCGGTGGAAATTGCCATGCGCAAAAATATTCCGGTTGTTGTCAAATCTACCTTCAGCGACGCGCCGGGCACGCTTATTACCAGCGATATTTCCGGCATGGAAGTGGAAAACTCCGTTGCCGAGCGTAGAATCAGCGGCGTAACTTATCTTAAGGATTTAGTGCAGTTCCGCGTAAGGCTGGATAACGACGACGCGAGCAGCGGCCGTATTTTGTTTGAAGATCTGGCGGCGGCGGGCATCAGCGTAAGCTGTTTAAATTTGTCGGAAAGCAGTTCCATGTTTGCCGTGTTCAGCGGCGATACGGACAGAACCGTTGCCGTTTTGGATGAAGCCGGTTTTGATTACGACGTTAACAAAAACTGCGCCAAGGTTTCCGTTGTGTTTGCAGCGGTGCGCGGCTTCCCGGGGCTGATGGCAAAATTCGTCAGCGCGCTGGCCGATAATAAAATCCATATTTTGCAGACCGTCGATTCCGATACGACGATTTCCGCAATTATTAAGGAAGAATGTGTCAACGAAGCGGTAACGGCGCTTCACAAGGCTTTTAAATTATGAAAGAGGGGCTTACTATGAAAAATCCGTATTTTGGCAGATTGCTTACCGCTATGGTAACGCCGTTTAACGCAGACGGCAGCGTCAATTACAAAAATGCCGCCGATTTGGCAGACTGGCTGATTGCGCACGGCAGCGACGGTTTGGTTGTGTGCGGTTCTACCGGTGAAGCGGCAACCATGACGCTTGAAGAAAGGCTGGAGCTCTTCCACGTTATTTTGGAGCGCGTTAACAAACGTGTGCCTGTTGTTGTGGGCGCAGGCAGCAACTGCACTGCCGATACCGTAAAAATGGTCAAGCTGGCCGAAGAAGCCGGTGTTGACGGCGTGCTTATCGTAGGCCCTTACTATAACAAACCGACGCAGGAAGGTTTTTACCAACATTTTGCAGCTGTTGCCAAAGCAACCATGCTGCCCATTATTGTGTACAACGTTCCGGGGCGCACCGGCAGCAACATTGCACCGGCAACCGTGGCACGCCTTGCGGCGGATTTTAAAAATATTGTCGCCATTAAAGAAGCGGCAGGCAATGTAGGACAGGTTAACGAGCTGTTTACCGTACTGCCGGAGGACTTTACCATTTACAGCGGCGATGATATCGAACTGCTGCCGTTTATGTCCGTAGGTGCAACCGGCTTAATCAGTGTATTGAGCAACTGCGGCGGCGAAATGCTGCAGGAGATTATGCAGGCTTATGAGGATGGCCGCGTTAAGGAAGCTGCCCGCCTGAACACCAAAATGGTGCCGTTGGCCAAAGCCATGTTTATGGAAACGAACCCGATTCCGGTTAAAGCTGCTACCACAATGGTAACCGGCATTGACTGCGGCGACCCGCGCCTGCCGCTGACCTCGCTGGGAGCAGAACACAAAGAGCAGCTTGCAGCCATGCTTAAAGAATACGGGCTGATGAAATAATGGCAAAGACAGCTTTAGTAATACAGTGCGACATCGTCGCTAAAAAATGCGTTGGCTATGCCTGCATGAAAAGCTTTGAAAACCGTACCGGCAAGTTTGAAGGCGTGGAAGAAGGCGTAAACTTTCTTACCACAACCTGCGGCTGCTGCTGCGGCATGGGCGTTGCAGCCAAGCTGGAGGATTTGAACCGCAAGCTGAAACGCTGGGGTGACAGCAAGGACGACGTTACCGTTTATCTTGCCAGCTGCATCGTGTCGGATAACTATCACAATCCGCCCTGCCCGCATAAGGATTACATCAAACAGATTGTAGAGCGCAAGGGCTACAAAATGGTTTTGGGCACTTACATCTCGCAGACAGCGCAGAAAAAACGCGAAGCCGGTATTTACAAACCTATCGAATAATTTACGGGACCGTTCCGGAAGGAGCGGTCTTTTTCTTTTATCCCCGGCAGGATTTTAACGAAAAAAATAGAATTTATTTACGGTAAAGGAGTGAGTAAAATGCGTTTGAAAGAATTTTTTGCCTGTCTGGCTTTATGTGCGTGTTTAATTTTGCCAGGCTTTAATGCAGAGGCGGCCGGTGTTACCAATTACGAAAGCTTTGTAAGTGCCGATTATTGGGTGCAGAATAACCCGGCGGGCGAGCAGCTTATTTTGGATGCGGCCGGTGTTAAGGCCTATAACAAACGTATTGTTGATAAATCCCCTTCGGTTTATGATTTAGCGGCGTACCCGCAGGCCATGAGCGGCAGCACCGTTAAAAATTTTTTGAGTAATTACGATATTTTAAACGACCCCTTGTTCCGTTTAGGCAAGGAAGTAAGCCAGAACTATAAAAACATTTTAATTAAGGAAACCAACGTGGATAAAATCCCGACGGACGTTAAGGTGCGCTACGGCGTTACCGTAAGGCGTGCCAACCTGCGCGCGCTGCCAACCAACGAAGGGCTGTTTTATTATGCCACCGACAACAATTTTGACGCTTTGCAGGAAACCGCCATTGCTCCGTGCGAGCCGTTAGTTATCCTGCACCAGAGCGCCAACGGCTTTTTCTATTACGTGCAGAGCTACAACTACCGCGGCTGGATAAGCCGTTTTGATGTTGCCACCTGCGGCCGTGACGCATGGCTGAAATACGTTGACCCGCAGAACTTTTTAGTGGTTACGGGGCAAAGTTTTAACGTAAAAGTGCCGGGCGAAAGCGTTTACTGCGACGAAGGCACGCGCCTGCAGTTAGTAACGGAAGGCAGCAGCATTTATACCATTAAAATGCCGCTGCGTGCGCAAAATGGCACCTTGCAGGAGGTTAACAGCAATGTTGCCAAAAACGCGGCGCTGCACAAGGGCTACCTGCCTTACACCAGCAATAACATTTTACGCAGCGCGTTTAAATATTACGGCTCGCCTTACGGGTGGGGCGGCATGCACAAAAGCGTGGACTGCTCCAGCCTTGTTGCCAATGCTTACCGCACCGTAGGCATCTTTTTGCCGCGCAACGCGGATGAACAGGAATTAACGGCAGGCGCAGCACAGAAGCTGACCGGCAAAACATCTGCCCAGCGCATGGATATTGTGAAGGGCTTAATGCCGGGCGCATGCCTGTATATGGATGGGCACACCGTTATGTACATCGGTACTTCCAATGACGTGCCGTATGTAATCCATTCGCTGGCAACGCATTACACCGGCGGCGTTCGCAATACGGAAATGCGCGTGGTTGTAAGCGATTTAGACTTGCAGCGCGCCAGCGGCAACAGTTTTTTGGATGAGTTTAATACAGTAATGACTTTTAAATAAAAGAGGGACAAGAATGAAAAACTATCAAAATTTATTTGCGGTCAGGGAAAACAACCTGACTGCGGAAGAAATTGCCGGTGCGGAAACGTTGGTGCTGCTTTTGTGCAAGGACTGCATCCCGGCTTTGCCGAAGATGAACGCGCCGGAATATCTTATTAAGGCAGTGGACGAACTGCTGAAAAAGAACGATAAACTGGCTGACTGCGGCAGCATGACGCATTTTGCGATGCTGGGCGACAACGGTTTGCAGCAGGTTGTTATCAGCGGTTTTGGCGGCAAGGATGCCTGCAAGCCCAACGATTTGCGCAAGGCGGCAGGCGAAACCGCGCGCGTACTGAAAAAGCTTAAAACTGACAGTGCGCTGGTAATTGCGCCGATACTTTTAAACACCGCACGCCCACATTATCTTTCCGCTTTGGTGGAAGGGCTGATTTTGGGCGGTTATGAATTTACCGAATGTAAGGGCAAGCAGGAAGCTGCCAAAGACATTAACTACACCGTTGTTACCAACGTAACGGATGCAGCCAAAGTTTGCAGCGACAGCTGCCTGGTAAGCGCCGCTGTTTGCCACGCACGCGATTTGGCGAACCGCCCCGGCAACCTGCTTACGCCGCTCGGCATGGCGCAGGAAGCGCAGGCGTTGGCTGAACGCTGCGGCATGGAATGTGAAGTGCTTGATGTTGATGCCATGCGTACTAAAGGCATGGGCGCAATACTTGCCGTTGGGCAGGGCAGTGTTAATCCGCCGTACATGGTAACGCTTAAATATAATGGTGCGGGCGACGCGCCTTACACAGCCTTTGTCGGCAAGGGCATTACCTTTGACAGCGGCGGCATTTCCATCAAGCCGGAAGCTAACATGGGCGAAATGAAGGACGATATGACCGGTGCAGCCGTTGTGCTTAGCACCATGCAGGCCATTGCGGATTTAAAATTGCCGTGCAACGTTATCGGCATTATGGCGTGCGCCGAAAATATGCCGTCCGGCAGTGCGCAGCGCCCCGGCGATATTGTAAAAGCCGCTAACGGCAAAACTATTGAAGTAATCAGCACCGATGCGGAAGGGCGTATGGTGCTGGCGGATGCAGTATGGTATGCGTGCCGCCAGGGCGCGGTAAAAGTAATTGACATTGCCACGCTGACGGGCGGTGTTATCGTCGCATTGGGCAACGAAACGGCCGGCATTATCGGCAACAACGACGAACTGATTGCGCAGGTCATCAGCGCAGGCAAAAAAGCGGGCGAGATGTACCATCACCTGCCTTCGCTGCCGGAATGCAAGGAAGCCATTAAAAGCGACGTTGCCGATTTGCTGAACAGTGCCGGTCATGCGGCCAGCACCATTACCGGCGGCCTGTTCATCGGCGAATTTATCGACGAAGGCACGCCGTGGGCGCATCTCGATATCGGCGGCACGTCCACCGCGGAAAAGGCATCCGGCTTTAAGCCGAAGGGCTGCACCGCTTTTGGCGTGCGCACTTTTGTGAACATTGCAAAGGAATTATAAAATGCTGGTAGATTTACATACGCACAGCACTTTTTCGGACGGGCGCTATACGCCAACGCAGCTTGTAAAAATGGCCGCCGCGGCGGATATTAAACTGCTGGCGATTACCGACCATGATTCCGTAAACGGCATGGAGGAAGCCATGCAGGCAGCGCAGGTTGTTCCCAACGCCCCGCAGATTGTAAACGGCGTGGAAATGGGTTCGCAGGCGGGGGAATACAGCGTCCATATTTTGGGGTATAATATAGATATCCACAACGAAAAGTTGCTGGCTAAAATACAGGAAATGCGCCATGCGCGCGAAACACGCCTGCACAGGATGCTTGATAAAATTGACGCGCTCGGTTACCATATAACTGTGGAGGACTGCGACCCTAAAAACAGGGCGGTCGGCAGGCCGCATGTGGCAAAGGCGCTGGTGGCGGCCGGTTATTTTCAGTCCGTCGATGAGGCGTTTGAGGTTTTACTGAAACGCGGACGCCCGGGCTATGAGCCGCAGCCGAAATTATCACCGGAGGAAGCCGTAAGCCTGCTGCACGAAGCGGGCGGCATTGCCGTTTTGGCGCATCCGGCGGAGATTGAAAATTTAAATCTGGTCAACACGCTGCTGACAAATATTGCTTTTGACGGGCTTGAGGTTTACCACCCCAGCGCGGATGAAAAAATGCAGCAGTATTTTGCGCAGCTGGCGGCGAAGTACAAACTTTTAACCAGCGGCGGCAGCGATTTTCACGGCGTGGAAGGGCGCTTCCCCGAACAGCTGGGAGTTTTTAAGGTTGACAGCGATAAGGTAAGTATTATCCAAACTATGGTAAAATAAATTGCCGGAGGAAGATTTATGGAGGTTGTTGCATTTGTAGGGCCGAGCGGCACGGGCAAAAGCCACCGCGCAATCGGCGTGGCGCACAATAATAACTGCGACGCCATTATCGACGACGGGCTTTTGATTAAAGGCACCAAAATATTAGCCGGTACGTCGGCCAAAAATGAAACCAACAGAATACAGGCGGTTAAAAGGGCGATTTTTACGGAGGACGACCACGCCGACGCTGTACGCAGCGCGCTGGCGACGGGCGGCATACACCGGCTTTTGATTCTGGCTACTTCCGATAACATGATTCAGAAGATTGTTCTGCGCCTTGGCCTGCCGCAGCCGGAAAAAACGGTTTACATTCAGCAGATTGCCAGCAGGCAGGAGATGAAAAAGGCCAAGCAGATGCGCTTAAAGGACGGCAAGCATATTGTTCCGGTGCCGACAGTGGAATTAAAGCCGCATTTTACCGGCTACTTTGCCGATTTGCCTTACAATCTTTTTTCCAAGGAGCGCAAGCACGCCGAGCCGGACCGCTCGATTGTGCGCCCGGCGTTTAGCTATTACGGCAAAATTTTTATTTCGGACTACGCCATTCAGGATATTATCAATATCATCGCGCAGAAAATGCTGGGCATCGACAAGGTAAACAGCATCCGCGTAAGGCGGCGTACCAGCGATACCAAGGGCATTGCCATTGCGGTGGAAGTGGTGCTGTTTTACGGCGTGAAGGTTTTTGAAGTGACGAAGGTTTTTCAGAACAAAATAAAAGAAAAAGTGGAGTACATGACGGCGATGCAGGTTAAAAAGGTTGACGTTTCCGTGCGCAGCCTGTCGGTACGCAGATAGGGAGGAATTTATCAATGCTTGATGCAACGCAGCGCAACAGTGTTATATTTTCTGCTTATGCCAAGCTGCCGGCCGGCATAACGGCCTACGAGGTGCATAAGGTTATTGGCGTGGTGGTTGAAATTGACATGCACACCGGCTGCATTTTGCAGGCGGAATGTACTTTGGCAACCAAGCTGGCCAGTGATTTTATAGCCCGGATGCTGGTGGGCTACAACATGAACGACGGTCTTGAAGCGCTTAACGCGCAGATTGAAAAGCATTATCAGGCCAGCGCCAAAAAAGCCGTGCTGACGGCGGTAAGGATGCTGAACGATAAATTTATCAGCTACAAAAACGGCGAAGGCATTGATTATTACGACTGATAAAAAAGCAAAACCCCTTTTGCATAACGCGGAAGGGGTTATTTTTTGTACAAAAACGCCTTTGGTATTTTGCATACAAGTATACTTTTGTTAAAGTCTTGCAAAGTTACAAACTATTCTGTAAAATAAAAAATGTGTTTACATAATAATGCAAAAATAACGGTGACTTTCATCAAGTTGTTAATTTAAGCATTTGTTATGATTTTATTTGCAGAAGGGGAGATACTATGCTGGAATTTTTTAGTGAGATTGATGCGTTTGTGTGGGGGCCGCCGCTGCTGGTGCTGCTGGTTGGCACAGGTATCTGGCTTACCATCAGGTTAAACCTGATACAGGTTTTGCGTTTGCCGCTGGCGTTAAAGCTGATTTTTAAGGCGAAGAACGAAGGCCACGGCGACGTTGACAGCTTTAAGGCGCTGTGTACGGCGCTGGCAGCGACGGTCGGCACGGGTAACATTGTTGGTGTTGCAACGGCAATTAAGGCAGGCGGCCCGGGCGCGTTGTTCTGGATGTGGATGGCGGCGTTCTTCGGCATGGCTACCAAATACGCAGAAGGCGTGCTGGCTGTTAAGTACCGCACGATTGACGCTAACGGCAATATCGGCGGCGGCCCGATGTACTACATCGAAAAGGGCCTTGGCAAAAGCTACCGTCCGCTGGCAATTTTCTTTGCCGTTGCCGGTACGATTTGCGCCTGCTTCGGCAGCGGTACTTTCGCGCAGGTAAACTCCATTGTTGAGATTACCCACATCGGCGCTGATATTCCTATCATTTACACCGCGGCAATTTTAACGGTGCTGGTGGCTGTTATCACGCTGGGCGGCCTGCAGAGCATTGCCAAAGTTGCCGATAAAATTGTGCCGTTTATGGCGGTGCTGTATGTTGTAACTACGGCGGCAATCCTGTTCGCGTTCCGCGATGCGCTGCCCGACGCTGTTGCCATGGTGCTGCACGATGCGTTTACCGGCACTGCTGCTACCGGCGGCTTTTTGGGCGCAACGATGATGTATGCAATGCGCAACGGTATTGCGCGCGGCCTGTTCTCCAACGAATCCGGCCTCGGCAGTGCGCCGATTGTTGCGGCGGCTGCCAAAACCAAATGGCCTGCTGAGCAGGGACTTATTTCCATGACCGGTACTTTTATTGATACCATCATTATCTGCACCATGACAGGTTTGACGATTATCGTTTCCGGCGTGTGGAGCGGCGATTTGAACGGCGCTGCCATGACGCAGAGCGCGTTTACAATGGTCTTCCCGGTATTCGGCAACCTGCTGTTGATGATTGGCCTGGTGCTGTTTGCCTTTACTACCATCCTCGGCTGGAACTATTACGGTGAACGCTGCGTGGCTTATCTCTTGGGCGTTAAGGCAATCATTCCGTACCGTCTGTTCTTCATCGCCATGGTTGGCTGCGGCGCGTTTTTAAAACTGGAAGTAATCTGGGTTATCGCCGATATCGCCAACGGGCTGATGGCGCTGCCTAACCTTATTGCGCTGCTGCTTTTGACGGGCGTTATCGTAAAGGAAACGCAGCTGTATTTTAAACATCTTGATGAAAACAAGGACTATTTAAAATAAAAAAATTAGCAAAAGTGTAAACAAAGCACTTGTAATTGGTGTAAAAAGTGCTATAATAATTAGAAATGAACATCTGTGGATGAAGCATGCGGGAGAAGAAATTTTTTCTACCGAAGGAGTAAACTCTCAGGTGCCGGCTTGCCGGTGAGACCGTGTGCGGACACAACTCTGGAGAATCCCGGTAAATGGGTGCCGAAGGTGCACGGGGCTTTGCCCCTAATCTCTCAGGCCAAAGGACAGAGCTTTAAGCGCATTAATAACATCGCTGTTTATTTTTGCATGCTTATTTCGCCGCCGGATTTGGGATTTGTCCGGCGGTTTTAGTTTTTATTACACAAAGAAAGAGGGAAGCAAAATTGTTTAACAACGAAGAAGTTATTGCGCTATTGAACACGATTGATACTTTTGTATGGGGGCCGCCGCTGTTGGTTTTGCTGGTCGGCACGGGTATCTGGCTGACTATCCGCCTGCGTTTATTGCAGGTGTTTAAACTGGGCGATGCCTTAAAACTTATCTTTTTTGCCAAAAACGACGGCCACGGCGATGTAAATAGCTTTAAAGCATTGTGTACCGCTCTTGCGGCGACTGTCGGCACGGGCAACATCGTCGGCGTGGCAACCGCCATTAAGGCAGGTGGCCCGGGCGCGCTGTTCTGGATGTGGATGGCTGCGTTCTTCGGTATGGCTACCAAATATGCGGAATGTCTGCTGGCCGTTAAATACCGCACTGTGGACGGCAACGGCAATATTTCCGGCGGCCCGATGTATTACATTGAAAAGGGCATGGGCAAAAAATACAAACCGCTGGCAATTTTGTTTGCGGCTTTCGGCGTGTTGTGCGCGTACTTCGGTATCGGCACTTTCGCGCAGGTAAACTCCATTGTTGAAATTACGCAAATCACCGCAGGCATCCCGGTAACTTACACCGGCATTGCCATTACCGTGCTGGTTGCGGTTATTACTATCGGCGGCCTGCAAAGCATTGCTAACGTCGCTTCCAAAATTGTGCCGTTTATGGCGGTGCTGTACCTGCTTACCACCGTTGGCATTTTAATTGTGTTTGCCGACCAGCTGCCGGGCGCTTTTGCCAGCGTTATCGACGGCGCGTTTACCGGCACTGCTGCAACGGGCGGATTTTTGGGCGCAAGTGTGATGATGGCGATGCGCAACGGCGTGGCCCGCGGCGTATTCTCCAACGAATCCGGCCTTGGCAGTGCGCCGATTGTTGCGGCAGCCGCTAAAACCAAATGGCCTGCTGAGCAGGGTCTTGTTTCCATGACCGGTACTTTTATTGATACCATTATTATTTGCAGTCTGACCGGCCTGACTTTGATTGTTACCGGCGTATGGCAGGGCGACCTGAACGGCGCAGCAATGACGGAGCAGGCGTTCAGCATGGGCCTGCCGACCTTTGGCAGCCTGCTGTTGTTGGTTGGGTTGGTGCTGTTTGCATTTACCACCATTCTGGGCTGGAACTACTACGGCGAACGTTGCGTGGAATACCTCGTCGGCGTAAAAGCAATTTTGCCGTACCGCATTATCTTCATCATCCTTGTTGCCTGCGGCCCATTCTTAAAGCTGGAAGCAATCTGGATTTTGGCGGATATAGTTAACGGTTTGATGGCTATACCGAACTTAATCGCGCTATTGGCGCTGAGCGGTGTGGTTGTTGCCGAAACCAAACTTTACCAGCAGCACCTTAAAGAAGTAAAAGCAAAGGAAAATGCTTGACTTTTAAATAGTTAAACGGTATAATATACGTTGTGTTCGGGGCGTGGCTCAGCTTGGTAGAGCACCTGTCTTGGGAACAGGGGGTCGCAGGTTCGAATCCTGCCGCTCCGACCAAGGTAAAAAGTTAATATTGCGGGTGTAGTTAAGTGGTATAACCTCAGCCTTCCAAGCTGATGTTGTGGGTTCGATTCCCATCGCCCGCTCCATAAACGGTTCAGTAGCTCAGTTGGATAGAGCAACGGCCTTCTAAGCCGTGGGTCGGGGGTTCGAATCCCTCCTGGATCACCATAAAATAACTGGCGTGGACTTTGCTCCACGCCTTTTTTATTAAACCTGCAAGCGAGGTAATTACATTGAACTTAAAAAATACTTGTTTAAGCCTTTTGGCGGCGGGGCTTTTGCTTATGCCGAGCGGCGCTTTCGCGGATGAACTGATAACGGGTAAGGGGCTGCCGGAAGATTATATTGAGGTGAAAGCCAAGAAGGTTACTTCCGGCCCGACGCTGATTTTTTCGGACAGCCCGGAGATGGTTTATAAAAACGGCGTGTTGTACCGCGATACCGTCAGCGGTGATGTAAGGATATTTTTCCACCACGTTAATGCAATGGACAGCAATAAAAAGCTGGCGGTGCTTTTGACCAACGAAAAAATGCGCCCGGCTGAGTATGAGGTGACGAACAGCAGCATCGGCCGCGCGGGCTGGCATTATTTAAAAGTTGGCAAGGAAACACAGCAGCAATATTTTGATGTTGACCATAAGCCTTACAGCGGCAGCCTTGGCATGGGTGATAACGCCGAACTTTTGACGGGCAGGGGCTATGTGCTTGAGCCAAACCAGCTTTTAGTGGGTACGATTAATCTGCACACCGACAGGCCGGTGCAGGTAAGCGTGCTGATGTGCGATGAAAACAGTGACTTTGAAATTTACAACGAATATGCTCCGCTTCAGCCGATGGATGAGCATCCGCTGCGCGGCACTTTTGAAAAGTCAGATTGGGCATATAATGTTAAAAAGCCGCTGAATACTGATAAGGGTGTGTATATGCTGGAACTTGCTTCCGAGGAGCAGGGTTTTGCGCGCGGCGTTGACGGCACGACAGGTCTTGATGCCGTTAATTACGGCAACTACGGCGTTGTTTACGCTGTTAATTTTACAATCAGCGGCACTAAACCGGCGGCAATGTATCTTAATCCGCTGGGCGGGCTGTTTGCCGGTTACGGCGTGCTTAAAAAAGCGGGTGAACAGAAATTACTGCCGCTGCCGCAGGATAAAGTCGCAGTCGGCGACAGCTATGACGATTTGCTGAAGCTTGGCACTTTGGAGCCGGGCACATACAGCTTTATCTGGTCGCCGCCGGGGGCATCTAATCTGCCAATCAGGCTGTACTGGATGCCAGAAGGTTACCAATTTAACAACGAGGATAAATAAAATGGCAAAAGAACAACCACCTTTTAAAGTAAACGATATAGTTGAGCTGCAAATAACCGGGCTGGGCAGCAGCGGCGAAGGCGTCGGCAAGGCGCAGGGTTTTACGGTTTTTGTTAAAGGCGCGCTGCCGGGCGAAACGGTGAAGGTAAAGCTGTTTCAGGTTAAAAAATCGTACGCCTCCGGCAATATTTTAAGCGTGGAGC
Source organism: uncultured Phascolarctobacterium sp. (assembly GCA_949295115.1). Classification (GTDB taxonomy): domain Bacteria; phylum Bacillota; class Negativicutes; order Acidaminococcales; family Acidaminococcaceae; genus Fusicatenibacter_A. Next base: position 14,550 of record CASFJU010000022.1, read on the forward strand.
AAGCATCGTCGCAGCGCGTGGAACCGCCGTGCCCATATTACAAAACCTGCGGCGGCTGCCAGTTACAGCATTTAAGCTACGAAGGGCAGCTTGCCGTTAAACGCCGGCAGGTGCAGGACGCGCTGGAACGCATCGGGCATATCGAAGGCTGCGAGGTGCTGCCGGTTATCGGCATGGCAAACCCGTGGCATTACCGCAATAAAATGCAGTTCCCGGTTGCCAGAACCCAGGGCGAAATTCAAATCGGCTGCTATGCCGCGCTGACGCATAATGTAATTGACATCGACGATTGCATCATCCAAAAGCAGGCCAACAATAAAATTATGCAGGTTGTGCGCCGCTGGATGCAGCAGTTTAACATTGCTGCCTACGACGAAAACACCGGCAAGGGCGTTGTGCGCCACGTAATGGGGCGTGTGGGCGTAAACACCGGCGACGTGATGGCGGTGATTATTACCGCCTGCTATGATATCCCACATGCGGGCGAGCTGGTGACGATGCTGAAAAGCGAAGTGGGCGGCTTAAAAAGCATTGTGCAGAATATTAACAAAAAACGTACCAACATAATTATGGGCAGCAAAAGCCGCGTGCTGTACGGCAAAAGCACCATTAAAGACAAGCTGGGCAATTTAAAGTTCAGCATCTCGCCGCTGTCGTTCTTTCAGGTGAACAGCGAACAGACGGAAAAGCTGTACGCAACGGCGCTGGATTTTGCGGCACTGCGCGGAGGCGAAACCGTTATCGACTGCTACTGCGGTACGGGTACGATTTCGTTGTATCTGGCGCAGAATGCGGGCAAGGTTTATGGCATTGAGATTGTAGAGCCTGCCATTAAGGACGCCAACGCCAACGCAGCGGCCAATAATATCAGCAATGCGCAGTTTATCTGCGGCGACGCTGCGGTAGAAATGCCGGCGCTGCTTGCCAAAGGCGTTAAGCCCGACGTTGTGCTTTTAGACCCGCCGCGTGCAGGCTGCGACAAAAAAGTGCTGGCGGCCATTGCCAAAGTAAAACCGCATAAAATTGTTTATGTATCCTGTAACCCTGCATCGCTTGCGCGCGACATGGCATTTTTTACCGAACATGGCTATAAAGCAACCAAAGCCCAGTCGGTAGATATGTTCCCCATGACCCACCATGTGGAAACAGTAGCGGAAATGGTGATAAAATAAATTAACAGGCACTGCAAAAACGCAGTGCCTTGTTTTTTGCCCAAAACAAGCCGATGGGGTATAATATATTTATAGCCTGATTAAAGGAGAAACATTATGATTAAACTTACTTTGCCCAATGGGGCAGTAAAAGAATACCATGACGGAACAACGCTGTTGGAGGTGAGCAGCGAGTTTAAGGACTGCTACACCGCACCGGTGGTGGAGGGCGTGTTCAACGGCGCCGGTGTTGATTTGCAGAAACCGCTGCACACAGACGGCACGGTTGATTTTATAACCTGGGACACGGAAGAAGGACGCCGTGTTTATGTGCGCAGCCTGTTGTTTTTGTTCTTATATGCAATAAAAAAACTGCGCCCGGAGGTGCAGCTTGAAGTTTGCAATTCCATCGGCAGCGCGCTGTACTGCGATATTACCAACGGCATTGT
>CASFJU010000023.1 GCA_949295115.1 uncultured Phascolarctobacterium sp.
ATACTGATGTGTTCCGCTCCTCTATCAAACAATTTTATAGAATAATTATATAACCCATTACAACTGTTGTCAAATAAAGTGTAACAAAAATTCATAAAAATTCAAATTTTTATCAATCGCTGCACAAAATTGTTTACTTTTTTACAAAGAAAGCTGCACAAATTTCTGCACAGTGCTTTCAATATCGTCTGCACTTAAAATAGCGCTGACAATGGCCGCACCGTCTGCACCTGCTTTAAGCACATCGCAGTAATTGGCAAGCGTTACGCCGCCGATGCCTACAAAGGGCAGCTTTGTCACCGCGCGGATGGCTTTTAAACCTTCAACGCCGATAACGGACGTATCCTTTTTAGTACCGGTCGGGTACACTGCACCGCAGCCAAGGTAATCTGCCCCTGCGGCTTCCGCCGCCAGCGCTTCTTCGGCGTTGTGCGCCGATACGCCGATAATTGCATCTGCGCCAAGCATACGACGCGCTACTTCCGCAGGCAAATCGCTTTGCCCAATGTGTACGCCTGCCGCACCGACGGCAAAGGCAATATCCGCACGGTCATCAACCAGCATCGGCACATTATATTTATCGCACAGCGCTTTCATTTTAAGCGCGCGCTCATACAAAATACGGCTTTCCTGCGTTTTGTCGCGGTACTGCACCAGTGTAACGCCGCCGCGCAATGCCGCTTCCATTTTGTTCCAGATGTTACCGTCCTCAAAATAAACTGTATCCGTAACAAGGTAAACCCTGTAATTCAAAACCGGTTTCATATCAGTTCATTCTTTCTTCCGGCTTAAGGTTAATTAAATTCCATTTGCCGGTAACGTGGTAAATGCCGTCAAACAGGCGTGTTTTAAACATGCCCGGGCCGTCTTTCTTTTCCATAAAGCCTGCAGCAAGTTCAGCAGCCTGCCCCATAATTACAACGCCCAGTGCCGCCGCCGTCATGTAATCCTTGCATACGGCCGCGCAGCATGCGCACAAAGTTGTAGTCATGCAGCCTGCGCCGGTAATTTTTTTCAGCATTTCGTTGCCGCCGTTTAAAACCAGCACCTGCTTGCCATTGCTTACATAATCCACCTTGCCGGTAAGCGCCACCACGCAGTTAAATTTTGCCGCCAGCGCTTTGGCTGCCTGCAATTTTTCGCCTTCGTCGGCCTGCGTAATGCCGTCCACTCCGCGCCCGGCAGCTTTTTCGTCAACCAGTGCCTTGCATTCGTCGTAGTTGCCGCGCACAATGGTAATTGCGCCGCTCTGCAAAAGCTTCAGCGCAAAGTTTAAACGCATGGCGCTGCTCATTGCGCCAACGGGGTCCAGCACAACGGGTATGCCCTTCTTTTTGGCAGCGGCTGCTGCGCGTTCCATGGCAATGGTTTTGTTATAGTCAATCGTGCCGATGTTCAATACCAAAGCATCGCTGCCAGCGGTAATGTTTTCAACTTCCTCCGGGTCATCCGCCATTACGGGAGAAGCACCGGCGCAAATTGCCGCGTCGGCGCAGGATTCTACCGTTACATAATTGGTAATGTGGTGGATTACCGGACATTTTTTCTGCAATTCTTCAATAATTTTGCCAAATTGGTTCTGCATTTCCATTATTCCAGCATGCCTGCCTTTCTGTACAAATCAACAAAATGATGCGTCGGGCCGCAGCCTTTACCCTTGGCAAGGCTGTGCTTAATGGCCGTGGTAACGTAATTTTTGGCTGCTTTAACGGCTTCCGCCACCGTCATGTTGTTGGCTAAATTTGCCGCAATGGCGGATGAAAACGTGCACCCCGTGCCGTGCGTATTTTTCGTTTCAATGCGTTCGGTTTCAAAATGATAAAAATCCTTGCCGTCGTACAGCACGTCCACGGCGTCGCCGATGTGGTGCCCACCCTTAACGACAATCGCCTTGCAGCCCATAGCGCAGATTTTTTTCGCCGCTGCTTCCATATCGGCAACGGTTTCAATTTTCATCTCCGCAATTTTTTCCGCTTCGGGAATATTCGGCGTCAGCACATCCGCCAGCGGGATGATGGTTTTAATTAAGGTGTCGATGGCGTAAGGCTGCATTAAAGCGCAGCCGTTTTTGGCGTACATAACAGGGTCGATAACGACGTTCTGCGGCTTGTATTCTTTCAGCTTGCCAGCAACTGCCTGCATGCATTCCGGCGTACTCAGCATGCCGATTTTAACGGCGTCCGGAAAAATGTCTTCAAAAACTGCGTCCATCTGCTTTTCAATCATGTCCGGCGTAACGTCCTGAATATCAATCACGCGCGCCGTGTTTTCCGCAACGACGGATACAATAACGCTCATGCCAAAAGTGCCGTGTGCGGCAAAGGTTTTTAAATCGGCCTGAATGCCGGCGCCGCCACTGCAATCACTGCCGGCAATGGTAAGTAGGTTTTTCATGGTAACTCCTTTACATAAAAAACGGGCTCAGCAACCAGCCGGGCCCGTTAAATTTTTACAGTAAACTTTTTACTTTATTGGCAACGTTTTCGGCGGTAAAGCCATATTCTTTCAGCACGGTGCCGCCGGGTGCGGACGCGCCGAATTTGTTGATGCCGATAACATTGTCCTCGCTGCCGGTGTAGCGACTCCAGCCCAAAGTTACGCCGGCTTCAACGGCAACCTTCGGCAGTCCCGCAGGCAGTACGGACTGTTTATATTCTTCGCTCTGCTGTTCAAATACATCCCAGCTCGGCATGCTTACAACGCTTACGCAGATGCCTTCTTCAGCAAGTTTCGCCTGGGCTTCCAGTGCAACATGCACTTCGCTGCCGGTGGCAATGATAACTGCTTTGGCAGTGCCTTTGCCTGCATCCAGCACATAAGCGCCCTTACCGGCGTTTTCGTGGATAACTTCTGCATATTTGTGCAGTACGGGCAATTTCTGGCGGCTTAACAGCAGCGCCGTCGGTTTATGCTCGTTCAGGCACGCGGTCTGCCATGCCATAGCAGTTTCCAAAGCGTCCGCCGGGCGGATTACGCACAGGTTCGGAATTACGCGCAGGCTCATGGCGTGTTCAACCGGCTGATGTGTCGGGCCGTCCTCGCCTACCGCGATGCTGTCGTGCGTAAATACAAAGATGGAACGCAACCCCATCAGTGCGGCCATGCGTACTGCGGGGCGCATAAAATCGGCAAATACAAGGAACGTGCCGCCGAACGGAATGAAGCCGCCGTGCAGGGCAATGCCGTTCAGCGCTTTGCCCATAGCGTGTTCGCGCACGCCAAAGTGCAGGTTTCTGCCAGTTCTGTCATCCTGGGAATAATAACCGCAAGTTTTCATAACGGTTTTATTGGAAGGGCCAAGGTCGGCACTGCCGCCAACCAGCTGCGGCAGCTGCATGGAAAGTTTTTGCAGCACTTCGCCGCTTGCTTCGCGGGTGGAAGTTGCTTCGATATCGTTAAATACTGCTTCAAGGTCGGCGCGGTTTACAAGCACATCGCCTTTAATGCGTTCTTCCAGTTCCTTGCCCAGTTCCGGGTAAACTACTTTATAATCGGCAAGCAGCGCTTCCCATGCTGCCTGTTTTTCGGCGCAGGCGGCAAGCTTGTCGTCAAAATGCTTGCGCACTGTTACCGGCACATAAAAGCTCTGACCAACGGGCCAGTTCGCTGCTTCCTTGGTTTTGGCAACGCCTTCGGCGCCAAGCGGTTCGCCATGGCAGGAGGCATTGTCCTGTTTCGGGCTGCCGTAACCGATATGCGTGCGTACAATAATCAGGCTCGGGTGTTCGGTATCGGCCTGCGCTTCCTTAACTGCTTTTTCCAAAGCATCGATGTCTTCGGAATCAGCTACGCGCAGAACCTGCCAGCCGTAAGCTTCAAATCGTTTGCCTACGTCCTCACGGAAGGCGATATCGGTGCTACCCTCAATGGTAATATGGTTATCGTCGTAAAGGTAAATCAGTTTTCCAAGGCCAAGTGTGCCTGCAAGGGACGCCGCTTCGCCGGCAACGCCTTCCATCTGGTCGCCGTCGCTGGTCAGGCCATAAGTGTAGTGGTTAACAACTTCAAAGCCAGGTTTATTGTATTTGGCCGCCAGCATCGTTTCTGCAATGGCAAAGCCAACGCCCATGGCAAAACCGTGGCCCAGCGGACCGGTAGAAGCATCAACGCCCGGCGTTACGCCGTATTCCGGATGGCCCGGTGTAATGCTGCCCCACTGGCGGAAGTTTTTCAAATCTTCGATAGATACATCGTAGCCTGCCAAATGCAGCATAGCATAATAAAGCGCGCTGCCGTGCCCCGGCGATAAAATAAATCTGTCCCTGTTGAACCAGTTGGGGTCTTTAGGGTTATAGTTCATAAAACGGTCCCAAACCGTATACATCAGCGGAGCCGTGCCCAAAGGAAAACCCGGATGGCCGGATTTTGCCTTTTCCACTTCGTCGACGGATAAAAATCTCAAGGTGTTTACTGCAACCTGGTCGATCGTCTGCATAAGATAAACCCTCCAATTATTGTACGTTATTATACAAGTATTATAGCATATTTAACACGCACTGCAAAGGTAAAAAGTAACATATTTAACAGTTTTATTTTTACAAAGCACTGTTAAAAACGCCGCCGCTAAAAAGCGGCGGCGCTGGTGCAGCTTAAAACTGCAAATTATTGATTTTTACTGCTGTTCCTTGCGTTCGGCAATAATTTTTTCAGCCATTTTCTGCGGAACATCTTCGTAATGGTCAAACTTCATTTCAAAAGTGCCCAAGCCTTGGGTCAAAGCGCGCAGGTCAACGGCGTATTCGGTAATTTCAGCATAAGGCACCTGCGCCTTAATGCAGCCCATACCGTCTTCAAGGCTCTGCATACCCAAAATGCGGCCGCGTTTGCTGTTCAGGTCACCGATAACGTCGCCCATCATGCTCTCGGCGCAATATACGTCAAGGTTATAAACAGGCTCCATCAGTACCGGGCGCGCAGCTTCCATTGCCTTTTTAAAGGCGATGTTGGAAGCAACTTTAAACGCCATTTCGGAGGAGTCAACGGTGTGGTAAGAACCGTCAACCAGCGTAATGCGGATATCCACTACCGGATAGCCTGCCAGCACGCCGTGTTCCATGGATTCGCGCATGCCCTTTTCAACAGCCGGGATGTACTGGCGCGGTACAGCGCCGCCGAAGATTTTATCAACAAATTCAAAACCTGTTCCGGGCGGCAGCGGTTCCATGTTAATAATAACATGACCGTACTGTCCATGGCCGCCGGATTGTTTCTTATGTTTGCCTTCAACATTGGTTGCCGTGCCGCGGATGGTTTCACGATATTCAACAATCGGTGCGCGCAGGTCGGCTTCCACACCGAATTTACGTTTCATGCGCTCCATGATAATTTCAATGTGCTGGTCGCCCATGCCGCTGATTAAAGTTTCCTTCGTTGCTGTGTTTCTGGTAACGATAATCGTCGGGTCTTCGTCCATCAGGCGGTTCAGCGCCGAAGCAATCTTTTCTTCCTCGCCTTTCTTCTTGGCGTAAATAGCGCGTGTATACATCGGCAGGGGGAATGCGATAGGTTTGAACAATACCGGGGAGTTTTTATCGCTCAGGGTATCGCCGGTAGCGGTAAACTGTAATTTGGTGGTAACGCCGATATCGCCGGCAACAACCTCTTTCATCGGAATCTGCGTTTTGCCGCGCATGGTAAATACCGTGCCGAAACGTTCTTCTTTTTCGCGGCTGGCGTTGTAAACCATGCTGTCGCTCTTGATGCTGCCGCTGAATACTCTGAAGAAGCTCAGGCGGCCAACAAACGGGTCGGACGTGGTTTTAAATACCAAAGCAGCCATCGGCGCGTTGGCGTCGCGTACTTCTTCCTCGCCGGTTTCAGGGTTGGTAACAACAAAGTCGTTTAAAATTGCCGGGTAAGTGTAATCAATAATGGCGTTCATCACGCGGCCCAGGCCGATATCCTTGTACGCGCTGCCGCACAGTACCGGGAAAATAATCGCCTGGCGGATGCCTTTAATCAGGCAGTCCATAATTTCTTTATCGCTGATGGTTTCGCCTTCCAGATAACGCATCATGCAATCATCATCAGCCTCAACCGCTGCTTCAACCATTTTTTCGTGCGCTTCCTGTGCAGCTTCCATGTATTCTTCCGGAATGTCCATTTCGATGGAGTCATTGCCGTTAGCTTTGTAAGCTTTCATTTTATAAATATCGATAACGCCGCAGAAACCGGATTCCTTGCCCAAAGGCAGCTGCAAAGGCAGTACGCGCTTGCCGATTTTTGCGCGCAGGTTATCCAGAATGCTGTCAAAGTCGGCATTCTCACGGTCCATTTTGTTTACGAAAACTATACGCGGCAGATGTGCTTCTTCTGCCAGCTTCCAGCACTGCTCGGTGCCAACCTGTACGCCGCTGGTTGCGCAGACAACAATAAGTGCGCTGTCAACGGCACGGAATGCGCCCTTAACTTCGGCCACAAAATCAGCAAAGCCCGGGGTATCGATAAAGTTAATTTTAGTATCGCGCCATTCAACCGGTGCAAGCGTTGCGTTTACGGACACGCCGCGTTTAATTTCTTCCGGTTCGTAGTCAGTGGTGGTAGCTCCATCTTCAACCTTACCCATTCTGGTAATTGCGCCGGAACGGTACAGCAGGCCTTCCGTAACAGATGTCGTTCCTGCCCCACCATGACCCACAATGGCCACATTGCGAATTCTATCGCCGGTATACTCTTTCATACATATTCCCCCTTGTTTGTAAACATTATTGAGTTTTAATTTCTGCAAAATTTTTATATTTCCTTTAATTTACAGTAAATTTGGAAAACTATTTATTTAAAGCCGCCAAACTGTTGCATAAGTAACAAAAAACGGCACAGCCGCGTAAACTGTACCGTTAATAATTTAATGCTTATTTAAATTCAACTTTCAAATGCTGGCGCTCTACCAAACGCTGGAACTTAACGCGCGGATAGCCAACCATCAAAGTGCCGCAAATTTTAAACTTCGGCGGCACACCGACCAAATCAAGCAAAGGCTGGTAAGCTGCAATGCCGCAGGTCTGTATAAACCCTGCAATCGTTGTTCCAAGCCCAATCGTCGGTGCAAAAAGCTCTGCGTAAGCCCATGCCTGTTCAGCGTTGCTCACGCCGGTGCGGTTAAGGCGTTTGGCGGTTGCAAACACCAGGCACGGCGCATTGCGCGCGATAATGTCCTGTCCGCGGTCGTTGTAAGCACGCAGCACGGTGGTAAAATAGCGTTTATCGTCGCTGCCGGCATCAATTTCCTGCTGCATCCATTCGGCAGTAGCGTCGGCAATTTTTTTAATGGTTTCCCTGTCGCGGATAACGATATAATAAAGCCCCTGCGAATTGCCAGCCGTCGGCGCATAGCGGCACACGTCAAGCAGTCTGGTAAGGTCTTCGTCGCTGGGTGCTTCCGGTTTAAACAGGCGCACGCTGCGGCGCATACGCAAAAAGTTATAAGCCGTTTCACTGTCCAGCACCGGCATCGGGATAGGTTCCTGCTTTTCCAGCGGCGCATATTTGTTATCCAGAGCGCCCATCGGGCAGATGGCAACACAATGCCCGCAGCTCATGCAGCCGCGGTCAAAATCGCATTTGGGCCCGTCCTCACCCATGGTTAAAATACAGGACGGGCACGCCTGTACGCAAAGCCCGCATTTAACACATTTTTCGGTATCTACTCTTAACAAATCCATGCCGTCACCTCAGTCTTTAAAATAAATAAATTCCAAACCGCTGAAATCGGTCAAAAAATTAGCGTCTTTATAAGCCTTGCCGCACAGTTCCTTGTCCTTGTTCTGCGCGCCTTCGGCATTGGCAATGCCAAGATAAGCACAGGCCGCCTGCGCGTCAAACTTGGCGGCGTTTTCCAAAAGCGCAGCTTTTTCGTCATCGCTGAACTTACCCTTGTTGGGGTAAACGTCCGTCGCCGCAATAATAAACACCAGCTGCCCGTTCTTTTTGGCAATCACATGCGGAAACATCTGCATATTGGGGTGCATCATTTCAATTTCGTAAGCATTAGCCTCAAGATAGCGGCTTAAAATTTGCAGGCCGAATTCGTGAATTTCTTCTTTGGTCATTAACTGCGGCATCGTCAGGCTCCTTAAACAATTTATAAAAATATTATACCACGCCTGCCGCCCTTCCGCCAGTATTTTTGACCGGGCAGTCACCAATAAGCGCCCAAAGTTCTGTAAAAATCCGCTTTGGCGTGGCAGGCATTTTAAAATATAACCTTAAAATATTATGTTTAACTCTATACATAAAAAGGCATACGCTTTATAATACCGTAAAACGCATTTTTTTGCAAGCCTTGCAAGCAAAAATCCGGCATTAAAGCCGGATTTTAAGTTTAAGCGTGCGGAATATTGGTATAGTCCGAAATTTCTTTATTAATCGTACACAAATCACCGGTGTTTAAATCGTGCACATTTTTGTGACCGGTAATGCGCGCATAGGTTTTCAGCTCGTTGTTGCTGCAAATCAAAAAGTTAGCTACGCGCTGAGCCGCAGCGTCAATTTTCAGGCGTTTGCGCAATTCCTCATCCTGCGTGGCAATACCAACCGGGCATTTACCCGTACCGCAAATGCGGTACTGCTGGCAGGCAGCGGCAATAAGCGCCGCGCTGGCGATAGCAACGGCGTCAGCCCCCATGGCGATGGCTTTGGCAAAATCGCTGGATACGCGCAAACCGCCGGTAATAACCAGTGCAATGTCCGATTTAACGCTATCCAGATATTTGCGCGCACGGTAAAGCGCGTACAACGTCGGCACACTGGTGGAATCCCTTACAAGCTGCGGGCTGGCGCCGGTCGCGCCGCCGCGTCCGTCAATCGTAATAAAATCAGGCTCTGCAAAAACGCAGAACTCCAAATCCTTTTCAATCTTGCCTGCGGCAATTTTAATGCCAATCGGGCGTCCGTCGGATTCTTCGCGCAGCTTGTCAACCAGCGCCTTCAAATCCTCTTTGGTGTTCACGTCGGGAAACTTGGACGGGCTGATAATATCCTGCCCCAGCGGCTTATTGCGGATAGCGGCAATCTCAGGCGTAACCTTTTCGCCCGGCAGATGTCCGCCCATGCCCGGCTTGGTACCCTGCCCGATTTTAATTTCAATGGCATCGGCGTTTTTCAAATTCTCCGCCGTTACGCTGTATAAATTGGGGATGTATTCAAAAATATATTTGTAGGCTTCGGCGCGTTCCTCCGGCAAAATGCCGCCCTCGCCGCTGCACATGGCAGTTTTCGCCATTGCGCTGCCTCGCGCCAGTGCAATTTTTGTTTCTTTAGAGAGCGCGCCAAACGACATGTGAGAAATAAATACCGGGCTGTCAATAATCATCGGGCGTTTGGCGTTTTTGCCGATAATTGTCATCGTCGTAACAGGCTCGTCGTCATTCAGCGGCGGCGGGTTAAGCTGGTTGCCCAAAATTAAAACGTCGTCCCAGTTGGGCATTTTCATCTGCGTGCCCATCGCGCCGATAATGGATTTGCCCGTTACAGCCATCTGGTGGATTTCCTCCATATAACGGCAGTTTGCGTCAACACGATAATAAGCGCTGTCGTAAGCAAGGTCGGCCTGCGCCTCTGCCTTTTCCTCCGGCGCTTCTGCCTGCTGGGCTTCGTCCTCCAGCTTTACAAATTTTTCCGGCGGCATGCCGCATACCGGGCAGGCGTCCAGTTCTGCAAAGGCTTTTCCTTCCTTTGCCTCGTCAAAAATATAACCGCAAACGGTGCATTGATACTTTGCCATAGCTGCTCCTTTCGTACAAAAAACTAACTAATAATAATTACAAGAACCTTCATCCTTATTATAACACAAAACCCGCCGTATTTTACAAATTTACAAAATAAAGTTATACTATCAGTAGCAAAAAAAGTTTAAGGAGGCTTGCCATGTTAAGCTGTTATACATACCCTGCGCAAAATTCTATGCCGCTGCTGTTTGACGACGGCCACGGCGATTATAACCGCAGCTACGAACGCGACTACGATGATTTTGACTACGCTGACTACTCCACCGACCACCGCGACAACAACTACCGCAACTTTGAAAAGAAACGCCGCAAAAGCGAAAAAGAAATTATCAAAGACATTTTAAACCGTTGGGATTAACTGAATACGATAAGCAAAACAGCCTTTTACCTGCGCTTTGTAGGTAAAAGGCTGTTTGTATTTTACTATTTACTTTTACCGTTAACTATTAGTGAAATTGACGGCTGGCTGATGTTGAACAAATTGCCGAGGAAGACCTGCGACAAGCCTTCTTCGTGGTACAGGCGATAAATTTCTGCATTACGCTCAGCACGTGTTTTAAACGGATTTATTTGAATCTGGTCTTTCTGCACCTGAAAGCCATAATCACGCACAATAATAACCTTGCGTGTGCCATCAGTATTTAAAACCTTCACTTCCCATGTCTGCATACCGCTCTTATTACGTGGATTATAAAGGCAATACTCTATTTTCCCGTCACCCACAGCATCTTTTAAAAGCACATTTTTTAAAGGTATTTCCTGTACCATTATTTTCACCTCATCCCTTAATCAAAACGTCCACTGTACACCGGCGTTAATCTGGTAGGTTTCGTCGTTGTCATTGCCGAAAGATTTTTCAAAATCCATAAAGGCATAACTATCTTTGCCCAATGCCGTTGCAAAACCGAAGCCTACGTCATACCACGTGCCTTTGTTTTCAAAACTCTGGCTGCCGTTAAAGGTGTTATCAACAACATGCATATCCTGCTCACCTAAAAATTCATGCAGCAGGTCGGCTTTTACATATACAGTGCTGCGCTCGTCAACGTCACGCCCAAGGCGGAAACCTGCACGGCCAATCAAGCTGTTAATACCGTCAAGGCTTACCCTTGTTCCTTGACTTGTTGTATAATCTGCACCGGTTACGCGCGCTAATTGCAGTTGCGCCTGCGGTTCAACGTACCAGTCGTTACCAATATCTTTTTTACGTCCG
>CASFJU010000024.1 GCA_949295115.1 uncultured Phascolarctobacterium sp.
AAATCTATCCGGACGGGGTGACTCCGGGAGGCATGGGCCACCTAGCGCTTCAGCGCGTGTGGCACAGCCCGCACAGCGCAGGCGAGTCGCCGTTTAGTGCCAAGCCGTAAGGCGAAGGCAATAAACGTGCCAGCGAGCTTTCGCAAAGTATGCGACTGAATAAGGAGCATATGACGCGTGCATAAATAGCTGCCGTAAATTTTATTTGCCTTTATTTCTGCTTTCATTTACAATTATGGTAGATTACTTTATGGTTGAGGTGTGGAATATGGAATTAGAAAAAGAAATTACAAAGAATACGAAATGTTGGTTACATCGTATATCTCATTGTTTTAATGTATCTAGTATTTTGCTTGAAAAAGGAATATTGACTATTGGATTTTCTGATTTTTTAAAAGATGAAAAATTTTTTAAAAAATTAGAAGATAAAAATTTTTTTATTGATGAGAAATGGAATTTTTTTGAAAGTGAAAATATAAAAATCTGGGGAGATTTGTATCGAAATAGATATTCTTTATGGCGATTTTTGTTGGAGTTTTCTATTGGTGATATTGTATTAGTACCTTTACCTGGTAAATTTTCAATTTATAAAATTGTTTCTCCTCCTAAACTAATTAAAGATTTACCTATTGATCAAATTAATAATGAAATGTGTATAAGTAATAATTTTTTGATGTATAATCAAGAAAAAATTGATTTAGGATATTTTATTGAAGTTAGGCCATTAACTTCGCAACATTTAAATATTCCAAGGGATTTATATGCAGATAACAGTTTAAGTTCAAGAATGAAAATAAGGTTAACTAATGCAAATATTACTGATTTAAGAGAAAATATTAAAAATATTATTTTATCTGTTAGTGAACAGAAACCTATTAATTTTTATACTGAAGCTAGTAATACAATGGCTATAGCATTATTACAAGTTATTCGTGATAAGTTGAATGATTCAAAATTTGAAAATTTAATTAAATGGTATTTTGAAAAACTTGGTGCTTCAAATGTATATGTTTTGTCAAAAAATAAAAGTGATAAAGAAGATGGAGCTGATGCAGATGTTGAAGCAACATTTTTGGATTTAAAAATAAAATTTTTTATTCAAGCAAAACTTCATGTTGGAAAAGAATCTACTTGGGCAGTAGAACAAATAAAAAAATATCATGAACAATTTAAAAATAATGAAGACGATTTTCAATATATACCATGGGTTATATCAACTGCTGATATTTATGATAATGAGGCAATAGAAATTGCAAAAGAAAATCAGGTAAGGTTAATAGATGGTATAGAATTTGCAAAAATGTTAATTAATGTTGGAATAAAGAATATAAATAATGCTTTTTAAAAAATGAAATACTCGTTTTTAGTATTTCATTTCTTTCCTGTCAGCAAATAACGCAGTGGAGCGGAATGTTTTGATAGCTTTGTTATGATAACACTTGTTATGAGCGAAATGATAAGTAACAAAACATACGCCGCTATGACGCGTTTTGTAGTCATAACAATGCCAAAATGATGGCTTGTTCTGTCAATCATGCTGAGCCAGAAGGGGTGGCAGAAGTAAACAAGCATCGAGTTGTCAGAAATAAAATCAACTGCTTTGGTAAAATAATTTGTTGCTTTTTGCCTGCCGAACACGGCGCAGAAAAACAGGATTGAAGCAATGGTATAGAAAAATCCCTGCGGGCTGAGTTGCTGGAAAGTATTGGTCAGGCTGATGAGGTCATAACCGTGTTTGTAATAATACCAGTAATAGCTGCCGCAGATGTAGGCAACGGAAAGCAGATACAGCACCGTTACCGCTTTGAATTTTACTGTTACAGTTTGGAAGAATTCTTTTTCTTTTATCGCCGCAAGGCCGCCAAGCATAAAGATAAACAAGTAGTGCAGCGGCAGATAGTTTAAGCGGTAGATGAAAAAGTCCTGCAAGACAAGTGGCAGCTGCTGCGCCGTTATACCGGGGTGCATTGTCCAGTAGTTGAACAGCATTTGCAGTACAAACAGCACGGCAAAACCTGTTTTTAAACCAATGCGCTGCATAAACACCATCAGTTTTTGAAACAGCGGGAAGAAGGCATAGAACCACAGCAGGATTATCATAAAGTACAGGTGGTAGCACGCCAGCCCCCAAAAGAGGATGTGCAACAGCCCGAGCGGTGAAAACCACGGTATGCAGCCGGGGACGACGGTGGTAAAGTAAACCATATAAAACAGCGACCAGCTAAAATAAGGTACGCCGCTGCTTTGAAAGCGTTTTTTGATAAATTCGCGGTAGTTAAGTTCCGTGCCAGGTTTATAATGGCAAAACAGCCCGTAGCCCGATATAAAAAAGAAGGCGGGCACGCTGTAACGCGAAAGTATCTCAAGCAACATATATAAATGCGGGTTGGGCGTAGCGCACATCAGCGCCAGCGAACCGGTGTGAATGCCGAGAACGCCCAGCATGCAGATGCCGCGCAGTTTATCTATTGTTCGGTTGCGTTCGGTCATAATAACTCCATAGTTTAAAATTTAACATTTAAAATTGTATCATCATCCTGCCAAGTTGTCATTAGTTTAAAGCAGGATATTTTTTATTTTTAGCGAAGTTGAAAATATTATAGTATAATCAGGTGATTTTATGGAGCTTTCTTTTACGCATATCGCCAGCCTGGTGCTGACGCTTGCCGTTGTGCTTGGCAGCGGCATTTATTCGTCGCGCCGAGTTAAATCGGCCGATGATTTTGACGTAGGCGGGCGCAGCGCGGGCGTTATTATGGTTGCCGGTTCCATCGTTGCTACCATTATCGGCGGTGCGGCTACTATCGGCACGGCGCAGGGCGGTTTTACCTTTGGTCTTGGCGCGTGGTGGTTTACCATGGGCAGCGGCATCGGCTTTTTAATTATGGCTGCTTTTTACGCGCGGCCTTTGCGCAAAAGCGGATTAACGACGATATCGGAGTATCTTGTTATCAACTTCGGACCGGCGGCTGGCCCTTTGGCGAGTGTCGCAGCGTCGCTGGGTATTTTTTTCAGCATTGTTTCCAGCTCGCTCAGTTCCGTACATTTAATAGGCGGCGTGCTGCACCTTGATTTTTTGCCTTCTGCCGTTATTGTGGTGCTGCTGGTTACGGGTTTTGTGTTTTTTGGCGGCATTAACAGCAGCGGCATGGCCGGATTATTTAAAATCTGCCTGATTTTTGCGACTGTATTTGTCGGCGGCTTTTTGGCGTTTAACGATATGGGTGGGCTGAACGGCATGCACGAATCGTTTCCGGAGCTGCCGTGGTTCAGTTTGTTCGGCATTGGCGCTGACCACGCGCTGTTTAATTTGTTTTCGATGATTGTCGGCGTTATTTCGACGCAGAGCTATGTGCAGGCGTTGTTTTCGGCGCGCAACAGCAAGGTTGCCGCTATGGGCTGTTTTTTAGCGGCGTGCATTGCCATACCGGTCGGGCTGCCGTCCGTAATTATCGGCATGTTTATCAAGCTGCACCACCCGGAACTGAACAGCATTGAAACGCTGCCGTATTTTATGTGCAATTACCTGCCGGATTGGCTGGGCGGTGCTGGTTTGGCTGCGCTTGTTCTTTCGTGCGTCGGTTCAATCGCCGGTCTGGCGCTGGGTGTTGGTACGCTGTTCAGCCGTGATATTTTTGGCGCAGTGCTGAAGGTGCATGACAGCAAAAAGCTGATGTGGATTAACAAGCTTACGGTGCTTGCTGTTACGCTTCTGGCGCTGGTGTTCATCCATTCGCATCTGGATTCTTCCGTGCTGCAATGGAAGCTGCGCGGGGCGGGCGTGTTCCTGCCTATGACGGCTGTTATCTTTTTTAAAGGCAAAGTTGGCAAAGCGGCAGGGCTGCTTTCCATGCTGGGTGGCGTTGCTTCGGGCTGCATCTGGCATTTTATGTTCCCGACATCGCCGTACACATTGTTTGTCAGCCTGTTTTTCAATCTGCTGTTTTTAGTGCCGTCCATCGGTTACAACCTGATGCACGGCAAAAAATAAAGTTTTAAGGAGAAGCATATGTCCGGAAAATTTACACATCTGCACGTCCACACGCAGTACAGCCTGCTGGACGGCGCTTCTAAAATAGATTTGCTGCTGGCGCGCGCCAAAGAGCTTGGCATGGACAGCATTGCCATTACCGACCACGGCGTTATGTACGGCGCTGTCGATTTTTACCAGCAGGCGCAAAAAACCGGCATTAAGCCGATAATAGGCTGCGAGGTTTATGTAACGGAATCGCGGTTTGACCGCAGCCAGCGCGGCGGCATTTACCATTTGATTTTGCTGGCGGAAAACAACACCGGCTACCATAATTTAATGAAGCTGGTTTCGCTGGGGCATTTGGAAGGCTTTTATTACAAGCCGCGTATTGATAAGGATATTCTGCGCAAGTACAGCGAAGGGCTGATTTGTCTGAGCGCGTGCGTGGCAGGCGAAGTGCCTGTTAAAATTTTGCAGCGCGATATCGACGGCGCGGAACGTGCGGCGCAGGAATATATTGACATTTTCGGTAAGGAAAACTACTTTTTTGAAATACAGGACCACGGGCTGGACGAGGAACGTATTGTTGACCGTGAATTAAAACGCATGGCGCAGAAGTTTGGCATCGGCCTTGTGGCGACAAACGACCTGCATTATGTTATGCGCGAGGATGCCGAGGCGCAGGACGTTTTGCTGTGCATCCAGACTGCGAGCACGGTGGATGACCCCAAACGCATGAAGTTTGCCAACGACCAGTTTTATTTAAAAAGCTATGACGAAATGGCAGAGTGCTTTGCCGATTGCCCTGAGGCTTTGGAGAACACCGTTAAAATTGCGGAACGCTGCAATGTAACGCTGGAATTTGGGCATTTGCTGCTGCCGGAGTTCCCTATACCGGCGGAATTTGCCAACGCCACTGAATACCTGCGCAGCTTGTGTATGCAGGGTTTGCCTGCGCGTTACTCCAATGCGGATGAAAAAGTAATGCAGCGTTTGGATTATGAGCTTGATATCATTGACCGCATGGGTTACAGCTGCTACTTTTTGATTGTCTGGGACTTTATCAATTACAGCCGCCAGAACGATATCCCGGTCGGGCCGGGGCGCGGTAGTGCGGCTGGCAGCATTGTAGCGTACCTTTTGGGTATTACCAACATCGACCCTCTGAAATACGATTTACTTTTTGAACGTTTTTTGAACCCGGAACGCGTAAGCATGCCGGATATTGATACCGATTTTTGCTACGTCAACCGCGGGCGTGTGCTGGATTATATCATCAAACGCTACGGTAAGGAGCGCGTGGCGCAGATTATTACCTTTGGCACCTTGCAGGCGCGTGCCGCCGTGCGCGATGTAGGGCGCGCGTTGGATTATACCTACGGCTTTGTGGATAATGTTGCCAAAATGATTCCGCGCGAGCTGGGCATTACGCTGGAAAAAGCGCTGGAAACCAGCAACGACTTTAAAGCGCTGTACGACAGCGATGAAAAAGTGCGCCGCCTGATTGACATTGCCAAAAAGGTTGAAGGCATGCCGCGTAACAGCGGAACGCACGCAGCAGGCGTGGTAATTACGCCGCGCGATTTGATTGACTGCGTGCCCTTGCAGCTGTCTAACGAAGGCCTTGTCATTACGCAGTACGACAAGGATAAGGTTGAAAACCTCGGCTTGCTCAAGATGGATTTGCTGGGGCTGAGGACTTTGACAGTTATCGGTGACGCGGTGCGCTATATAAAAGAAACTACCGGCGAAAAAGTTGATATCGAAAACATTCCGCTGGACGACGACGCTACCTGCGCCATGCTGCGGCGCGGCGATACGCAGTGCGTGTTCCAGCTGGAATCCGAGGGCATGACCAAGCTGGTTATGGATTTAGCGCCGGAAAAATTCAGCGATTTGATTCCGCTTGTAGCGTTGTACCGCCCCGGTCCGCTGGGCACCGGCATGGTAGAAGATTTTATTGAAGGCAAGCACGGCACGCGTACGGCGGAAATGCTGCACCCGCTGCTGGAGCCTGTTTTAAAAGACACCTTCGGCGTTATTCTGTATCAGGAACAGGTTATGCAGATAACCTCCGTGCTGGCGGGCTTTACGCTGGGTCAGGCCGATATTTTGCGCCGCGCCATGGGCAAAAAGAAAGCCAAAGAGCTGGACAGCATGAAGCAGAAATTTATCGACGGCGCGCGAGAGAATCACGGCATCAACGAAGAAACCAGCAAGCAGATTTTTGCGCTGTTGCAGCATTTTGCGGGCTACGGCTTTAATAAATCCCACTCGGCAGCGTATGCGCTGGTTGCTTACCAGACGGCGTATTTAAAACAGCACTGGCCGACGCAGTTTATGGCGGCATTTTTGTGCAGCGTTATGAACGACAACGATAAATTAAGCTGGTATCTGGGCGTTACCAAACGCATGGGCATTAAAATTTTGCCGCCGGACGTTAACGAAAGCGGCAAGGAGTTTTCACCTGTTAAAGGCAACGCTATCCGCTTCGGCATGGCGGGCATTAAAAGCGTGGGCGAGCAGGCGATTGACGCTATTATCAAAGCGCGTGAAAGCGGCGGGCGTTTTACTTCGATATTGGATTTCTGCCGCCGCGTACCGTCACGCCTTATCAACAAGCGTGTTATTGAAAACCTTATTTACTGCGGCGCGATGGATTCCTTCGGGGCTAAACGATCGCAGCTGCTTGCTGTTTACGAGCAGGCTTCCGATTTGGGCAGCGCGTATCAGAAGGATTCTGCCAGCGGGCAGTTAGGCTTGTTTGGCGACGATATGTTTGAAGAAGTGCAGGATATTAAACTGCCGCAGCTTGACGAAATGCCGAAGCGCCTGCTTTTGGAAAACGAAAAGAAAATAGTCGGCTTTTACGTTACCGGCCATCCGCTGGATGCGTATGCCGGAGCGCTGGCAAACTACACGCCGGTGTATAAATTAAATGAAGCAGATGAAGCCAGCAGCGACAAATTCTTTAAGGTGGCGGGGCTTATCAGCGAAATGCGCCTGCGCACGACAAGGCGCGGCGACACGATGGCGGTTTTAACGCTGGAGGACTTCAGCGGCAGGCTGGAAGTTGTTGTGTTTGCGCGCCAGTACCATGATTATATGCGCTTTTTGGTTAAGGAAAACGTAGTTGTGATAGAAGGGCGCTTGAAGGTTGACGAGCGCGGCTCATCCTTGCAGGCAACTGCCGTGCGCCAGCTTAACGAAACCGGGGCGGATATTCATTTGAGAATTACGCCGGACAAGGAAACGGGCGCAGTGCAGAAAGAAATGCGCCGCATTTTCGCCATGTACCACGGCAGCACGCCGCTGTACCTGCATTTGCTTTCTTCCGGCAAAACCATTAAAACCGACCGCTGCTTCTGGATTGACGCTGGTGCGGAAGGTTTTTACAAGGAAATTACCGCGCTGCTGGGGCCGGGCTGTCTGCAATAAAAAGTTAAGGCTTGCCAGCAGGCGTTAAACACTGTAAAATAATAAGTATGAATAATTTGTAATTATAAGATTCTGGGAGGTCGCTTATGAATATCGTAGTATGTCTTAAACAGGTTCCGGATACTTCCGAAGTAAAGCTTAATCCGGAAACCAACACCCTTATCAGGGACGGAGTGCAGAACATCATGAACCCGTTTGACCGTCAGGCACTGGAAACGGCGCTGATTTTAAAAGACGCCGGCGGTGCCAAGGTAACGGTTGTATCCATGGGGCCTCCGCAGGCTGAAGAAATTTTGAAAGAAGCAATTTCGATGGGCGCAGACGAAGGAATTCTGGTCAGCGACCGCGCATTGGCAGGCAGCGATACGCTGGCAA
Organism: uncultured Phascolarctobacterium sp.; assembly: GCA_949295115.1. Taxonomy (GTDB): domain Bacteria; phylum Bacillota; class Negativicutes; order Acidaminococcales; family Acidaminococcaceae; genus Fusicatenibacter_A. Next base: position 7,787 of record CASFJU010000024.1, read on the forward strand.
CCAGCTTTGCACTGGCAGGCGTTGTAAAAAGCCTTGGCGATGTTGACCTTGTGCTGTGCGGCAAACAGGCCGTTGACGGCGATACCGCCCAGGTTGGCCCGGAAATGGCGGAACATCTCGGCATGCCGCAGGTTACCGGCGCATTGAAAGTAACCATGGACGGAGAAAAAGTTTTGGTTGAACGCGAAAACGAAAGCACCAGCCAGACCCTTGCCGTTGAACTTCCTGCCCTTGTAACCGTTACCAGAGCAGAAAAAGAACCGCGCTTTGCCAGCATCAAAGGCAAAATGAAAGCCAGAAAAGCCGTTATCCCCGTTAAAACAGCGGCAGAACTCGGCATTGACACCACCATGATTGGCCTGTCCGGTTCCCCGACCAAGGTAAGAAAAGTATTTACGCCGCCTGTTCCGCAGGTTGAAAGCGAAATCATTACCGAAGAAGACGCAGATAAAGCAGTAGATATGCTGCTGGAAAAACTCGTTCAGGCAAATATTATTACTCGTTGAGGTGAAATGACATGGCAATTAAAATAGATAAAGTACAGTGCATCGGCTGCGAATCCTGCGTGGCAACCTGCCCGACGGGCGCGCTTTCCATGGAGGACGGCAAAGCAAATGTTAACGAAGATACCTGCGTTTCCTGCGGCGCATGCGTGGGCGAATGCCCTGTAGGCGCAATCAGCCTTGGCGGCGCTGCCGAAAAGAAAGAAGCTGCCGAAGGCAAAGACCTGTGGGTAATGGTTGAGCTGGAAAACGGCGAACCTGTTGGCGTAACCTATGAGCTTTTGGGCGTAGCCGCTGACCTTGCCGCTAAATGCGGACAGCGCTGCTGTGCAGTGCTTGTCGGCGCTGAAAAAGGCGATATCCCAGCCAAACTGTTTGCGGCAGGCGCTGATGTAGTTTATGCTGTTACCGGCGCAGAATATGCCGAATATAATACCGACCTTTATACCAATGCTTTCTGCGAACTGGCTGAAAGCTACAAACCGAACGCAGTTATGTTTGGCGCAACCGTTGACGGTCGCGATCTGGCACCGCGCATTGCGGCACGTTTAAAAACAGGTCTTTGCGCAGACTGCACCGGCCTTGACATGGCAGGCGACCTTGTTGAATGGACCCGTCCGGCACTCGGCGGCAATATTCTGGCAACCATCGTCTGCGACGAACACCGCCCGCAGATGGGCACAGTCCGCCCGAAGGTATTTAAAGCCAAAGAGGCTGATATATCTAGCACCGGCGAAGTAGTTGATTACGAAGTTAAAAATAAAGTTGCAAGCAAGGTAACCATTGTCCGCAAGGAAGCGCTTACCGAAGCAGGCAGCATTAAGATTGAAGACGCTGAAGTTGTATGCAGCGGCGGCCGCGGGCTTGGCAGCTGTGATAACTTTAAAATGCTGGAAGAACTGGCAGCCCTGTTTGAAAACGGCACTGTCGGCGGCAGCCGTGCGGTTGTTGACGAAGGATGGGTTGACCATGCGCATCAGGTAGGCCAGAGCGGCAAAACCGTAACGCCGAAGGTATATTTTGCGTTCGGTATTTCCGGCGCTATCCAGCATCTGGCAGGCATGAGCTCGTCCGATGTTATCATTGCCGTTAACAAAGACGCCAACGCACCTATCTTTAAAGTAGCGCGGTACGGCATTGTCGGCGACGCCAAAGAAATTCTGCCCAAACTTATTGCCAAAATTAAAGCTTTTAAAGAGGCATAACGGAGGTTTAAAATTTGTGTGGAAAGTAGTTTATATTGCGCAGACTAAAGAGAATGCGCAGGAGATACAAGAACTGCTTACAAACAACGGCTTTCTGATACAGGTTAATGTAGCGGGAGCCAAAAAAGGTGGACAGGGGGGCGCTTACGAAATAAGCGTCCCATACTCCGAAGCGGAAGATGCTTACGAAGTGCTTTGCGAGAACCGTTTTCGCGCATAAGCGGAGGTTATAATGAAAAAAACTAAAATTATCTGCACTATGGGCCCCAGCACCGACGATGTTGGTTTGCTGGCCCAGATGATGCGCAGCGGCATGGACCTGGCGCGTTTTAATTTTTCGCACGGAAGCCATGATGACCATGCACGCCGCGTGGAACTGGTACGCAGAGCTGCCGCCGAAGTTGAAAAACCAATAGCTTTAATTGCCGATACCAAGGGGCCTGAGATGCGCCTTGGTATTTTTAAAGCCGGTAAGGTTATTTTAAAAGAGGGCGACAGCTTTACGTTGACAACAGAAGAAATTGAAGGCACGGAAGAAATTTCCTATGTTAACTATGCCGGCCTGCCGGAAGAATTGCAGCCGGGCAACGCCATCCTGCTTTCGGACGGTTTGCTTGCGCTGGAGGTAACTTCCGTCGATGTGGCAGGCGGTAAAATTTACACCAAAGTTGTGCACGGCGGCGAAATCAGCTCGCGCAAGCGTGTGGCCTGCCCCGGTGTAGAATTGAAGCTGCCGTTTTTATCGGAGCAGGATATCAGCGACATTACCTTTGCCGCTGAGCTTGGCATGGATTATGTGGCGGCGTCCTTTGTGCAAAAGGCGGACGACGTGCTGGCAATCCGCCGTGTTTTGGAGCAGTGCTGCTCGCAGATGGGCATCATCTCCAAAATTGAAAACCATGCCGGTGTAAAAAATATAGAAGAAATCATCGCTGTTTCAGACGGCGTTATGGTAGCGCGCGGCGATTTGGGCGTGGAAATACCCGCCGAGGTTGTGCCGCTGGTGCAGAAAGACATTATCCGCAGCTGCAACAGGTTTGGCAAACCGGTAATTACCGCCACGCAGATGCTTGAAAGCATGATTAACAGCTACCGTGCCACGCGCGCGGAGGCGAGCGACATCGCCAACGCTATTTTTGACGGCACGGACGCAATTATGCTGAGCGGTGAAACTGCTTCCGGCAAATATCCGCTGGAGGCGGTGCAGACCATGGCTAAAATTGCCGAACAGACGGAAACGGCGCTGGATTATGCCCGCATTTTTAAAAACAAGGGCATTGGCGAGCGTATTCATTCAACCGAAGCAATCAGCCACGCGACGGTGCAGATTGCGCAGGAGCTTGGCAGCGACGCTATCGTCAGCATTACGGAATCCGGCTTTACGGCGCGCATGCTGGCAAAATACCGCCCGGCGGCTGGTGTTATCGGCGTTTCGCGCCATCCGCAAAGCGTAAGGCTGATGCAGCTTTACTGGGGCGTGTGCCCGGTGCTTGGCCCATGGAGCGAGAACACTGACGAACTTATTGAAGAATCGCTGGCGTGCGTTAAAAAGCACGGGCTTGTTAAAGACGGCGATAACGTAATTGTAACCGCAGGCGTGCCGGTTGGGCGCAGCGGAACTACCAATTTAATCAAGGTTGTAACCATGAGCAAAAAACTCGTCAGCGGCGTTGGCATCGGTTTGCAGTCCATTACGGGCGTTATTTGCAAATGCGAAAAGCCGGAGGACTTTACCGCTAAATTTAAAGCGGGCGACATTCTCGTCGTCGGCGTGCTGCCTGACGAAGCAGGCAAATATGCAGCCGCTGCAGGCGCGATTATCGCAGAAGAAGGCGGCCTGACATCGACGGCGGCGATTGTTGCCGTAGGCTGCGGCGTACCGGCTATTGTCGGCGCGGCAGGCGCGATGCAGAAGCTGACTGACGGCGCAACCGTAACGGTGGATACCGTCAGCGGCATTGTGTACGAAGGCACCAGCAATATTATGTAAGAGGTTTATTTATGGCGGCAGATATCGGACTGGAAAACTTAAAAACGGAATGTATTGCCGCGCTGCGCAACGGCGACGAAGATGCCTTTGAAGCAGCGGCGGTAAAATTGCAGGAATACGTGCCTGACGGTTTGCATTTTAAAATGGAAACGCTGGGGCTGTTAACCTGCCTTGCATTAAAGCAGAACTGCCGCCGCAGTGCGTTAAAAGCGCTGAATTTGCTGTCGGTGTGTTCGCTGGACATTGCGGCAGGCGACGCGGAAGCAGAAAGTATATTTTTGCAGAACCTGCGTTTTGCGGCGGTAATGGCGGCGCGCACGCACGATAAAGATATTTTTGCAGCGGCTGTCAGCAAGCTGGCGGTGCGTTATGCTACTACCGGCTATGTTAAGGAAAACGCCGAAGCGTTTGTAAATCTTTTGACGGCGCTGATGTTTATCGCGGCGGACCGCCGTTATACCAATGTGCTGCCGATGCTGCGGTGGCTGAGCCTGCGTCTGTGCAAAAATGAAGCGGTGGGCGAGGATTTGCTGCTGCCGTTTCTGCGTGAATGGGCATGTTTGGCGGCGCAGGCAGCAAGGCGCGGCTGGCAGGATGTAACGGCGCAGCTTTTAAACGGGCTGTTTTACCTGTTGCTTAAGCAGAACAGCTTTGCCTTGACGCGCAGCATGCTGCTGTATGTAATGATGCACATGCAGATGTACGCGGCCTGGGACGGTGCGGAAAAAGCGTTTACTATTTATACGCCGGTGCAGAAATTTTCGCTGCTGCTCTTTGACCGTTCCGTAAAACTGAAAGACGAAAAGCAGCGTGTGGAAGCGGTAAGGTTACTGCTACGCGCATGGCGTGATTTTATCGCCGCGGCGGCAAGGCAGACCATGCAGGACGAAATGGAACTGTACCAAAGCTGGTTTGCGTTTGGCGAAGCGGCAGAAAGCGAAAAGTACAAAAAACGCTGCCGTCTGTTTATCCAGCTGACGTTGGGCTATTGGGCAGCGCAGCAGCCGCGTACCAGCAAAAAGCAGCTTAAATACTTAAAAAATATTTTTGAACCGGACCTTGTAAAAGATAAATACCTGCGGCTTCTGGAGGCCGTGCGTTAAAACTTCGGGCAGTTACCTGTGTAGCTGCCCGTTTTGTATAATCCATGTAAAATTTTGGCGCAAAACGGCGCGGCGCACCTGCAAATGGTATAATAAAATTAACCGTACATTTGGAGGGATGGCTTGATGAGCAATTATTCGCTGCCGCTGTTTATGCAGGTTAAGGAAAACGCAGTCAGCGACCTTAATAAAAACCTTAATTTATACATGCCGAAGCTGGTATTTGCCAGGGCGCTTATTTTAACGACGGAAGGGCTTTTGCAGACGCTGGATAAAAAAGTAAAAATACTTTTGAACCAGCTGCGCGGCTATGAAGTTGTCACCGTAAAGGAAAGCTCGTTTGATTTTGCGGTGGAAGTTGCCAAAAAAGTGGCGATGAACAACATCCGCCTTGTTATCGGGCTTGGCGGTGGCACGGCGCTGGATACTGCCAAGTACGCGGCCTTTGTTGCCAACGTGGCGTACATTGCCGTACCGACGGCGCTCAGCAACGACGGCGTGTGCTCGCCGGTTTCCGTTTTGCTGGCGCAGAACGGGCGGCGCCATTCGTTTACGTCTAAAATCCCCGATGGGCTTTTGATTGATACCGATATTATTTTTGAAGCGCCGCACCTTTTGTTAAAAGCCGGTGTGGGCGACACCATCAGCAATTACACCGCTCTGTACGACTGGAAGCTGGGCTGCGAGGAAAACAACGATCGCCCCAATGACTTTGCCTATATGCTCAGCGAAACGGCGTTTAATTCACTGTTATATTCGGAAGCCAAATCGCTTACGAGTATTGAGGGCATTAAAATGCTGGCGCAGTCGCTGGTGTTAAGCGGCCTTTCCATGCAGCTGGCAGGCAATTCGCGTCCGTGCAGCGGGTCGGAACATCTTTTCAGCCACGCCATGGACGAATTGTTTGACCATAACATTCCGCACGGCATTTTAGTGGCAATGGGCAGTGTGGTAGCCTGTAAATTGCAGGGGCGCGATCACCGTGTAGTGCTGAACTTTTTAAAGGCGTACGATGTTTCCGTTAATCCTGCCAAACACGGCATTACGGAAGATATGTTCATCAAAGCGTGGATGTTTGCCAGAGAAGTCCGCAAGGAACGCTATACCATTTTAAATAAAATCAACTTAACGGAGGAACTGTTCCGCCAGCTGTATGTAACAATGCTGGAAGAATGTGAATGAAACCGCCGATAAATTTTTGTAAAAATTTTACAAAATGGCTTGCCTGGCGTTAAAGGCTTGTGATATAATATTACGCGTGTAAAAATACACACGCCTGCGGATTTGCCCGCTGTCCGATTTGGTTAGGGCAGAGAAGA
>CASFJU010000025.1 GCA_949295115.1 uncultured Phascolarctobacterium sp.
CAGGTAATGAAAAAATCCCGCGGCAAGGCTAACCCGGGCATGGTTAACAAACTGTTAAAAGAAAAAATGCAGTAAAGGATAATTTATGAAAAGAGATTTTGAATTTGAAGGCAGCGGCTTTGGTTATTTGTGGCTCTGCATCTGGACTACGGTGTTGAGCGTTATAACCTTCGGGCTGTTCTTCCCCTGGGCGTACAGCGCACAGCAGCGCTGGATCTGCAGCAACACCTATGTAAATGGCCGTCAGCTTCGCTTTGACGGAACAGGCTTCGGCTTCTTCTTTCAGTGGCTGATTATCATGGTGCTTACCACCATTACCTTCGGCATTTACATTCCGTGGGGTTACTGCCAGTTTAAACGCTGGGAAACCCGCAACACCGTCTTTGCCGACGAATACTAAAACCAAAAACCATCCGCCTGGGCGGATAAAACTAAACGGCAGGTTCATTACGAGCCTGCCGTTTTTGTGTGCTTATTTGATTTTATTTGCGCAGCAGCTGTACGTGGCTTGCGGGGTAACGCTCGCCTGTAATTTCAATGCTGTCCAGCTTTTGGCGGATGTCCGCCAGTTCTTCTGCCGTAAAGGTTACATCTGCGCCGCCGAGATTTTCTTCAAGGCGGCTGATTTTTTTCGTGCCGGGGATGGGCACAATCCAGTCCTTCTGCGCCAGCAGCCAGCCGAGGGCAATTTGCGCCGGGGTAACGCCTTTTTCTTTTGCCAAATCTTCCACGTATTCGGCAAGGGCGAGGTTCTTCTGGTAATTTTCGCCCTGAAAACGCGGAATGCTGCTGCGGAAATCGTTTTTGTCAAGTTTGGTATCGCGCTTGAAAGCGCCGGTTAAAATGCCTTTGCCGAGCGGAGAGAACGGCACAAAGCCGATGCCGAGTTCTTCCAGCACCGGCAGTATTTTCTGCTCCGGCTCGCGGAAGAACATGGAATATTCACTTTGCACGGCGCTGACGGGGCAAACTTTATGCGCGCGGCGGATGGTGTCCGCGTCTGCTTCGGAAAGCCCAAAGTATAAAACTTTGCCTTCTTTGATGAGGTCGGCAACGGTGCCTGCCACTTCTTCAATCGGCACTTTGGGGTCAACGCGGTGCTGGTAGTACAGGTCAATGTAATCGGTGCGCAGGCGTTTCAGCGAGCCTTCCACCGCTTTACGGATCGCGGAGGGGCTGCTGTCAAGCCCGAAGGCTTTATCGGTGTAAGCGTGGCCGTCGGCGGGGATATCCCAGCCGAATTTGGTGGCCAGCATAACTGCTTTGCGGAAAGGCTCAACCGCTTCGCCCAAAAGTTCTTCGTTGGTGTAAGGCCCGTAGGCTTCGGAGGTATCAAAAAAGTTTACGCCCAAATCAAACGCCTTGCGGATGGTGGCGATGCCTTCTTCTTTGGGCGGAAACGGCGGGTAGCTCTGCGTCATGCCCATAACGCCGAAACCGAGTGCGGAAACGGAAAGTTTTCCTAAATTTCTTTGCTGCATGTTTATTCTTCCTTTCAATTTTATAATCTTATCAGCGCAAAGCCTGCCAGCATCAGCGCAAGCCCGGCGTATTGCCCCGGCAAAACCGGTTTTTGCGGTGCGCCCAGCCAGCCGCGGGTTTCCAGCACAATGCTTAAAAGTATCTGTCCCAGCAGCATGGCGGTAAAAAATGTGCCTGCGCCCAAAAGCGGGATTAAAAAAGCGTTGCTGAAAACGGATATTGCGCCGCAAATGCCGCCCAGCCAGCTCCACCACGGCTGCTTGCGGTTAAAGGCGGCTTTGGCATTACTTGTGTTGCCAGTTACAAGGCAACAGGCAAACATTGCCACAACGGCGATGCCGAAGGAGATGGTTGAAGCCTGTACGGCGGATTGCAGCAGCGTGCCCAGTGTGCCGTAAATAGCGCCGATACTTGCCATTAAGCAGCCTGCGGCGACGGCGGCAATTTGCCACAGCAGCCGGTGCGGGGTCGGCGTTTGCTGCCGTTGTTTAATATTTGGCAGCACTATTGCCAGCGCAATGCCGAATAAAATAAGCGCAATGGCAGCGGCACGCGTGGTGCTGAACGGAATCTGCACCGAGCCGAACAGCCCGAAATTATCTATCACAAGGCTGAAAAGCAGCTGCCCCAGCAGCGGCAGAATTGTTGTTTGCAGCTGTCCGAGCGTTTTAAACAAAAATGTGCTGGCTGAAATAGTAAATAGGGCAATAATGCCGCCCAGCCATCCCCACCAGGGTATTGCCTGCGCCTGTGCGGCTGTTGGCAGCACTGCAATGCCGCAGGCAAGCGAGATAAAGAGCAGCGCTGCAAAAGAAACTGCAAAAGAGATTAACACCACGGCAGGCAGCGAGCCTGTTGCAAGCCGCAGACGTGCGTTGGCGGCAGTTTGTACGGGAACGATGGTGCCGGTTAAGAAAGCGGCGGTTAAAAGTATCAGCATGGCGGTTTAATCAGCGTACAAATTCGCAGTCCGCGCGGTTTGTGTACAGCTGCCAGAAATCTTCTGCCAAAATTGCCGGGTCACATTTTTCGCCGGGCGCGATAACATTGGTAACGGTTAAAGTGCCAAGATAGATATTGCGCTTTTTAAGTTCCGCGTGCAGGGCAAGGCACATAGCGCGCAGGGCAGCCTTGTCCATGGAAAGCGGCAGGTATTCAAACATCGGGTTCAGCGCCAGCCCGCCGCCGGTAACAAGTATTGCCCCCTGCTTTTTGCTGAAACCGTCATCGGCAATTTGCGTAATGGCGTGGTAAGCGCCTGCCACATCAATTTTGTAGCGTTCCAGCAGCAAATCAAAATCGACGGTGCGGTTCAGTCCGCTGTCTAATCCGGTAATGCCTACATTGTAAAAAAATACATCCGGCGTGCCGAATTTTGCTTTTAAATTTTTAAAGGTTTCCGTAACGGAGGCAGGGTCGGCGGCGTCGGCAACTGCCGTATAAACTTCAATATTTTTGGCTTTAAACTCTTTCTCGTAAGCAGCAAGGCGTTCGGCGCTGCGCGACATCAGCACCACGCGGAAGCCGTTTTTGCCGAATTTTTCGGCGGTGTGGTTGCCGCAGCCTTTGCCTGCTCCAAGTACCCAGATAGTTTTCTGCATATAAATCACCCTTTCTGTGGTTTTGCTGCTTTAATTTTACAGTGGCGTGGCTTGACGCGGAAGCCACCAAAACCTTATAATGGTTTTTAGAAAAACTAAAAGCGGGGGAGCGCCATGTACACCAAAGAACTGCTGGCATTTGTAACGGTTGCCGGTGAAGGCAGCTTTTTAAAAGCGGCTAAAAAACTGTACCTTACACCTGCTTCGGTAATGAACCAGATTAACAAGCTGGAACAGCAGGTGGGTATTAAGCTGCTGGTGCGCACCAATCAGGGCACGCAGCTTACGGAAGCCGGGCGGGTAATTTATAAAGCAGGCACGGAAATTATACGCAAAACCAACCGTGCTTATGAAAAAGCGCGGCAGACTGCCGGGGCAGAACAAACCGCCATTAAAATAGGCACGTCGCTTCTGCGCCCCTGCAGAATGCTTTTGGATTTGTGGCACCGGGCAAATGACGGCAGCGTGGATGCCGGTATAAAAATAGTACCGTTTGACGATGAGCCGCAGAGCATGGCGGCAATGCTGGAGCTTCTTGGCACAAAAATCGACTGCTTTGCCGGTCCGTGCGATTCACTGGCGTGGGCAAAAAAATATAATATCTGCCCTTTGGGCATGGCGCGCTGCTGTGTTGCCGTGCCGCGCGGGCACAGACTGGCGCAGAAGGAACTTTTAAGCTGGGACGATTTTAACGGCGAAACAATGGTGCTGGTAAAGCCGGGTGAATCGCCCGTGGTGGACAGGCTGCGCGCGGAAATTACAAGCCTCCACCCCGAAATAAATATCAGCGACGTTAACGGCTTTTACGATATTGAAGTCTTTAACAGCTGCTGGCAGAACGGTTATATTATGGAAGTGCCGGAGCTGTGGGCGGACGTACACCCTTCGCTGGTTACCAAAAAGGTGGCGTGGGATTACGAAATGCCTTACGGAATTATATACAGCAAAAACCCCGCACCGGCGGTAAAGCGTTTTGTGGCTGTTGTAGAAGCGTTTGCTAAAAAGCAAAACGGCTGACGGAAAAAAATTAACGGCAGGTTCATTACGAGCCTGCCGTTTTTTTGTGTATTATCGGCAAAAAAAGATGGTAACTTTGCACAAAAATTTACGATAAATTTTGCCGGTAATGCGTAATAATATTTTACTTTAACGCCTGCAAAAATTTTACCGCGGCAGGATAAACGCCAAACGCGGCGAATTTAAGCAATAGCAGATTATTAAAGGAGGTTAGCTGATGCGAAAAGTTATTAAAGATTACCTGACGAAAGAGTATGACAACTATGTGAAGGATTTGGAAGCGCTGACCAATATCGACAGCGGCAACGGCGATTTGGAAGGCACGGAAAAAGCCAATAAATTTGTGGCAGAAAAAATGCAGGCGCTTGGTGCGGAAACTGAATTCCGCTACAACGACCGCGGCTGTCATTTAATCTCCCGCCTTAAAGGCAAAGGTACGCAGACGGTGCTTTTGGTTGCGCATGTCGATACCGTATTTAACCGTGGCGAAGCTGCAAAACGCCCCTTCCGCGTGGATGAGAACGGTTTTGCATGGGGACCGGGCGTCGGCGATGACAAAGCCACCGTTATGGAAGTTATCTACGGCCTGCAAGCCTTAAAAGAAGCGGGCTTTGACGATTATAAGGAAATTATCTACTACACCAACGCCGAAGAAGAAGGCGGCAGCCCGACGGCGGAAGGCATTGTGGCAGAGCTTTCCCAGCAGGCTGATTTTGCCGTTATTATGGACGTTGCGCGCCCGAACTGGGGTATTGTAACCCAGCGCAAAGGCAACGCCAAATATAAAATTAAAGTTACCGGCAAGGGCGGGCACCACGGCAACGCCTCGCAGTGCTGCGCCAACGCCATTCACCAGCTTGCCTACACCATTACCGAACTGCACAAGCTGGCAAGCCCCATGCCCGGCAACCCGGAAGATTTTACCGCCAAAGCGCTGGAAGCACGCGGCATTACCGACAGCGGCCAGTTTATTCCGCCCAACACGGTTAACGTCGGCGTAATCGGCAGCACCAACGATAAAATCAGCGTTATCCCCGGCGACGCTTACTGCGAAGTTAACGTGCGCTGCTTTGAAGTTGCGGAGCAGCAGCGCCTTGACGCAGCCATTAAAGCGCTGGCCGATAAAATTGTTATTGCAGGCACCAAAGTGGAAGTTACCGGCGGCATTGTAACCGGACCGATGGAAAAAACTCCCGCCGTGCAGAAGATGATTGACGTTTACAGCAGCGTTGTTGCCGAAGAATTCGGCGGCAAAGTAAACGAATGGGTGGCAGGCGGTCTGACGGACGGCAACCGCACCGCTAAATTCATCCCGACCCTTGACGCTTTGGGCGTGGAAAACTACGACGAACACACCGACCACGAATCGGTTGACTTAAAAACCGCCGTACCCCGCACCGCAGCCTTTGCCATTACGCTGGCAGAACTGTTAAAAACAGGCGTAAAATAAAAAATAGCTGGGCGTTGGCCGGATAATTTAAAATAGTTTGCCGTTTGGCAGATAGTGTTGTATAATAAATAGAGAGATAGCCCGACGGGTGGTGCTGTTGGCTCATCTCCCAAAAGTTAACAACAATTGTGAAAACGGCCGCGTTACCACGTTGGGCCGTTTTTCATTTACTTTTTAATAAAAAGTGAAATGATGAAAACTACAAGAGTAGCGAATGCTATCATTAACGAAAGCGTTTCAAACACTGTCATAGTTATCACCCCCGCTCTTTGCAGAGTGGAGAGGCCAACGCCGTCAGGCTATCTCATAAAAAATAGTATAACATAAAAATAACAGTAATTATAGCGAACAGCCGGTGAAATTATCACCGGCTGTTATTTTTTTAGAGTTCTTAATTTAAACTGTGTAATCAGAAAGTATACGTTGCCTGTACGTTAAAGCTTGCACCTTCGCGCTCACCGGCGTAGCCGCGCATATTCAGGTCAAAGCTCCACGGGCTGTCCGGCGTCGGCTGGTAGTTAAAGCCAACTTCCGCCATGTAGCTGCTGCCCTGCCACGCATGTCGGCGTCGCCGTTAAATTCGTATTCATAAGCCAAGCCGTAATAAGTGCTGAACGCATTAGCCTTATTAGTGGTTACGCGCGCGCCGATACGCAGGCGGTCGCTGGTAATGCTGTCAAATTCAAACTTATCCTTGGCAACCGTAAAGCTGTCGCCTTCCGTGTAAGTGTGGAAGAACTTGCCATATACATCAAGGTCGCTGCTGTCGCTTAAGCTGATGATTTTACCAACGCCGATATGCGCTCCGTAGTAAGCACTTTCGCTGTCGTAACCGTAATAATTACCGCTGCCGTCACGCAGGGCGTTATCCATTTCGGATTTTAACATACCGGCGCGGAGCGAACCTTCCGTATAAACGCCGCTTGCGTTCTCATACCTTGCAGCAATGCCGCCGCCGTTATAAACAAGGCTGCCGTCGCCGCGGAAGAACTCGTTGTTAAATTCGTTATAAGTACGGTAATTACCGCTGCCGTTTTCGTAGAATACGCCCCAGCTGAACTCATCGCCGTCAGCAAATTCAGCAGCATTGCCGACGCCTACAATCGTACTCCAGCCGTTAATTTTAAGGTCGCTGTTCACATCGTACTCGCTGCGGTTACCATGTACGGCGGCAAAAGTTTTAACGCCGTAATTACCGTCGCGGCTAAGCGTATCCAGGCTGTCGCTGATTAAATCCGTACCCTGATTAACAAATGCTGCCGCAACGGCGCGGTTTTCAGCGACCAAAGTAATCTGGTCATTTAGGGATACATCTTCCACATACAAATCAATACTGGTGTTATCAGCACTTTGTGCGGTGCTGATGTGTAAATCCTGAGTTAAACCTGCGGTAACAATATCGTTGTCAATATTTACTTTGCCTTCACCGGTAATGGCAGTGGCGCTTTTAAGCAGGGTTACACTTTCGCCGCCGTGATAAATTTGCCCGTCAGTAAAGCTATTTACGTTAATGGTTGTTGTATCGGTTAAATTTGCTTCCTGCACATTTAAAGCAGCAGCTTTATTTAAAGTAACATCGTTAAAATTAATAGTTTTAAAATTTTCAATTTTGTTAAAAGCATTGCCGTTACCGTTAATGCTTAACGTATTATTGTCGCTTGCGCTTGCAGCTTCTTTATTACTGCCGCTTAAACTCATGTTTTCGGCTTGTGTTCCTGCAACGACGTTTATAGTATTATCTTTTACTGTGCCGCTTTCGCTGTAACCTGCGTAAACGGTGCCGTCCCAATCGATGTTGCCGCTGATATTTACCGTGCCGCCGGTTGCTTCTTTACTGCCAACCGCATATACGCCTGCCACCGTACCAACATTGGTTATAAAACCTTCGCCGATTGTTAAAGCAGCAGTTTTTTCTGTTTGTTTGCTGTTGTAATGTGTTCCGTCTTCATCAATAAACTTACCGGTTAAAACGGATTTTTCAACATCGGCGGTAAAGTCTACCTGATAATTAGCATTATCAATTTTATAACCTAAAGCATTGAATTTGTTTACATAAATGCCATTGTCATCATTATCGTCAGTATAATATTTATTAAGGTCTACGTTATTTAAAATTTTTTCTATTTCGCTTTCGTTAACATTAAAGTCTTCTTCTTCAATATTAGTTTTTATTTTATCGTCTAAAGTTATGGAAGAAAGGATTATACCATCCTTTTGGGCATAATCACCGGCAAGTGTAGCTTCATTAACGGTTATAGAGTTAATATTTACATCGCCGCTAAAGTTAGTAGTTCCTGTTACTGTAAGCGTTGAACCTTTAGTAATATCGATATTTTCAAAATCAATATTTGTAAAATTGTTAATGCTGCCTACTTCGCCGCTCCAGTTTTCAAGTATTAATTTGTTGCCGGTGGTTACATCAATATTGCCTGGATTGCTATTAGAGGTTCTGCCACCGTATATATCGGCGTTTTCGACATTAGTGCTGCCGATAAGTTTAACAGTATTGCCTGTTGCAGAAATTTTATTTGAATTTTTAGAATTGGATGCAAAACCGCCAACAATAGAAACAAAAGTGTAAAGATTAGGGTCTTTTTTTAGAGTACTATCTTTTAGTATTACAACATTATCATTAGCACTGCCATAAATGGACTCTCCGCCGTAAACATAACTAACCGTACTGTTATTTATTGTGACTTTATTTCCATTGGCGTTACTGGTGTTATCTTTGTTATTTGCACGACCACCAGTAACAGATGCAATACTGTTTTCAATATTAACAACATTACCATTAGCATTAGCGAAAGTGCTGTAACCGCCGAAAATTTCACTTAATATACTGTTTTGGATATTAACATTTATTGTAGTTCCATCACCATTGGCAGCTTGGTTTTGCTGATAATTGCCGTAAACATTATCGGTGGGTTCTAACTTTATATCTTGACCAACAATTTTATTGCCATCTATGCTAATTGGTGTTCCGTCGCCTTCTACCCGGTTAGATTCATAGGTAATCTCCGCCCATGCGGCGGGCGCGTTGTAAAAATACAGCCCGGCTATTGCCAAAACGGAAGCCAGAATTTTATAGTGCAGGTTTTTACGCATAATAAAACCTCCCTCGCAATTTTTTACGAGGGAGGACGGGGATTCTGCCAAAAATTAACTAACGAAGTCCCCCCCGCGCGGAAACTTATGTGCATTATTGTTAGTTTAATTGTAACATCTGCGCCGCGGCGGTGTAAAGTGCAAAGGATGTGAAATTTTTAATTTGCGTTTATGTAAAGCATATTTTATTTTTTGTTTTGGCGCAGGGTGTTTGCTTTTATTGTTAATGGGTGTTATAATAGGGGTACAAAAGGTGGAGATGCTATTGCGTTGGTCATAGCATTAAAAAACCGGGAGCGGCAACTCCCGGTTTTTTATTTTGGCTGAATTTTATAGTGGTGTCAATAATAGTGGTTGCGCCTTTGTATGCAGGATAGTACGTTTTAGTTTTTACTATCTCATTCATCTTCATTCTTTTGACGGAGCAAAAGAACGAAGCAAGAAAACTCCCGCGGCTAGCAAAAATTTACGGATTTTATTGCTAAAGCAAAAAATCCGCACGCGTCCCGCCGCAACCAATAAAAATTTCCACGGAACTCGCTTCGCTCAGACACCGGGAAATTTTTATTGCTTTTTATCAATGCCGCTAAATTTTTAATGCCGCGCTCCGCCCAAATTCGTACTATGGCTGCTTTTTTATTTTGATTACACTGTTACCGAACTTTTCAGCAGCCTGCTATTGTACGATGTGCGCTAATCAATCAAAAAGAAGTAACAAAGTACGATGCTCAGCAACACGCGGCATCGGATTTTAGCAACATTTATTAAAGAACAACTGCAAAAATCGAACCTGAGCGAAGAGAATTTCGTATTTTTGTAGTTGTTATGCTAATAGTTGCGTAGCAAGCCGCGTCAGCGGCGCAGCGGGAAAATCCGCCTAGCCGCGGAACTTTCTTGGTTCGTTCTTTGGTTACAAAGAATGAACATGAGCAAAAGAGTAAAATATAAAAAATAATAATGTAACTACAAAGACGTAACCAAAAAATAAAAAATAAAAAGGTAAAGAAAAAACGCCGCTGTTAAAGCGGCGTTTTGCGTATTAAATATAAATTTACCACCCAATCATCCACGTTATAATAATAGCATTTGTAAAGTCTACAAGGAACGCGCCGACGAGCGAAACAATCATCCACGCCTTGGCGGAAAAACCGTATTTGTCGGACAGGGACTGCATGTTGGCAAGTCCGTTGGCGGTTGCGCCCATGGCAAAGCCGATACCGCCGACAGCAAGCATTACCGAATCGTAATCCTTGCCGAACATTAAGAAGTAAACGCCCCACGCAAAAAGCATCATTAAAAGCGTCTGGATAATTAAAATTACAATCAGCGGCAGCGCCAGATTGATAAGTTCGTACAGTTTAAGGCTGTTGATGGCCATGGTTACATATAAAACCAGTGAGATATCGGCGATGCAGTCCATGCCGACGCCTTCGATTTTGTACATTTTGCTGAAGTCGCCGATGTTGCGGATAACCGCTGCCACCAGCATACTGCCGATGTACACCGGCAGCGTTATAAACTGCCCCAGGTAGCTGCTTAAAATGCTGCCCAGCCCCATGGCGATGGCAACAAAGCCCAGCGCTTTTAAAATTTCCGCAGCGGCAGCAGGTGCAGGGATGAGGTTTTCGCCGGTGACGGTGGTTTCGGTTTCGTCGATTTCTTCCAGCGGTGCGTCGCTTTTGGCGGCTTTTGGCGTTTTAATTTTGTAGGTTTTAATCAGCTTTTCGCCAAACGGCCCGCCAAGGATGAGCGCCACAGCCATGCCGAAGGTGGCGGCGGTAATGGCGACGGTGGTTGCGCCGGTCAGCCCGTAGTTCTGTTCAAAAAACGGTCCGAAGGCCGCGCTGGTGCCGAGACCGCCCATCAGCGCAACCGCGCCGGACAGGATGCCGTAAAATTTATCAATGCCCATCAGGCTGCACACGCCCATGCCGACGGCGTTCTGCAAAATGCCGAGTACGGTTGAGCTGAGCCAGAAGCCGACGAGCAGGATGCCGCCTTTTTTAACCAGTTTTAAGCTGGCCATCATGCCGATGGTGGTAAAAAAGCAAAGCAGCGCTACTTTTTGCAGCGTGTCGTCAAAGGTAAAATCGGCAATGCCGAAAATTTTTAAGCACGAAAAGATGAATGCAAACGGCAAACCGCCGATAACCGGCGCAGGTATGCTGAATTTTTGCAGCAGCGGGCTTTGGTTTTTAATCCACGTGCCGATGTAGTAGCTGACGATGGCGAGCGCAACTGACTGCACCATGTCGAGTTTGATGGTTGTAATTTCCATAAAAGGGCCTCCCGAAAAATTAACAGCCGTCTGTAAAAGGCAGCATAAGTTTTTAATGAAATACTTTTATATTATAATCTTTCCGTAACAATTTTACAATACGGTTTTTAAATTGCAAACTTTTGTGTACAAATCTTGCCGCAAATTTTTGGTAATGCCGTTAAACGCCGCAATTTTAAGTTTAAGCCAGCAAAACGCAAAATTATCCCGCTTAAGGCGGATTAAAAATGCTTGACAAAAACAAAATGTGCCGGTGCGTATACAAATGCTACAAAACCATAAAGCACAAAATATAGTTGACGCTGCTTGTGTAAAAACAATATATTGTAGCTTGCCTATTTACTTCCGCACTAAAATGTGGTATTATTGTAAAGGCTCATTACGTCTTTGGGAAAGAACGGACGTTGAAAATATTACTTTAGGCGAGAAAGAGGGAGGAACATGAAGGTAATCAAACGCGACGGCACGACTGTTGATTTTGACCGCAGCAAGATTGTTGTGGCTATCCAGAAAGCCAACGACGCCGTGGAGGAAAACGAGCGCATTGCTCCGGAGAGGATTGAAAGCATTGCGGAATTTGTTGAAGGCCGCAACCGTATGCGCCTTTTGGTAGAAGATATTCAGGATATGGTTGAGCATCAGCTGATGGACGAGGGTAAATTTGACCTTGCCAAGGCTTACATTATTTACCGTTATAAACGTGCGCTGGTGCGCAAAGCCAACACTACCGACGAAAGCATTTTATCCTTAATCCGCAACAGCAACAAGGATGTTATGGAAGAAAACAGCAATAAAAACGCCGTTATGGCTTCTACCCAGCGCGATTTGATTGCCGGTGAGGTTTCCAAGGATTTGACCCGCCGCATTATCCTGCCGGAAGAAATTTCCAAGGCGCATGACGAGGGCGCAATCCATTTCCACGACGCAGATTATTTCATCCAGCCGATTTTTAACTGCTGCCTGATTAACATCGGCGACATGCTGGACAACGGCACCGTTATGAACGGCAAGCTGATTGAAAGCCCGAAAAGCTTCCAGGTTGCCTGCACGGTTATGACGCAGATTATTGCTTCTGTTGCCAGCAGCCAGTACGGCGGCCAGTCGGTGGATATCCGCCATTTGGGCAAATACCTGCGCCGCAGCTACAATAAATTTAAAAAAGCCGTGCTTGATGAAGTGGGCGACAGCCTGCCTGCCGAAACGGTTGAGCGTCTGGTGCAGGCGCGCTTAAAGAGCGAGCTGCAAAGCGGCGTGCAGACCATTCAGTACCAGATTAACACTTTGATGACCACTAACGGCCAATCCCCGTTTGTAACCATCTTCCTCAATTTGCAGGAAGATGACGAATATTTGAAAGAAAACGCGATGATTGTAGAAGAAATTCTGCGTCAGCGTTTGCAGGGCATTAAAAACGACAAGGGCGTTTATGTAACGCCGGCCTTCCCGAAACTGGTTTACGTTTTGGACGAGCACAACTGCTTGAAGGGCGGTAAGTACGATTACATTACCAAACTGGCGGTAAAATGCAGCGCCAAACGCCTGTACCCGGACTATATCTCCGCCAAGAAAATGCGCGAGAACTACGAAGGTAATGTATTCTCCCCGATGGGCTGCCGCAGTTTCCTTTCCCCGTGGAAGGATGAAAACGGCAACTATAAATTTGAAGGCCGCTTCAATCAGGGTGTGGTTTCCATCAACCTGCCGCAGGTGGCTATTATCGCCAAGGGCGATGAGCAGAAGTTCTGGCAGGTGCTGGAAGAACGCTTAGAGCTGTGCTATAAGGCTTTGATGTGCCGCCACAATGCGCTGATGGGCATTAAGAGCGACGTAAGCCCCGTGCATTGGCAGTATGGCGCTATCGCCCGCCTGAAAAAAGGCGAAACGATTGATAAATACCTTGTCGGCGGTTACAGCAGCATTTCACTGGGCTATATCGGCGTGTACGAAATGACCAAGCTGATGAAGGGCGTAAGCCACACCGACCCCGTGGGCGAAGAATTTGCGCTGCGCGTTATGCGTTACCTGCGCGCCAAATGCGATAAATGGAAACAGCAGACCGGCATCGGCTTTGCGCTGTACGGCACGCCTGCCGAAAGCCTGTGCTACCGTTTTGCACGCATTGATAAAGAACGCTTCGGAACGATTGAGGACGTTACCGATAAAGGTTACTACACCAATTCCTATCACGTTGACGTGCGCGAGAACATCGACGCTTTCAGCAAATTTGCGTTTGAAAGCCAGTTCCAGAAAATTTCCAGCGGCGGCGCTATCAGCTAT
>CASFJU010000026.1 GCA_949295115.1 uncultured Phascolarctobacterium sp.
TATGGAACCTGCACGCTTCAGCCTGCGCATCCACCCCATTATTATGAAAAAAATGAAGATTATTGCCGAAAACAACGGCCGCAGCGTCAACAAAGAAATCGAACAGATTTTAAAATGGGTTGTTGAAGATTACGAAAACCAAAAAGGCAAAATTAAAATTGAAGATTGAGTAAAGTAAAACACGCAGGAATTTGCTCCTGCGTGTTATTTTTTAATCCATTTTCAATATTGCCATAAAGGCTTCCTGCGGCAGTTCCACGCTGCCGACCTGTTTCATGCGCTTTTTGCCTTCTTTTTGTTTTTCCAGCAATTTGCGCTTACGGGTAATGTCGCCGCCGTAGCATTTTGCCAGTACGTCCTTGCGCAGCGCGCGCACGTTCTCGCGGGCGATAATTTTATTGCCGATAGCAGCCTGCACCGGTATTTCAAACATCTGGCGCGGAATTAAGCCGCGCAGCTTTTCAACCAGCTGCCTGCCGCGCACGGTAGCTTTTTCGCGGTGCACAATGGCGCTCAATGCGTCCACCGGGTCGCCGTTCAGCAAAATATCAACCTTCACCAAATCGCTCATGCGGTAGCCTGCCAGCTCATAATCCAGCGAAGCATAGCCGCGCGTTGCGGATTTCAAACGGTCGAAGTAGTCAAAAATAATCTCGCTCAGCGGCAGCGCATAATGAATCATAACGCGAGTTTCGTCAAGGTACGTCATGTTCTCGTATTCGCCGCGTTTTTCCTGCGACAGCTCCATTACAGCACCGACATAATCCTTCGGCACAATAATCGTCGCATTAACATAAGGCTCCTCAACGTGGTCGATAACGGTCGGGTCCGGGAAGTTGGACGGGTTATCCACCAGTTCCACGTCGCCGTTGGTACGGAACACCTCGTAAATTACGTTCGGCGCAGTGGTAATCAGCGCCAAATTATATTCGCGCTCTAAGCGCTCCTTGATAACGTCCATGTGCAGCAGGCCCAAAAAACCGCAGCGGAAGCCGAAGCCCAAAGCCACGGAAGTTTCCGGCTCAAACACCAGCGAAGCGTCGTTCAGTTGTAACTTTTCCAGCGCGTCGCGCAGATTGTCGTAATCGGAATTTTCTACCGGGTACAGGCCGCAGTAAACCATCGGCGTCGCCTTGCGGTAGCCCGGCAAAGCCTCATCTGCCGGGTTGTTGGCATCGGTAATGGTATCACCCACGCGCGCATCCTTTACGTTTTTAATGGCCGCTGCCAAAAAGCCTACCTGCCCTGCGTCCAACTCGTCCACGGTCACCGGATTCGGCTTAAACACGCCCACTTCGGTAACTTCAAATTCCGCGCCGGTCGCCATCATGCGGATTTTCATGCCTTTTTTTACTCTGCCGTCCATCACGCGGAAGTACAGAACTACGCCCTTGTAAGCGTCAAACTTGCTGTCAAACACCAGTGCTTTCAGCGGTTTTTGCGCGTCGCCGCTGGGCGCGGGTATTTTTTCGACAATCGCTTCCAGTACGTCCTCAATGCCGATGCCGGTTTTAGCGCTCGTCAGCACCGCTTCGGAAGCGTCGATGCCGATAACGTCCTCAATTTCGTGCTTAACACGGTCCGGATCGGCGCTCGGTAAATCAATCTTGTTAATAACGGGAATAATCTCCAAATCATTATCCAGCGCCAGGTATACGTTGGCCAGCGTCTGCGCCTCTATGCCCTGCGTAGCGTCGATAACCAGCAGCGCGCCCTCACACGCAGCCAGCGCACGCGAAACCTCGTAGGTAAAATCGACGTGGCCCGGCGTATCGATAAAGTTCAGCATGTATTCCTGCCCGTCGCGGGCGTTGTAAATGCTGCGCACGGCCTGCGCCTTAATGGTAATGCCGCGCTCGCGCTCCAAATCCATGGAGTCTAAAATCTGCTCCTCCATCTCGCGTTTGGTAAGCGTGCCGGTGTATTCAATCAGGCGGTCCGCCAGCGTGCTTTTACCGTGGTCGATATGGGCGATGATGGAAAAATTGCGTATATGTTTTTGGTCCATTGCGTTCTCCTTATAAAAAACTCATCTAATTAATTATTATACCATTTTAAGCCCTGCACCCGCAAGCAGGCAAAGCGCATTATAAAAATTTCTGCCGCGGCAGGATTTATAACAAAAAGCCCTTGCGCATGCTTTTACTTTGTGGTAAAATTACTTGGTAAAGGTAATTGATGGTAGGAGGTGAATTCGTTGCCGAACATTAAATCTTCCGTTCGTAGTGTAAAAACTGATGCAGAACGCCGTGCAAAAAATGCACCTGTTAAAGCTGCAATCCGTAACATTGCCCGCAAAGTAGTTGCTTTAACTGAAACCGGCACTCAAGAAGATGCAAAAGCTACTTATGTAACTGCATCCGGTTTAATCGATAAAGCAGCACGTAAAGGTATCATCCACAAAAACGCTGCCAACCGCAGAAAATCCAGACTTGCTAAAAAAGTCAATGCTATGGAATAATTTCCATATACAAAAAGCCTGCAAACACTTGCAGGCTTTATTTTTTTGCTTTTTTCAGCCGCGCTTGATGATGCCTTCGCCAAATTTGTTTTTTAAAAAATCCACGGCGGCATTGCGCTTTTTCAGTTTTTCGTTATCGTTAAAGTTCAGCACCGGCGCGGCTCCCTCCTGCTCCAGATGCGATATGCTTACGCCCAGCAGCCGCACGCCTTCGCTTAATTTTACCTGTTGCAAAAGCTTCAGAGCCAGCGCGTAAATTTCTTCGTCGTAAGCCACCGGCATTTCGGAAGTTATGCTGCGCGTAATGGTTTTAAACGAACTGAACTTGACTTTAAGCGTTACCGTGTAGCCAACCAGCCCGTGGTTGCGCAGACGCCAGCCGGTTTCGCCGCATAAATCGCGCACTGCGCTGCGTAAATCGGCAGCGGCGTATAAATCCTTGTCATAGGTGTGTTCCTTGCCTATCGACTTGGCTTCCGTTTCGTTAACAACCGGCCTGTTATCAATGCCGCGCGCCAAGTCGTGTACCGTTTGCGCGTTAATGCCAAACACCCGCTGCAAAATTTTGATATCAGCAGCGACAATTTTGCCGATGGTATCAATGCCGTATTTTAAAAGCTCCGCTTCGGCGGCTTTGCCAATGCCGAAAATTTTACGTACCGGCATCGGCGCAATAAAAGCAGCCGCTGTTTCGTGCTTAATCAGCACCAGCCCGTCCGGCTTTTCCAAATCGGACGCCAGCTTGGCTAAAAATTTATTCGGCGCCACGCCGACGGAAACGCGCAGTCCTGTTTCTGCGTAAACTTTGGCTTTAATTGCCTTAGCAAGCGTTATTACATCCGGATACAGTCCTTCCATACCGGTAACGTCCAAAAACGCCTCATCGACCGAAAGCTGCTCTACCAGCGGTGAAAACGTATGGAAAATTTCCATGATTTTATCGGAAACTTCTTTATATCGGCGCATGCGCCCCTGAATGAACACGCCCTGCGGGCACAGGCGTTTGGCCATATGCATCGGCATGGCGGAATGTACGCCGAATTTGCGCGCCTCATACGAGCAGGTCGATACAACGCCGCGTCCGCTTAAGCCGCCGACGATTACCGGCAAACCTTTCAGTTCCGGGTTATCAAGTTGTTCGACGGACGCAAAAAAAGCATCCATATCGGCGTGCATAATCCAGCGCAGCATCGCAAAGCCTCCTTAATTTTATATAAATATAATAACACATACGTTCGCTTTTTACCATATTTGCGCAGCAAAAAAAAGCAGCATTTCTACCGGAATAAATCCGTAAGAAAATGCTGCTTATTTTTATGTCAGTTTAAAGCAAATACAACCTGTACGCGGGCGTTTAACTTAATCTTGCCTGGCGCAAGCTCGGTAGCTTCGACACCGTCAGCCATCACAGATGCGCTGCGCAGTTTGTTGGAACCTGCCGCTACAACCGTGCCGCCGGTAAAACCGTTAATATCGGCGCTGAGCATGCTGCCCAAAGTGCGGCTGCCAGCACTAGCAACCACTGCTGCCTTTTCACGCGCGTTTTCCACCGCTGCTGCCAGAAGCTGGCGCTGCACAATGTTCTGCGTGCTTAAAGCATAGCTTACACTGTCGATATTGGTTACGCCTGCTTTCACCGTGTTATCAATCACCTGCGAAAGCTTATCCAGATCGCGCACGGTGACTTTTACCGAAGAATTAAGCACATACTGGCCGACAGTGCGTTTGCCGTCGCGGTCAACCTTATATTCCTGATACATATAGTAACCGGTATTCTGCAAATCGTTGTCGGTAATGGCAAGTCCCAGCAGCGACCTGCGGATTTGCTGCGCAATTTTTGCTTCTTCGGCACGCGCCGTTTCCGCATCGTTTGCGCGCACGGTAATGCCTAAATCAACATACGCCATGTCGGGTGCAACCTCCTGCTCGGCCATGCCGCCCACGGCGATGGTATTCGGTTCAGCGGCGTCCGCAAGGTTAGTACCGGCAACGCTGAATACCAAAAGCGCTGCTGCCAGCATTGATGTAAATTTTTTCATACTAACACCTCCGTTATTTGCCCTTATTATAAGCCGCAAATATGTTTAAATTGTGTTATTTTACATCCAAATTTATTTTGCCCAGCACTTTTGCCGCTTCGTTGTCATCGCTGACATTTTTCTGCGGGCTGGCGGCGGCATATTTTTTCAGTAGCATGTTGACAATATTGTAATCTGCCATGCTGCCCGGGCCGTCCATGCAGCCGCGGTCGCAGGCCATGCCCTCAAAATATTCGCAGTCCAGCTTGCCTTCTTCCAACTGCTTAACTTCTGTCAGGCAGCGCTCAAGCCCGCTGGCATAATGCGTTTTTAAGTTTTTGCCCTGCTCGCCTAAAACATTGGCAACAGCAGTTTTTACGCCACAGCTGACAGGGAAGGAAATGCCGTACAACGAAGCTTCGGAGCTGAACTCGTCCACTTCCAAAGCAGCAGCGTCAATGCCTGCACCTTCCAGAAAGCACGCCATTTCTTCAAAGGTCATTGCGTAATCAATAGCGTCATCATTAGCGTAAGCCTCTGCCTTTTTGGCGATGCAAGGGCCGATGAACACCGTAACTGCCGCAGGATTATTTTCTTTAACATAGCGTCCACAAGCCACCATCGGCGATACCGTCTGCGAAATTTTAGCAGCGGCGGCAGGCACATGTTTTTTAATCATATTCACAAACGACGGACAACAGGAACTGGTTAAATATTTCTGTTCTGACGGTACTTTTTCTGCCAGTTCGTGCGCTTCATGCGCAGCGGTTAAGTCCGCGCCGACAGCTACTTCTTTAACTGCAGTAAAACCTGCTTTTAAAAGCGCGGCCACAATCTGCGCCGGTGTAACCTTTATGCCAAGCTGACCGACAAAGGAGGGAGCCAGCAGTGCATAAACCTGTTTGCCTGCTTTGATATCCTTAATAACCTGCACAATCGCACTGCGCTCATCAATAGCGCCAAACGGGCAGGCACTGCGGCAGGCACCGCATTGTACGCATTTATTAAAATCAATTTTAGCTTTTCTGTCCGCACCGGCAGTTATTGCCCCCAGCACGCAGGCACGCTCACACGGACGGCTGATTTCAATAATCGCGCCATAGGGGCAGGCTTTTTTACACATACCGCATTCCACGCATTTGGTCTTGTCAATATAAGCCCTGTTCTGATAAATGGAAATCGCCTTGCGCGGGCATTTATTGATGCATTTATGTGCAACGCAATGGCGGCAGGCATCCGTTACCAAAAATTTATCAATCGGGCACTGATCACATGCTTCCGGCAAAACGTCAATTACCGGCAAAGTTTTATCAAGCGGTTCGGCCAACGCTTTTTTACTGGCCTCGACGATATTAATGCCTGTTTCCAGCCCCAGCGCCATATCAATTCTGTTTTTTAATACCGCACGTTCTTTATGCACGCAGCAGCGCACACGCGGCGTATCCTCCGTAACGGTATTATATAAAATATCATAAACGTGCTCAGGTAAACTATCGCTCCAGGTAAATTTGGCAATACCGGTTAAAACCGCACGCCTGAATTTGGTTACTTCAGTTAATTCCATATTCCGCACCTCAACCATAAAGTAATCTACCATAATTGTAAATGAAAGCAGAAATAAAGGCAAATAAAATTTACGGCAGCAATATATGCAGGCATAAAACAAAAACACCATGCAAAATTGCATGGTGTTTTTATTTAACCGGCAGCTATCTATCCTCCCGGGCCGCTTCCAGCCAAGTACTTTCGACGTATAAGGGCTTAACTTCTGTGTTCGGGATGGGAACAGGT
>CASFJU010000027.1 GCA_949295115.1 uncultured Phascolarctobacterium sp.
TTTGTTTGTTTTGGCTCGTTTCCTTTCCGCTTCCGCTTTAAGGAAACTCGCCCGCACATTCGCTTTTACTTGGTTCTTGTTCAGTTTTCAAGGTGCTGCTGATTGACAGCTTTTGTAGTTTACTATGTTTTTAACATTTTGTCAACTACTTTTTTGAAATTTTTCAATTTCAACGCCGCATCACAGCGTGTAGTTATTATATTAAATCTGCGTAATAAAAGCAAACACAGTTTTTATGTAATTTGCGCAAATTATGCGTGGAATTTACCTGATATTAACTTTTTTCTGCCGGATTCTCTTTTTTCTTGTTTTTTCCTTCTTTTTGCGTAAAGTTCTGCTGCAAATCCTGTTTAAAAATGCTTACGGCGCGCCGTTCCGCCCTGCCGTCTGCCGTAAGGCAATAAAAATTGCGCACCGCCGCAGGATAACCGCCGCTTAATTTAACTTCACCGCGTTTTGCGGCACGGCTTGCAATGTACTGCGATATCAGCGCAAGCCCCAGATTGTTTTTAACAGCTTCCTTAACAGCAAAATTGGTGTTAAAAATTATCGGTTTGCGTTCAACTATTATATTGTTGTTTTTTATATAAGTTTCCCACTGTGCGCGCGATGCTGAACCTTCTTCGCGGATAATCCAACGTTTGCTGCCTGCTTCCTGCTGCCCGGTTGCTGTAATAACTACCAGCTTATCATGGTAAAACGCTTCTGCTTTAACGCCGTGTTCAGCAACTTCGCCCTCAACCAAACCAACATCTATTTCACCGTCAAGCAAAAGTTTTACAATCTGCTGCGTGTTACCGATAATAATTTCCGGCTCCAGTTTATTGTAGGTTTTGGCAAAACGCCCCAGGTATTCCGGCAAAAAATATTCGCCAATTGTCTGGCTGGCGCCGATGCGCAAAGTACCTTCTATCTTGCCCTGCAAGTCGGCAATAGCAGCTTTGGCGTATTCCATTTCCGCGCAGATGCTTTTGGCGCTTTGCTGCAATATTTTGCCTGCCGCCGTCAGCGCGATGCTTTTATGGCGCACAGTGCGCTCAATTAAAAATGTGCCGAAGTATTCCTCCAGCTTTTTAATCTGCACACTGACAGTTGGCTGCGACAGATTGCGTTTTTGTGCCGCTTTGGTAAAATTGCGGCATTCGGCAACTGCTAAAAATGTTTCAAGTTCTTCCAGCATGATAACCTCATTAAAAATTATAATCGTTTTGATTAAGATAATTCATTTTACTAATTATTATAAACCGTTTATACTTAGCTTACAAGATTTTAACAATGTTATTTTATGAAAGGATGTATCCCATGGATTTTATCAGTAAAAATTTCCGCGGCGTACTGTTCTGCTTTGCGCTGGCAGTACCTGCAACTTATCTTGGCAAGCTTTTCCCTGTTGTCGGTGCGCCGGTTTTTGCAATTATCTTCGGCCTTTTGGTTGCTTTCTGGAACAGGCCGGCGTTTTTCCAACCCGGCATTCAGTTTACGGCTAAAAAAATTCTGCAATATTCCATTATCCTGCTGGGCTTCGGTATGAACCTGTTTGAAATTTTAGCCGTCGGTTCGCAGTCGCTGGCAATCATCATCGCTACCATCAGCACGGCTTTAATTGTTGCCTTTGTGTTAAGCAAACTTATGAACATTGAGCGCGACATTGCCACGCTCGTCGGCGTCGGTTCCTCCATCTGCGGCGGCAGCGCCATTGCAGCAGCAGCACCGGTAATCAAGGCTTCCGATAAGGATATCGCGCAGTCCATTTCCGTTATCTTTCTGTTCAACGTCGTTGCGGCCTTTTTATTCCCCGCGCTGGGCGATATGCTGGGCTTTACCGATACGGGCTTCGGCATGTGGGCAGGCACGGCAATTAACGACACCAGCTCCGTCGTTGCGGCAGGGCAGACCTGGGCCAACGCACACGGCAGCGATACAGCTCTGAACTACGCCACCATCGTCAAGCTCACCCGCACGCTCGCCATCATTCCCATCTGCCTGGGGCTGGCTTACATTACCGGCAAAACTAAAAACACCGCGTCCGATGTAAAAATCACTTCCATCTTCCCGATGTTTATTCTGTACTTTGTGCTGGCGGCTGTAGTAAACACGCTTGTCGGCAGCAGCTTCCCCTTCCTCGCTGAGCTTCCTTCCGTCGGTAAATTTATGATTGCCATGGCGATGGCAGCCATCGGTCTGAACACAAACCTTGTCGGCCTTGTTAAAAGCGGCGGCAAACCCATTTTACTGGGCCTCATCTGCTGGATTTGCATTGCGCTTGTAAGCATTGGCATGCAGCATGTACTGGGAATCTGGTAAAATTTTACATACAACCAAACACGCAGCCCGGCAGATTTCACTAAATTGCTACTTCTGCCGGCGCTGTTTTTTATTTGCAAGGTACATTTTTAGCACAAAGTATGTTATAATGATTGGGAATGTTTAATTACTACTTTATAGAACCGAGGTTGACTTATGGGAAACATTTTTAAAACAGGCTTTTGCGTACTGGCGGCATTGATTGTGCTGATAGGCGCTGCTTTTTGGGGGCTTGCCGGTTTAATGCCCGCAGTCGATATCGAAGACTCGCTGCGCCCGGACGCTGCTTCCCAATACTTTGACGATAAGGGTGAACTGATTTACACCACCGCGTCGGAAGAACAGCGCGTACCTGTAAGCCTTGAAAAAATGCCGAAGCATTTACAGGAAGCTTTTATTTCTATTGAAGACGCGCGTTTTTATGAGCACGGCGGCATTGATATCCGCGGTACGGCGCGCGCATTGTTTGTAACGCTTACCGGTGGCGATGTGCAGGGCGGCAGCACCATTACCCAGCAGCTTGCCAAAAACGCTTTTTTAAGCAACGAGCGCACCATTACCCGTAAAATTAAAGAAGCATTTATTGCGCGCCAGCTGGAAGAACGCTACACTAAAGATGAAATTCTTGAGATGTACCTGAACCGTATTTATTTCGGTCAGGGCACTTACGGCGTGGAAACCGCTTCGCTGTATTATTTTGGTAAGCATGTTGAAGACATTGACCTTGCCGAAGCAGCAACACTGGCGGCTATTCCGAAAAGCCCCAACTACTATAACCCGATTGAAAACCCCGAAGCAAGCAAGGAGCGCCGCGACCTTGTGCTGGACCAGATGGTAAAATACGGTTATATCAGCCAGGCTGAAGCCGATACCGCCAAGGCGGAACAAATTGCGGTCCATGTAAGTGAAAAACACAACCGGACGGAATACCTCTCCTACTTTTTTGATTACTGCAACGAATTTATTATGGATAAGTTTGGCGCCGACGCGCTTTATAAAGGCGGCCTGCGCATTTACACCACTATTAACAGCGATATGCAGCAGGCTGCTGTTGACGCTTTGCAGTACCTTCCGTCTTACTACACCGATGACAACCAGCTGACCCAGCCGCAGGTTGCACTGGTATCGCTTGACCCCACCACCGGCTACGTTAAAGCTATGATTGGCGGCCGCGGCGAAGATAAATTCAACCGCGCCATTATGGCAGTACGCCAGCCTGGTTCCAGCTTTAAGCCTTTTGTTTACCTTGCGGCGATGGACAGCGGCTTTACCCCTGCCAGCGTTGTAGAAGATAAGGAAACAGAATTTGCCAAAGGCTGGAAACCGCAGAACAGCGACCGCGCTTGGCACGGCAAGGTTAGCCTGCGCACCGCTCTTACCAAATCCATGAACGTACCGACTGTACTTGTTGCACAGCAGGTTGGCGTCGGCAAAATTCTGGAAACCGCTAAAGCGCTCGGCATCACCACACTGGTGGAAGACGGTACTTATACCGATGCTAACCTGGCTATGGCGTTGGGCGGTTTAAGCCGCGGCGTTATCCCGCTGGAGATGGCAGCCGCTTACGGCGCTATCGGCAACAACGGCGTATATGTTAAACCGATTGCCATTTTAAAAATTGAAGACCGCAACGGTAAGGTTATTTACGAAAACAGAACCGAAAGCCATACCGCAGTTAACCCGCAGGCAGCTTACTTAACGGTTGATATGATGAAAGGCGTATTTGTAAACGGTACTGCCGCAGGTTCCGGCATCGGCCGCCCGGCAGCAGGCAAAACCGGTACTACAGATGACTTTAAGGACGCATGGTTTGTAGGCTTTACGCCTAACCTTTCCACCGCTGTGTGGATTGGCGACGATAACGGCCGCGCACTTGATTATATGTACGGTTCCATGCAGCCGCTCAGTATCTGGCGCAGCTTTATGGTTAACGCCGTATCCAATTTGCCCGCAGTTGACTTTATCCGCCCGAGCGGCGTGGTAATACCGCCTGAACCGAAGATTGAAGACGAAAAGGATAAAGATAAAGACAAGGACAAAGATAAGGATAAAGACAAAAAAGAAGAAGATAAGGACGTAAAAGAAAAGGCCGAAGAAGCGAAACCGGCTGTCAAAAAAGCTGCCGAAGAAGCTATCGGAACTTCTGCCGAACCTGCCAAAAAGCCCAGCATGCGCCAGCGCGTACGCGAGATTTTAGAAGGCAATTCTTCTTCAAGCAGCAATACCAAACCGGTTGTCAGCAACCAGCCCACACCGGCTAAATAAAAAATTAATCCCATCCGCAAATAACGGATGGGATTTTTTATGTCCTTTTTTATAACGCTTCTTTAAAAATTGAACCGCCGATAAATTCGCGCAAAATGGAATTGGTCGGTATTGACTCGTCATCCATGCCGCGCACATGGCTTAACAGCTCCAGCAGTCGCTGTGCGCGCGTATAAACTGCTTCATCAAGCGTTACCTGCTTCAGCAAAGGTTCGGCGTACTTTTTAAGCACGGCAAACTCGTACACCAGCGATGTGTTGAACATGATATCGGCGCTGTCCTGAAACGGGAAGATATATTTTTCTTCGCCGCGGCGCACGTCGTCCCACAACTTCAGCGTCATCAACGCGTCGTGCGAACGGAACTGAGAATCGCGCACAATGCGGCGCAGCAGGCGCATATCCGTCGTGTGGATGCGGTTGTAGGAATCAAGCTGCATCGGCGTTAAGGCACTGATATAAATTTTCATTTTGTTATTGGCAGGCACGGATTCGGAAATGCGCTCGTTCAAAGCGTGGATGCCTTCCACAACCAGAACGTCTTTATCCCCCAGCTGAATTTCACGCCCACGGTATTCGCGCGTACCGCTGCGGAAATTGTACTTGGGTATTTTTACGCACTCCCCTGCAAGCAAGCGGCGCAGGTGGTCATTGAACAGTTCAAGGTCAACAGCCTCCACGCTTTCAAAATCAAAGCTGCCGTCCGCTTTGCGCGGAGTATCGTGGCGGTCTTTAAAATAGTCGTCCATAGAAATCGGCACGGGTCTGTTGCCGTTAACAATCATCTGGATGCTTAAACGCTGGGCAAAAGTCGTTTTGCCGGATGACGAAGGTCCTGCAATCAGCACAAGGCGCACATCCTTGTTGCTGGCAGCAATTTTATCGGCAATACCGGCAATTTTCTTTTCGTGTAGCGCCTCCGCCACCTGAATAATGCCGTTGGCGTAGCCGCAGTTGATTATGCGGTTCAGCTTGGCAACCGTGTTGCACTGAATTTTAGCAGACCAGTCCTGCAATTCGTGGAACATGCCGTTTAAAGCGTCGCTTGGCTCAAACTTATCCAACCTGTCCATGCTGCCCTTTTCCGGGTAGTTAATAATAATGCCGTTTTCGTAATTGATAAGCTCAAACAGCTTTAAATAGCCGCAGTTCGGCATCATTGCGCCGAAAAAGTATTCAGCGTAATCATGCAGGTAATACACCGTCAATGTCTGTGCGTCAGGCGCATTGTTCAACAGCTCCATGCGGTCATCCTCGTGGCGCTCCTGCAAAATTTTTACAGCCTCCGCCCTGCTGATAGTGCCGTAAACAATCGGCTCCTGCGAAGCAATCAGCTTACGCATATAAAGCTCAACCGCCTGCAAATCGTACTTGCTCAGTACAATGCCGTTGGTAATATCGCAGTACAGCGCGCTGCCGATGGAATTGCAAACTTCAAGCTGCACCTCCGGGCGCAGTTTTTTTATTGCATATAAGAAC
>CASFJU010000028.1 GCA_949295115.1 uncultured Phascolarctobacterium sp.
GTCAGCCCCGTGGCTGCCAGCGCTTTTTCCACCTGGCGCTTCACGGTTTCCTCCGTCAGCTTTTTGGCGCGCGGCCCGTAAGCCACTTCGTCAAAAACGGTGTCCTCCAAAATCTGCAAATCAGGGTTCTGGAACACGTAACCGATTTTATCAGCCAGATCTGCCGGTTCCATTTTCTCAATGTCCTCGCCGTCAATTAAAATCTGCCCGCTGCGGGGATGAATCAGCGCCATAAACAGGCGGCTCAGCGTGGTTTTGCCGCTGCCGTTGTGCCCCAAAAGAGCCACAAACTCGCCGCTTTCAATTTTCAAATCTATATCGTGCAGCACCGGCTGCCCGCGCAGGTACGCAAAGTTAACCTCTTTTGCCTCCAGCATTACGCTTCACCCCCTGTAAAGCCCTTCTCCTTCAGTTCCGCCACGGCTTCTTCCTCCGTGCGCCAATCGCCCAGCGTGATGTCAAACTTTTCTTCAAGCCCCAGCTTGATGCGCCACAGCGCCGGTATGAACTGGCGCAGAACCTCGTCGCCGTACATTTTTCTGGCGGCGTTTTCGTATTTATCGGCCGTTACCAACCGTCCGTCTTTCAGTACAATCAAATCCGTCATGTATGGCAGCAGGTAGTCGATGCGGTGTTCAACCACCACAATCGTCGTGCCGTATTCCTTATGGATTTTATATAACAACCCGTACAGGGAATTGGCACCGTCCGGGTCCATTGCCGATACAGGCTCGTCCAGCACGATAATTTCCGGGTGTACGGCAAGCACCGAAGCCAAAAGCAAACGCTGTCGCTGTCCGCCGGAAAGTTCATCAAGCTGGTAGCTTTCGCGTCCCGGCAGGCCGACGTCCTCCAACGCACGGCGTGTGCGCTCCTCAACTTCTTCCGGCTTAAAGCCGTGATTTAACAGGCTGAACGCAACCTCCTCGCCCGCCGTCAGCGAAACGAGCTGGCTTTCGTAATCCTCCAGCATCAGCCCAAGGCGCATGGCAATGTCCGATACCTTTTTGCCCTTTGTGCTTTCGCCCAGCACCATCACGTCGCCGCTGTAAGCGCCGCCCATGTAAAACGGCACAATGCCCGCCATCGCCTTGCACAGCGTAGTTTTGCCGCTGCCGCTCGGCCCGGCGATAACCGTAAACGAACCGCGCTCAATTTTAAAATCTATATCGTGCAGCACTAAATTGTTCTTTTTATAAGCAAAGTAAAAATGCTGTAATTCCACAACCGTTTCCATCAGTTATCTTCCTCCTGCACAAAAAACAGCCTGCGTACCGGGCCGTACAGCAAAAAGGTAATGCTGCCGTTCAATACGCCGATAACCGCCACCACCGGCAGCATGGCGTACATCCACACGCTTAAGGGCAGCCCCATGACGATTTTTAAAATAAACGTAAACACGCCGCCGCTCATAATAGTCGCCGCAAAGCCGGTAATAAACGGGCGCAGCTTCCATTTGTCCAGCTTAACACTCAGCATGGCTTTAACCAAAAGGCAGCACACAATCGCGCCGCACACCTCGCTTGCTAAATTGCCCAGCGGGAAAGCCGACTTAGACGACGGCACCAGCGTCATGCCGCTGATAAAACCAATGCCCAGCGCCTGCGGCAGCGACGGGTTGGTAAGGTTGATGACAATGGAATACATTGCAATCGTCCAGTTCGGCGTAACGCCGCCCACGTTGGGGCTTACCGTGTGCAAAATAATGCCGATGGCCAGAAGCATCGCCGTTATCGCCACCCAGCGGTAACCGTCCTGCGTCGGCTTAACTTCCGTTAAGGTTACTATTTTTTTCTCTCTTTGCAATTCTTCCATGCCGCTCACTCCTTAAGCTGTAAATAAAAAAGCCTTCCATCCCCTTGTAGGGACGAAAGGCTGTAAACTTTCGCGGTGCCACCCTGCTTGACTTATAAAGTCCAACTTTAAGATACGGGCCAGAGCCGATATCCGCTTTTATGGTAACGGGCAAAGCCATCCCGGCGCTGCTACCCCTTGCGGCTCGCAGCACACCTCCGGGGCCCATTCCCTTTACCGCACACCACCGGGCTTGCACCACCCCCGGCTCGCTATGGGCTGCGTATTAAAAGTACTCTCCCCCATCATAGGCCGCTAATTTGTAATTACTAAAAGTTTACCATTAGCATGGTAAGTTGTCAATAAAAAACGCACCCGCTTTGTCAGTCAGGTGCGTTTTCCTTTTTATTTCCCCGGTTCAAACAAGCCTTCGTTGTCGTCCCACAGGATTATTTTATCTTCTTTCAGCGTTTCCTGCAAACGGATTACACGCTGGTTGCTGCTTCCGCGGAAGCGCAGGTTCGGGTCTTTTTTTGCTTCCACAAATTCGCCGTCCACCAAAATATCGATGCAGTCCAGCATCCCTTTGGTGGTTTCGTAATCGCACAGGCGGCCGGTCAGCAAATCTTTTTCCAAATCGTAACCGGTATAGCACCACACGGTTTTATCGGGGTACATCGCGCGCAGGCGCTGCATAAACGGCAACAGTGCTTTTTGGTTGGCAGGTTCAAACGGTTCGCCGCCCAAAAGGCTGAAGCCTTTAATATACGCAGGCTTCAATGCGTTTAAAATTTCTTCCTCCGCCGCTGCGTCAAAGGGCTGGCCGTAGTCAAAATCCCAGGCTTCCTGGTTAAAGCAGCCTTTGCAGTAGTGGGTGCAGCCGCTGACGAACAGCGATACGCGCACGCCCGGCCCGTTGGCAACGTCGTGTGTTTTAATTGCCGCGTAATTCATCACGCACCTCCGTTACAGGTGTAACACGCGGGCTTTAATCTCTTTGGTTTTGCCCACGTTCCAGAAGTTTTCGCCAAGATAGCCGCAGGTGCGGCGGGTTACATTCATCAGGTTATGGTCTTTGTTGCCGCAGCAGGGGCATTCCCATTCCAAATCATCATTGATGATAATTTCTCCGTCGAAGCCGCATACATGGCAGTAATCGCTCTTGGTGTTGAACTCGGCATACTGGATATTGTCGTAAATAAAGCGTACAACGTCCTCCAGAGCTTCGGTGTTGTGGCGCATATTCGGGATTTCCACATAGCTGATGGCGCCGCCGCTGGAGATTTTCTGGAACTGGCTTTCAAACGCAAATTTGCTGAAAGCGTCGATGTTCTCGCGCACGTCAACGTGAT